>DAOOHL010000090.1:3362-10048 GCA_035416185.1 Propionibacteriaceae bacterium | reverse complement strand
GCCTTGGCGCGGATCGAGGAGCTGACCCGGATCCCCTCCGATGTGCAGGACGCTCTGATCACCGTGCTGTCGGAGAAGTCGCTGCCGATCCCTGAGCTGGGCATGGAGGTGCAGGCGCGGGCCGGGTTCAACGTGATCGCGACAGCGAATGACCGGGATCGCGGTGTCAACGACCTGTCATCAGCGCTGCGGCGCCGGTTCAACACGGTCGTACTGCCGCTGCCGAGCTCGGCTGAGGAGGAGGTCCAGATCGTGACCAAGCGGGTCGCCGAGATGGGCCGCTCGCTTGAGCTGCCGACTGCTGACGGCGCCGAGAGTGAGATCCGCCGCGTGGTCGCCATCTTCCGGGAGCTCCGCAAGGGCGTCACCGAGGACGGCAAGACGACGCTCAAGTCGCCGTCGGGAACCCTGTCGACGGCCGAGGCGATCTCGGTCGTCACCAACGGGCTCGCGCTGGCTGCGCACTTCGGCGACGGGGTGCTGCGCGCAGGCGACGTGGCCGCCGGGATCCGTGGGGCCGTGATCAAGGACCCCGTCGCCGATGAGACGGTGTGGAACGAGTACCTCGAGACGGTCGTCCGAGACCGTCCCGACTGGCGCGACTTCTACCGGGCAGCCCGATCTCAATGATGGAGGTCGAGCACGCCGCGATCGCCGCGGCGCCCGCCTGCGCGGTGGAGGCCGAGCACCAGGCCGAGCCCAGACTCCGGGCTGCTAGCGCCCAGCCCAAAGCCCGGTCCCTGAGCCTGTCGAAGGGCATCAACGGGAAGGGGGGCAGCCCGACGTGAATCAGGTGAGGGTGTTGGGAGTACGCCACCACGGTCCCGGGTCTGCCCGGGCCGTCGTTCGCGCGCTGGCCAGCCATGATCCAGACGTCGTGCTGATCGAGGGACCGCCCGAGGCCAACGACCTCGTCCCGTGGGTCGCCAAGGGGCTGGTGCCGCCGGTGGCGCTGTTGTCGTACGTGGTCGACGATCCAGCCAGGTCGGCGTTCTGGCCGTTCGCCACGTTCTCGCCGGAGTGGCAGGCGATCGCCTGGGCCGTGACTCATCACCGCGAGGTGCGGTTCATCGACCTGCCGGCGGCCTCGGTCCTGGCACCGGGCGTCGACCCGGATCTACCGACCGACGAGTCGCTGTTCGGCGACGACGAGGCCGACGAGGGCGGAGAGCCCGATGCCAGCCTCACTCAGGACCCGGAGGCGGAGCGCCCGAGCAAGGACATCCGCGACGACCCCATCGCCGTGCTGGCCGCGGCTGCCGGCTACGACGATCCCGAGCGCTGGTGGGACGACGTGGTCGAGCAGCGACGCGTCCCCGCTGGCCCCTCGCCCAGTGACCCATTCGCTGACATCACCGAGGCGATGGGCGTGCTGCGGAGTGAGGCGCCGCCCGTACGCTCGGCTGCCTACCAAGCCAACGAGGCTCGCCGCGAGGCCTCCATGCGGCAGCAGCTGCGGGCTGCCATCCGCGACCACGACCGGGTGACGGTGGTCTGTGGCGCGTGGCACGCGCCAGCACTGAGCGGGAAGCTGCCCCCCGCGACGGCCGACCAGCGGATCCTGCGCGGGTTACCGAAGGTCAAGGTCGCGACCACCTGGGTGCCGTGGACCCATTCCCGGCTGTCGTTCACGTCGGGGTACGGGGCGGGGGTCGAGTCGCCGGGCTGGTACGACCACCTGTTCACTACTGACGACGCCCCGATCGAGCGCTGGTTCACCGCTGTCGCGGGCGTGCTCCGCCAGCATGACCGGCCGGTGTCGTCGGCGCACGCGATCGAGGCGACGCGGTTGGCCGATGCATTGGCCGTTCTGCGCGGCCGCCCGATGCCCGGGCTCGCTGAGGTGCAGGAGGCTGCCCTCGCGGTGATGTGCGAGGGCTCGCCGCTCTCGCTCGCCCACGTCACTCGCGCCCTGGTCGTGGGCGAGCGACTGGGTGAGGTGCCGGACGACGCGCCTCTCGTCCCGCTCGACGCTGATCTCCGCCGGCTCGCCCGCTCAGCACGGATCGGGATCGCTCCGGAGTTGAAGACCTACGTGCTTGACCTCCGCAAGGAGATCGACCGGTCAAAGTCCAGGCTGCTGCGTCGCCTTCGGATCCTCTCGATCCCGTGGGGGCAGCTGGTTGAGGTCTCGGGCACCGGCACCTTCAAGGAGGCCTGGAACGTCACCTGGGATCCTCAGTTCGCGGTCGCCATCGTCATCGCCTCCCAGTGGGGCACGACCGTCGAGTCGGCTGCGACCGCCTGCCTGCTGTCCGACACCTCGACCCTGGCCGGTGTGACCGCGCGGGTGGAGGCCGCCCTCCTCGCTGAGCTCAACGACGCCCTCCCCCCGCTGCTGACCGCCCTGGACGAACGGGCGGCGCACGAGGCCGACGTCGCCCACCTGCTCGACGCGCTGCCAGCCCTGGTCCGTGCGCAGCGCTACGGGACGGTACGGGGAACTGACACAGGCGCCCTCGCCGACGTTGCCAAAGCGATGCTCACCCGTGCCTGTGCCGGGTTGCCAGCTGCGGTCTCTGGCCTGTCCGCTGACGCAGCCGAGGGGATCAGGAAGCACCTCGACGCGGTGACGGGGGTGGTGCCGCTGCTGGGCGACGATGCCCGTACGGAGTGGTTGACCGCACTGACCGCGCTCAGCACCAGGGCCGACCTGCCGGGACTGCTCGGCGGCCGGATCGCCCGGATCCTGCTCGACTCAGCCGTCATCGACGCGGAGGATGCCGGCGCCCGGCTGTCGCGCGCACTGTCCCACGGCCCGACCGTCGCTGACCGGGCGGCCTACGCGGAAGGCTTCCTGTCCGGCAGTGCCCTGCTGCTCGTCCACGACCTGCGCATCCTCACGGTCGTCGACGCCTGGGTACGGTCGCTCGGCTCTGACGACTTCATCGAGGTGCTGCCGGTGATGCGCCGCGCGTTCGGTGCGTTCAACCAGCCTGAGCGCCGCACCATCGCCGAGCGGGCCGCCGCCCTCGGCAGCGCCGACCGCACAGCCGCGACGACCGAGCCGGACCTGGACCTGACCGGGATGGAGCAGGTCCTGGCGACCGTCCGCACTCTGCTGAGGGGAGCCGCATGACCAACGACCCTCAGACCGCGATGGTTGACCCGGTCGAGCCCCACCGTCGCTGGCGGCTGTTGCTCGGCGATGCTCCACCAGAGGGCGAGGTCGGGCTCTCGGCCGAGGACGCCGCGATGGACCGGGCACTAGGTGCGCTGTACGACAACGAGTCCGACGGCGAAGTTGGGTCCAAGGACAACCTGGTGGTCGGCATGGGCGCCTCGGCCCCCCGGGTGGCCCGCTGGCTGGGGGACATCCGGACCTACTTCCCCTCGTCGGTCGTCCAGGTGATGCAGGCCGACGCGATCGACCGGCTCGGCCTCAAGCGCCTGCTGTTCGAGCCCGAGATGCTCGCCGCGGTCACCCCCGACGTCCACCTCGTCTCCACCCTGGTCGCGCTGAAGAACCTGATGCCCGAGCAGGCGAAGCAGACCGCACGGCAGGTGGTGGCAACCGTCGTGGCCGATCTGGAACGCCGGATTGCCGACCGGACGAACCAGGCCGTCCGGGGCGCCCTGAACCGGGCCTCCCGCACGCATCGCCCGCCCCTGGCGGACGTGAACTGGAACCGTACGATCGCGGTCAACCTCAAGCACTACCTCGCCGAGTACCAGACGGTGATCCCGGAGCGTCTCGTCGGGTACGGCCGCAAGCACACCGGGTTCCAGCGCGAGATCGTGCTGTGCGTCGACCAGTCCGGCTCGATGGCGTCGTCGGTCGTCTACGCGTCGGTGTTCGCCAGCGTGCTGGCGTCGATCCGCACGATCCGTACGCAGCTCGTCGTCTACGACACGGCGGTGGTCGACCTGACCGAGCAGCTGGCCGACCCGGTTGACGTCATCTTCGGCACCCAGCTCGGCGGCGGTAACGACACCCCGCGGGCGTTGCGCTACTGCATGGAGCGGATCACCCGACCACAGGACACCGTCTTCGTGCTGATCAGTGACCTGTACGAAGGCGCCGGCTCCGAGACCATGAACCGGCTGCTGGGGCAGCTGCATGCCTCGGGCGCCCAGGTCGTGGTGCTGCTGGCCCTCGACGACAACGGCACCCCGTCGTACGAGAAGGACAACGCCACGACCCTGGCCAGCATGGGGATCCCGGTCTTCGCCTGCACCCCGGATGCGTTCCCCGAGCTGATGGCACTGGCGATCAACCGAGGCGACATCGGCGCCTGGGCCGCCAGTCGGGAGGCAGCCCGGGCCACGGGCGCCTAAATCCGGTGGCCCGGGACCCGCGCGCCCCGTAGCCTTAGTGAGGCGGTGTTTCCACCGCCGTACAACACAATCAGCGCGATTCGGCGCCGCCTGGAGCCGTACGGGCCGACGAGCAGTGGTTATCTTCTGGAGATGAGTGCCCGGGGTTCGAGCTGCCCCGTGACAACGCCGCGGCCGTGTTCCGGCTCGCCGAGAACGACCACGCGACGCTGCTCGCGGCGATCCTCGACGTGTCGGAGCGGGGTGCTGCCCCGCGCGTCCGTGGTACGGACTGCTCGCTGCCGATGCTCCACGCCCGCAACACGGGCATGGCGGTCGACACGTTCGTGGTCTACACCGACAACGAGACGTGGGCGGGGAATGTGCTGCCCCATGTCGCGCTGCAGCAGTACCGTGACGCGACCGGCATCCCGGCGAAGCTGATCGTGGTCGGCATGACCGCGTCCGGCTTCTCGATCGCCGACCCCGACGATGCGGGCATGCTCGACATTGCCGGGTTCGACTCGGCCGTGCCGCACCTGATCACGGACTTCTCACGGGGTCTGTGACGCGGAGCGGCAAGCGGCAACCGGCTCCACAAGTCGAACGCAGATTTCTGGGTGGTGTGTTGCCCAGAAGTCTGCGTTCGGCTCGAGTGGTGGCAGCCCCCAGGGTGAGTCAGTTCTCCAGGATCCACATCGCGTTGGTCGCGGGCCAGTCGCGCCGTACCCAGCCATCCTCGCCGCCCGTGAGCTGCTCGACGGAGCACAGCTTCTCCCAGTGCTCGATGTAGCCAGGTTGGGTGTACGACTCGGTGTGGATGACCTGCAGTCCCGTCCAGGCCGCCAGCTGGTCTGCCCGTACACCGAGGGCGCCGGCGCAGGTGTAGTCCTCCTGCGCTTCCCTCGCCAGCGACCCCTCACCCCACACGAAGACCACCAGGAACGCCGTGATGTCGCGGGCGGTCCCGTACAAGCAGCCGTCCTCGGGCTCGATCCTCGTCCGGGCAGACGCGCGCTCGGGTCCTAGCTGCTGCGAGATCTCGTGCCACGCCGCATGGAACGCGGCACCGTGCGAAGGATCCACGAAGCGCACCCGCAGCTCCGTCTCAGGATCGTCCGGCCCGACTCCATCCCGAATCAGCAGCCGCCCACCCGGCGACAACCACGCCGCGGCTTCGGCGACCGCCTCCTCGCTCACCGCCAACCCGTGCGGCTGGGCGTACGAGTGGATCTCATGCAACACGGCCGACATGACAACGTTCTCGACCTGCTCCACCTCAGGAAACGCCGTACGGAGTCCAGGCGACGACCCGAACCGGACAGACCCGTCGGACCGGGCCACAGCAGCCTCTGAGGCGTCGACCCCATAGGCGACGTACCCCGCACGCTCGCCAATCGCCCGTACCAGACCGCCGTCCCCGGCACCCACGTCAATGGTGGTCCCCGGCACGAGCCACTCGATCAGCCGCGCCTTGTCGCCCAACGAGGCGGCCATGCGGGCGAAGTAGGTGTCGTTGTGCAACGTCCCGAGCATCAGCGGGCCGCCTCTGCCGCGGGCTTGGTCCGGCGTCGTGCCGTACGGAGGAACACCGCCAGGTAGAGCGCCGTCCCACACCAGATCAGCGCCAGCCCGGCCCAGAACACCCACGGCACCTGCTGGCCGAACCAGGTCACCGACAGGATCAACGTCATGGTGGGCGCGATGAACTGGAGCATCCCCAGCACACCCAGCGGGATCCGTGGCGCTGCCTTGGCGAACAGCCACAGCGGCACAGCCGTGATCACCCCACCCGCGAACAGCAGCAGCGCGTCCCGCCACGACGACGAGAAGGCGCTCGTACCGAACCAGAGCAGGTAGCCGATCGCGACCGGGGTCAGCAGCCCCGACTCGAGCGCCAGCCCCTGCAGCGCCCCGAGGTGGGTCCGCTTCTTCGCCGCTCCGTACAGCCCGAACGACAGCGCCAGCGTCAGTGACACCCAGACCGTGCCGGTCATCTCGACGGCGATCCAGGCGACACCGAAGGCCGCCAGCAGGACCCCGATCAGGGCCGCGCCGCCGGGTCGCTCTCGGAAGAACAGCATCCCCAGAGCCACGTTCACGATCGGGTTGAGGAAGTAGCCGAGGCTGGTCTCGGCGACGTGGTTGGCGTTGACCGCCCAGATGAACACACCCCAGTTGACGGCGATCAGCACGGTCGCTGGCAGCAGCCGCATCCAGTCGGACGCGACCGTACGGAGCCACGTCCACGGCCGCTTGAGAACGACCAGCACCAGCGCGACGACGACGAACGACCAGATGATCCGGTGCGCCAGGATTTCCCACGCTGGCACGTGCTTGAGCAGCGGCCAGAACAGCACGACGAGCCCCCACAGCACGTACGCCGACAGCCCCTGCACCAGGGCGGCACGGCGGGGCGTCTCATCCAC
>DAOOHL010000090.1:0-3262 GCA_035416185.1 Propionibacteriaceae bacterium | reverse complement strand
CCTGACCACCCCCGCGGCACACTGGGGGCATGTCGCTTGAGGCTGCGTGGGATCTGGTGCAGGCCCGGCACAAGCCGGCTCAGCTCGTCGTCCTGTACGACGGTCAGCCGGTGCTCGACCGGGCCATGCTGTGCGCCCGGAATGACCTCTTCTGGCTGTTCTCGGCTGGGAAGCCCTACCTCGCGGTCCTCGTCCGGCGGCTCGTGGAGCGCGGCGAGATCGACCTCGACCAGCCCGTCGCCCACTACTGGCCGGAGTTTGGCGCCCATGGGAAGGAGGGCGTCACCGTACGGGATGTCGTCCGGCACCGGTCCGGGGTCTCCACGGCGGGCAACCCGTTCTTCGACGCGGCTTTCATGCCGCAGTGGGACTGGTCGCTGCAGCGGCTGGTCAAGGCGCGCCTCAAGCAGCTCGAGCCGGGACGGACCGCGTACGGGTTCGTCTCCTTCGGGTTCATCCTCGGCGAGGTGGTGCAGCGGGTGACCAGGCGCCCCCTCGCCGAGGTGATGCGCGAGCTGGTGCTGGAACCGCTCGGCGTCCACGACACCTACCTGGGGCTGCCGGCCGAAGCCGCAGCCCGCGCCGTCATGCTCCAGCCGTCCGACCTCCGCTTCACCGTCGCCGCCGCTTTCTGCAACCAGCCTCACGTCCGGTCGGCCGTCATCCCCGCCGCCGGGGTGTCGGCCACCGCGCGAGACGTGGCCATCTTCTACGAGACGCTGCGCCGGGGCGGCTCGTGGGGCGATCGCCACCTGCTCCAGAGTGAGTCGATCGCCGCCATGCTGGTGCCCACCTCCGGGGAGCATCGCGACCTGTTCACCGGCACCTTCATTCGATGGAGTGAGGGATTCCAGCTGGGCGGCCCTCGCCCGGTCGAGTCGGAGGTGAGCGCACTCGGGGCGCTGTCGTCCCCGTACGCCTACGGTCACAACGGCAGCGACGTCTGTATCGGCTGGGCAGACCCGACTCGAAAGCTGGTGATGGCCTATCTGACGGGCTGCTTCGGCGACCTGCACGTCAACTTGCGGCACATGGCCGCTGTCGGTGACGCGGTGTTGGCGTGGCACGACAGGGTGCACGGTTCCCTCACCCCGCCCGCCGAGACTCCGCACGTCGGCAAGTCAAGGGAGCCAGCGGAGTCCGGGGAGGCTGGGCAGTCCAGGGATTCCCGGGTGTCCCGAGACTTGGTGACGTCACTGGAGACCAGCAACGACGTCCCGGTGACCACATCCGTGCGGCTACCCTGACGAGGTGTTGAGGCGCCTGACGTCCCCCGGGGCGACCCGAGAGGACTGGGTCTTCGACGCCGTCCTCGCCGGTCTCGCTCTGGTGCTGGTCGAGGTCCCGTATCTCTTCCTGGCGTGGCTGTTCGGCCAGATTCGAGACCTCGAGGTGCTGGCGGCCGCGGGCGTCACCGGCGCCCTGATGATGCTGCCAGTTGTGCTGCGCCGCCATGCGCCGCTGCTGATGATGGTTCTGGTGGCGGTCGCTGCCGTCGGCCAGCTGGTGACCGTTCCCGTCCCCACCGCATCGATCGTGGTGGTGCCCCTGTGTGCCTACTCGGTGGCTCGCTGGGTCGAGGGGCTGGCGTCCCGTACGGTCGTGGCGGTCGGCGCGGTCGGGGCCGCGATCGCCCCGGTGCGCTGGATCATCGGCCCGTTCGGGACACAGCCAATGGCCCTGTTGTCGGCGGGCCTCACGTCGTTGGTATGCCTCGGTCTGGTGATCACTCCGTACGCGATTGGTCGCCGGGCCCGGGACGTGGCCAGCGCGAAGCAGCGAGAGCTCGACGCCGAGGCCGAACGGCACCGGATGCAGTTGTCGGAACGGGAGCAGCGGGTGAGGGTGGCGGAGGAGACGGCCCGCAACCGGATCGCCCGAGACCTCCACGACGTGGTCGCCCACTCGGTGTCGGTGATGGTGGTCCAGGCCGAGGGCGGCCGCGCGATAGCAGCGAAGAACCCCGATGCCGCCCTACGAGCCCTGGAGACGATCGCCGACACTGGCCGCGAGGCGCTGGGCGAGATGCGGCGACTGGTCGGCGTGCTGCGACAGGGCTCTGACGAGGTCGAGTCGTACGCGCCCTCGCCCCGGCTCACCGAGATCCCCGAGATGGCTGCCCGCGCTGGCGCCGCGCTCGACGTCACCGGCGAGCCGGGCGAGCTGTCGCCGACGGTCGAGCTGACGGCCTACCGGATCATCCAGGAGGCGCTCACCAACGTCCTCAAGCATGCGGGCCCGAACCCCGAGCCTGTGGTGCATCTCACCTACACCCCCGCGGCCGTCGAGGTGGCGGTGACCGACTCGGGCACAGGTCCGAGCGCCAACGACGACGGTCTCGGCAACGGGCTGCGAGGCATGCAGGAACGGGTCGCCGCCCTGGGGGGCAGCCTCGAGACCGGCGCGGGTCCGAACGGCGGCTACCACGTCCGCGCCACCCTTCCTCGGCGCGGCTGACGAAGAACAGGAAGAATCAGTCCCGTGAGCCAGGCCTCCCATCCCGGACAGACCACGATTCGCGTCGTGCTGGTCGACGACCAGTCGTTGGTCAGAAGCGGCTTCCGGATGCTGATCGAGGCCGAGGACGACATGCGAGTCGTCGGCGAGGCGTCCGACGGCAGCCAGGCGATCCAACTGGTCCAGAGCACCCCCTGCGACGTGGTGCTGATGGACGTGCGGATGCCTGTGCTCGACGGAGTCGAAGCCACCCGCCGAATCATCGCCTCCCGGGCCGAGTGCCGCGTGCTCGTGCTCACCACGTTCGACACCGACGAATTCGTGTACGCGGCGCTGCGCGCCGGAGCCAGCGGGTTCCTGCTGAAGGACGCCCGGCCGGCTGAGCTGCTGAGCGCGATCCGCAGCATTGCCGCCGGGGACGCTGTCGTCGCCCCGAGCGCCACCCGGCGACTGCTCGACCAGGTCTCGCACACCCTGCCGACCGGGCCGACGCGGCAGGACTCCCGGCTCGACCTGCTCACGGACCGGGAGCGCGAGGTGCTCATCGAGGTCGCGGCTGGCGCCACCAACGCGGAGATCTGCGCCTCGCTCTACATGGCCGAGGGCACCGTCAAGACTCACGTGGGTCGGCTGCTGGCCAAACTCCATGCCCGCGACCGGGTCCAGCTGGTCCTGATCGCGTACGAGACGGGGCTCGCCTCACGAAAGTGACCGGGACGTCAGTTTCCTGCGCGACACGCCGAACCGTCCCGCCCCTCGGTCCCTCAGCCAGTCCAAGGACCCCGCCAACGCCAACCCTCCCCTG
>DAOOHL010000089.1:0-10165 GCA_035416185.1 Propionibacteriaceae bacterium | reverse complement strand
GCAGTTGAACGACCCAGCCCGGGAAGGACAGGTGGAGCGATGCTGACGAGCGACGACGCGCTGGTCGCGGCTCTGCTGGAGATCGAACGCCACGTGGGCACGGCCGGGTGGGACCAACCTGCACGACTGTTCGCTCTCGTTCCCACCGACGAGCTGCTGGCTGCCGAGCCAGGCCTGGCTGCTCAGCTCAGTGCTGAGCATCCCGCGGGTCACCTCTCCAGTGTCGAGCAGGAGGGTTTTCACGAGGGCCGGGACTTGATGAGCGCCTTGGCGCACATTGCCTGGCCTGTCACGGTGGCTGGGTGCGTCCTCGCCGTGGAGCGCAGCTTCCTGCCTGCTGCCCTGGAGGATGAGATTCCCGAGGAGGGTGCTGCGGAGTTCGTCGCAGGGCATCCGGAGCGCCATGACGTCAGGGTCGTGACGGGCGCACTCCGTCAAGGGTCTCGACACAGCATTGCCCGCCTGCGGAGCAACCCCACCGAACTGCTTGGCGGCGAGTCGATGGTGCCGGGTCTGGCTGCGGCGCTCGCGGCTACATTGGACTGAACTGCCTCACCCTTTCGAAGGAGACTCCGTGTCCGCTTCTGTGACCAGCCTCCCCGCTCGGCGGAGGTCGTTGTTGCCCACCGTCATCGCGGTCGCCGTGCTCGGTTATCTGCTCCTCCTGTTCAGCGAGGTCTGGACCGACCACCTGTGGTTCAGGTCGTTGGGCTTCCCTCAGGTGTTCGGCACCCAGCTGTGGACTTCGGTAGGCATGTTCGCTGCGTTCGCCCTGGTGATGGCTGCCGCCGTGGCGGTAGCCATGATCGTCGCCTATCGGCTGTCTCGAGACGCAGGCGGGGCGGCCAGCCCGGTCCTGGCTCGCTATCGCGACCTCCTCGATCAGCGAGGGTGGCTGGTCGCGCTCGTCCCAGCCGCGTTCTTTGGCCTGATGAGCGGCGTCGCCGCAGCCGGGCAGGTGCCGACGTTCCTCGCTTGGCACAACCAAGTGCCGTTCGGGACGGCCGACGCCAACTTCGGCATGGATGTTGGCTTCTACGTGTTCAGCTTCCCCTGGTACCGGTTCCTCAACAGCTTCGCCCTCTCGGTGTTCCTGATCTCGGCCGGTGTGGCCGCCACCGTGCACTTCGCTCTGGGTTCGATCAGCATCGGTCGTCCGCCCGGGGTGAAGTCCGCCCGCGGCCCGCAGTCGCAGCTGTCGATCCTGCTGGGCTTGGCGCTCGTCGCCCATGGCATCGACCAGCTCCTCGACCGGTACGCGCTCGTACTGTCGAACAACGGCCTGCTCAACGGCATGACGTACACAGACGACAACGCTCGGATGACGGCTCTGATGGTGGGCGCCGTCGCCTCGTTCATCACCGCGGCCCTGTTCTTCTACAACGCCGTCCGGCCGAGCTGGCGTCTCCCGGTCGCGTCGGTGGTGCTGATGGTAGTGACGTCGCTGATCGTCGGGCTGATCTACCCGATGATCGTCCAGTCCTTCACGGTCAAGCCCAACGAGCCGGACAAGGAGCGCCCCTACATCGAGAACCACATCGCTGCCACGCGGCAGGCGTTCGGGGTCGACAAGGCAGAGATCTACGACTACTCCGCCAAGACCACGACCGTGCCCGGCCAGCTGCGCAGCGACGCTGCCGCCTTGCCCGGAATCCGGCTGATCGATCCGGCCATGGTGCAGCAGACCTACGAGCAGACCCAGCAGATCCGTGGCTTCTACTCGTTCGCTCCGGTCCTCGACGTCGACCGCTACACCATCGACGGCAGGGAGACCGACGTCGTCATCGCCGCACGCGAGATCGACCAGAAGGGTCTGCCCAACCAGGAGTGGAACAACATCCGTACCGTCTACACCCACGGCTACGGGCTGGTGGCGGCGTACGGGAACAAGCGCCAGACCAGCGGTGAGCCGGAGTGGCTGGCCAAGGACATCCCCACCCTCGGCAAGCTGACCGCTGAGCAGCCGCGCATCTACTACGGCGAGCTCCAGAACAACTGGGTCGTCGTCGGCCAGCCCGAAGGAGCCGACCCGATCGAGTTCGACACGCCCGGTGGCACGCAGGGGGGCGGCGAGCAGTTCCGCACCTATACCGGCAAGGGCGGCGTCGACATCGGCAACCTGGTCAACCGGTTCCTCTACTCGATCCGGTTCGGCGACGTGAACCTGTTGCTGTCGAACCGCGTGAACCCAGCCAGCAAGATCTTGTACGACCGTGCCCCAGCCCAGCGGGTCCGGGCCGTTGCGCCGTGGCTGACGCCCGACCAGGACGTCTACCCGGCCATCGTGGGTGGCCGAATCGTCTGGATCGTCGATGCCTACACGATGACTGACCACTACCCGAACTCGCACGTCGTGCAGCTGCGCAATGCGACGTCCGATGCGATGACCTCGTCGTCAGCGTTCGTCGTCGACCAGAACGTCAACTACATGCGGAACTCGGTGAAGGCCACGGTCGACGCCTACGACGGCACGGTGACGCTCTACGCGTGGGATGACACCGACCCGCTGCTGCAGACGTGGATGAAGGTCTACCCAGGCTCGGTCCAGCCGAAGTCGGCGATCTCGAACGACCTGATGAACCATCTGCGCTACCCCGAGGACCTGTTCAAGGTGCAGCGCGAGGTCCTCGCCAGGTACCACATCCAGGAGCCGAAGGACTGGTACAGCCAGTCCGACATGTGGGTGATCCCACCCGATCCGCTGAAGCGGGCCGATGAGCGGACCAGGCCGAAGGAACCGACGTACTACCTGTCGATCAAATGGCCTGACGCGCAGAGGGACGGCAAGCTTGCTCCCGGAGATGCTCAACCGGTCTTCTCACAGACGACGGTGTACACACCGATCAACCGGGTCAACCTGGCCTCGTACATGTCCGTCGTGGCTGATGCGGCGAGTCCCGACTATGGGCGGCTGCGGGTCCTGCGCATGTCCGACACCCAGCAGATCGAAGGCCCCGGGCAGGCGTTCAACTCCATGACCACCAACGACCGCGTCCAGCAGACGCTGCTTCCGTTCTCCCAGCAGAACGCCACCGCGAAGGCGCTGTTCGGCAACCTCCTCACCATCCCGATGGGCGGCGGTCTGCTTTATGTCGAGCCCGTGTACACCCAGCGGCAGGACACCCAGACCGGCGCCTTCCCGGTACTCCGGTTCATCATCGTCCGGTTTGGTGACCGGACAGGGATTGCCGAGACGTTGCAAGGAGCCCTCGACCAGGTGTTCTCCGGTGACTCGGGAGTGAACACCGGCGAGGGTGAGACCGGCGGCACACCTGGCACTCAGCCTCCGCCTGGCGGGGGTACCGGAGCGGTGGACCAGGTCGCCGTTGACAAGGCGCTGGACGAGGCTGGAGCGGCCTTCAACGCTGCTGACACAGCGCTGAAGAACGGTGACCTTGCGGGCTACCAGAAGGCGGTCAACGACGCGAAGGCGGCTGTCGAGCGGGCAGTCAAGGCGGCGGGCCGCTGAACGGCTGGCTCCGAATCGTCGAGGTCGTCCCTGCGTCCGCTAGAGCTCAGGGACGGTCTCGACCGGGTGGCCCAGCCCGGCCAGCGCCGTCGGATCGCCGACCACGACCAGGACGGGGTCCTGGACAAGCTCGGTGTAGGCAGCGGTCGCCTCGGCCGCGGTCACCTGCCGGAGTCTGGTCAGGCTCCGGTCGACGTAACCGGGGTCGAGCCCTGCGGCAGCCAGTGCGGCCGCCTGCTCCACGACTCCCTGCGCGGTCGCGTAGCGCAAAGGCGCGACACCGGTCAGGAAGCTGACTGCCTGGCTGACCTCCACCTCGGTGAAGGGGCTGTGTGAGATGTCCAGGATCGCCTGCGTCTCCTCGACTGCGGCGGCCACGACCTCGTTGCGGAACGAGCCGCCGACGGTCCAGTACCCACCGGAGCGCAGGGGATGCGGGCTCATGGAGATGCCGTAGGTGTAGCCGCGGTCCTCGCGCAGCACTCGGTTCAGTCGGGAGAGGAACGCCCCACCCATGGCGTACGACGCAACCTGCAGCGGTGCCCATCGTGGGTCATGACGGTCGATCGAGAAGGCCGCGAGGCGGACGTCGGCCTGGACGGAGCCGTCGCGTCCGATCACGTACGGGCGGGCAGACCCTGGTCGTGAAGGCAGATGCAGCGGGTGACCGGGGCTCGGTGCCCAGTCTCCAAAGGCCGCCTCGACGGCAGGCAGGGGGTCGGACCCGAGGAAATCGCCAGCGACCACCAGCACGGCTCCAACGGGGGAGTACCAGGTCTGGTGGAACTGCCTGACAGCTTCCGGGGTGACTCGAGCAACAGAGGCTGAGGTGCCGCCGTTCATCCGTGAGGCGCGGGAGCCGGCGTCAAAGACGGCTCGACGGGTCAGTAGGCCTGCCAGGTGCGAGGAGTTGGCGCGATGCTGCTCGATGTCGGCCAGGCGCAGTGCCACGTGGCGGGTCACGTCGTCATCGGCCAGAGCGGGCGTGCGGACAGCCTCTGCGAACAGTGCCATGGCTCGGCCGTACGACGTGACGGGCATCTCCACCGAGCAGGTGGTAGCCGAGAGGGTGACCGAGCCGCCGAACACGGCGCCGGAGCTCTCCAACACCTCTGCGTACGACGTCCCGGGGTGGTCGAGGGTGCCCTCATCGAGGGTGTGCAGGGAGATCGTGGCGATGCCCTCGAGGTCGGATTCTTCGATGTCGAGGGGCACGTCGAGCACGAGGGAGGCCGAGACCACGTACTGGCCGGGTCGGTGGTAGACCCAGACGGTCAACCCGTTGGCGAGGGTGTGGATCTCGGGGGTCGGGAAGTGCCACTCTGGTGGTGCTTCGACCTCAGGCCGCGGCTGCCCGTACGGCTGCAGGTCCATCCTCATGACTCCTCCAGAGCTCGGTAGACCAGCACGGCACGGCTGCTGCTCGGCAGCCAGCGTCGCCCGGCCTTGGCCACATCGTCGGCGGTCAGTGCCGACACCAGCGCCAAGCGACGGTTGATGAAGTCCGGATCGTTGCGTTGCGTGGTGAGCTGACCGATCGTGTCTGCTCGCTGCTGGACGTCGGCGAGGTCGCTCAGCCACTCCCGGCTGAACTGGACCTGGGCGCGCTGGTGCTCGGGATCAGTCGGCCCGTCGGCGGTGAACGCGTCCCAGGCTGACACGAGGGCCGCCTCGAGAGCCGTGGGGTCGACGCCGTCGCGGCAGCGGGCGTAGGCCACGGCGAGCGATGTTCCCCGGACGAGCGGCATCACGAAGGCTGCGCTGCTCTCCGCCAACTCCGACCGTACAAGCGCCTCGTGCAGACGCGACGTGAGGCCATCCCCGAGCACAGAGGTCGCCAGCGTGAGGGCCTCCAGGGCGGGGTCCCCGACGGCGGGCACCCGCCAGCACAGGTACACCGCGTCCCTTGGCACCGCAGCGACGACCTCCTTGCGGGGAACGTCAACCAGGGGAGCCAACGGCGCCACCTCAGCCCGTTCCCGCGGTTGCCCAGTCGGGATGTGGTTGAAGTACTCGCCGGCCAGAGCAAGGCCATCCGCGGCACTGATGTCACCGACCAGGGTGAGCACCGCGCGATCGGGGGAGTAGTGGGTCGTGAAGAACCCCCGTACGTCGTCGAGCGACGCGGCGTCGAGATCAGCCATGGAGCCGATCGTGAGGTGACCGTACGGGTGGTCGGCTGGAAAGGCGAGTGTGACGAGGTGCTCGAACACGTCGCCGTACGGCACGTTGTCGTAACGCTGCCTCTTCTCCTCCTTGACCACCTCACGCTGGTTGTTGAGGTTGTCCTGGTCGACGGCGTCGAGCAGGGTGCCGAGCCTGTCGGCTTCGAGCCACAGGGCGAGCCGCAGCGCCCCGACGGGTACAGCCTCGAAGTAGTTTGTCCGGTCGAACGATGTGGTGCCGTTGACCGATCCGCCGGCCGCCTGGATCTGCCCCAGATGGTCCCCTGACGCGACGTTACGTGAACCCTGGAACATCAGGTGCTCGAACAGGTGCGCGAAGCCCGTCCGACCTGCGACCTCGTCACCAGAGCCGACGTCGTACCAGAGGTTGACCGCAACCACCGGGCTGGAGTGGTCAGGGCTGACGATGACCCGAAGCCCGTTGTGGAGGCGTGAGTCGTGGATCGGGTACGACAGGGTGACGGCTTCCATGATCCCTCGACACTAGCCGCGTCGACCCAGCGCGGCACACTTGGAGCCATGATCCGCGACCTCGTCTCGTACCCCTGTCAGGACGCGTGCGCGGAGCGGGTGACAGGTCGTACGGTCGACGGCGCCCCGGTCTACGTCTGCCCGGGCTGCGACTCGGAGTGGTACGACGACAGGGAATGTACGAAGCCAGCCCCGCCTGCTGCTCCGGATCCCAGCCGGGATCGACGACTAGGCGAGCTCGGTTCGGGGCCGGACGGCGACGTCGGTGAGGTGCACATCCGGTGAGGCGTCGACGACGAACCGTACGGCGCGAGCCACCGACGCGGGCCGGATGAACCGCTCGGTGGTGTAGTCACCGCCCCAGATGGAGCGCAGCATCGGCGTGTCGGTCTGACCAGGTGAGACGGTGCTCACCCGCACCCCGTTGCTGCTCTCGTCGAGCCGGAGCCCATCAGCCAGGGCCTTCAGGGCGTGCTTCGTAGCGGGATAGATGATGCTGCCGTGGACCGGCTTCGTGGACGCACCTGACCCGATGAAGATCACGGTGCCCCGCGACGCGCGCAGCAGCGGGATGGCGAGACGGGTCAGCTCGGCGGGAGCAATGACGTTCGACTCGAGCTCGCGGCGCCACTCGTGGACGGTGGCGTCGTCGATCGCGACATGTGTGGAGACGGCGGCCGCATGGACCAGCACGTCGAGCCGGCCGAGTTCGGCGACTCGTTCAGCGAGGAAGGCATGATCGGTGAGGTCGCCCAGCCACCCGCAGCAGCCTGTCCTGGTCTGGAGCGCGGCCAACGCGGCGGCGTTTCTGGACACCGCGATCACGTCATGAGTCAAGGCGAGGTCGGTGACGATCTCGGCGCCCATGCCGCCCGTGGCTCCGGTGACGACCGCGACGGGCTTCATGAGACCTCCAAGAGTCGAGAGAGCGCCGACGCGACGGCTGCGTCGGTCTCGCGCAGCATCGTCGGGTCTGTGGAGGGCATGGGCGAGATGATCGTGTCCGCCCTAGCCTCGTCCACCGGGATGCCGATCACGTGGATGGCGGCGTCAGGCGTACCAGATGCGGTGATCACCCTTGTCGTGGTGGGGTCGACATCCAGCGAGGCGCCTGCTGTACGGCCACCGTGTCGGGAGCGTCGGGCGTACGGGCGAGCCAGCCCCGCATCGAGCAGCGACGAGATCAGCGGATCTGCCGAGTCGCGGGCATCGTGGAACCTCATCCAGGCGTCGAGCAGCACCCGGGCCTCGACGTGCGAGTCGTCGACCTGCGGCGAGGAGGCCCGGAACGCGCCGTCGGCGAACCAGGTCTGCATCCTGGGGCCCACGAACCTGACCAACCCGGCCTCGGCCAGGGCGAGCAGCTGTCGGTTCCGGAAGGCCGGTGGGCCGCTGCCGACCATGCCGCCGAAGGCCATCAGTCGGGCGAGCGGGCCGTCGTACGACTCCGCGTCGGTGCCGTCGAATGCCGTCAGCTGCGAGACGAACCGGCGGCTCACGCTGACCGACCAGAGCCCCATCTTGACCGGCGAGTCGGCGCCGAGGTCGGCCTGCGTGAGGTCGTCGTCGAGGTAGCTCCGAACGAAGGAGTCGAAGCCTGCTGGCGAAGGGAAGGTGCCTTGTGCGGGGTCGGCCAACCGGGCCAGGTCGAAACGAGGGAGGTCGGGGGCAGCGGCGTGGGTGGCGTCAGCCAACTGAGCAGCAGGCGTACGGAAGATCAGCCCGCTCATGTCGGCGGTGAGGGTGCCGGGTCGAAGCCGGGACCAGGTGGCGTAGTAGTTCTCGTACGCGTCTCTCGCCACGAGCGGCCAGATCGTGCGCTGAACGTCAATCGGGGTGACCTCGACCGACCAGTCCCGTCCGCGCAGATGGCGTTGGGTGGGCATCGGCGGCAACCCGCCCCACAGCGACTTGGCTCGAAACGGCATCCCGCGGCGGGTGCCGACGTGCACGACCGGCTCATCGCCGGACGGGAGATAGACCAGCCGGCGGCCGTCGGTGCCGGGGGCCGGCTCGAACCGCCCACCCCGGCCCAGCGTGAGCAGGGAGAGCGAGTCGAAGAAGCCCATCCCCAGGCCACGAGCGATCACGGCCTCACCAGGGGTGATCCCGCTGAGGTCCTGGTCCACGGGGGAGTTCGGACTCACCCAGAGCACCGATGGTGTGTCGACCTGACGGCGCAGGGCGGCGTCGGCTGACGACTCGGGCGAGTTGAGCCAGCCCAGACCGAGGATCGCGGCGTCGGCGTCGATCGACGACCCGTCGGCGAGGTCTACCCGTACGCCCCGGTCGGTTCGCGCGATGGCAGTCGCCTTCGTACGGTGCTCCGCCACCTCGACGCCGGGCCCCAGTGCGGCGCGAGCCTTGGCCAGGCACCAGACCAGGTACTCCCCGTACAGGGCGCGGCTCGGATGCGACTCGGGACGGATGTCGGCGATCTCGCGAAGGAACTGAGGGTCGGTGAGAAAGGACTCACGTACGGGCACGGCGTCGTACGCGGCCCGTACCTCGGCGGTGATGCCAGACCCCGAGGGTGGCGACGGCGAGGGGCGTAGCCCCTGCCCTTGCGCGTGTTCATGGGCCGACTCCCGAGCCAGGATGCACCACTCGTAGAGCGTCGGTCCGACGGCGACCGGCCCGCTGCCACCGAAGGACGAGTCAGTGAACAGCGTCACCGCACCAGCGAGGGTGTTCATGCAGAGCTCGCGGTCCTGGTCCGTACGCCAGACCCGACCGGCGCCGAGCTCGTACGGGTCGACGAGATGGAGGGTGAGCGGTCCCGTCACCTGACGGGCGGCGATCCGTTCGACCACGGACACGCCCCTGGGGCCCACTCCGACCACGACAAGGGAACCCATGTGCCCATTCGACCACGAGCGCTCTCGCGGCTGCCCCCGGAGGCGAGATGTGGGACGGCGCCGCCCACGACCTTGGCGCCGGAGCCAGCCGTCAGCGGCCGAGGTCGGCGATCAGACTGACCAATGCCGCCTCAGTGTCCCAGGGAGAGCTCGTTGCGTCCGGCGTACCCAGCCAGGCTGGCCGGTCTGTCATACGGCGTCACGTCGCGCTGGGCGGCACCTGCGCGCAGCAGGACGGGGGACATCAGCGGACCTTGGGGGCGACCCGCGTGCCGTCGGTCGAGGCCTGGTGGATCGCTGCAACCAGGGCGGCCGTACCGAGCCCGTCGCGACCGGACACCGCCGGCTGTCGACCGGCCTCCAGGTCGGCCACGATCGCCTCCCACTGGCGTCGATGACCGAGCACACCGATGGCGGTGGGGTCAGCCGATCCGCTGCCCACGCCGCCAGTCAGGTCGGGTGCCGCGATGCCGGGAACCGACCACTCAACGAGCTCGTCATCATCCAGCCGGATCGTGCCGTGCTCGAACCAGAGGTTCAGGTGGGCGGGCTGAGGGTCGTGCGCGGCCGTCGTCGCGGCGACCACGCCGAGCGCACCGGACTGGAAGTGCAGCAATGCGGCTGCGGTGTCAGGGGACTCGATCTGGTGCACCCGCGTGCCGGTGGCCCCATCGACGCCGTCCACAGGACCCAGTAGCCAGCGCAGCAGGTCGATGACGTGGACGCCTTGGTTGAACAGCACGCCACCGTCCAGGTCGGTCGTACCGCGCCACGGCACGTCGCGGTAGTACGACGGGTCGCGGAACCACTTCATCACGCACTCGCCGACCAGCGGCCGTCCGAGGACACCGCTGTCGATCGCCTGCTTGACTGCCTGCACCACGGGCTCCCAGCGGCGCTGCGAGATGACCGAGACCGTCACACCGGCCTGGTCAGCGTCGGCGAGCAACTCCTCACCCTCAGCCACGTCGAGCGTCAGCGGTTTCTCCACGACGACGTGCTTTCCAGCCGCGACAGCCTCGCGGGCATGGCTGACGTGCAGCCCGTTCGGAGTGCAGACCGCCACAACGTCAACATCGTCGCCCCAGGTGTACGGTTCCCGCGGTGACACGATGCGAACGACCTCGGCGCCGTCGACACCGTCAAGTGCGTCCCTGGTCAGCCGTCCGATGGAACCCGTA
>DAOOHL010000088.1:8581-10166 GCA_035416185.1 Propionibacteriaceae bacterium | reverse complement strand
GGCGGTGGCCAGCAGGGCAGCGTCTGGCGAGACAGCGACGTGGCACGGAAAGCCGCCCACCCCGGTCACGCGCGCGGTGGCCCCCTTGTCGTCACCTGCAAGACCCACCGAGACCACCGATCCACCATCGGCGCCGCTGGTCAGGTAGGCGTACGGCAGGGTCGGGTGGACTGCGACGTGAAATCCGGCGGTCACATCGACGGTGGCCACCTCCGCCGCTCCGCCGCTAGACACCCGCCACAGCACCAGGCTCTCAGGCAACTCCGAGACCACGAGCAGGTCAGACATCAGCCATCCCTTCCGGCAGCGGCTCGTCACAGAACCAGCGAGCGAAGGCGAGCAACCGGTCGTAGCCCGGCTCCAGCAGCTGGGCACCGAGCTCGGCGGTCGCCTCGCGCGGGTCGCCCAGGGCGCCATCGGTCGTCCACTGATGGAACCAGGTGGGCAGGTCGACGACGCCATGGGGCGGATCCGTGTGGCCATTGGCGGCGACCCGATCGCCGATTGCGGTCGGGATCTCCCGTACGATCCCGGGCGCGAGATGCAGCGCGATCGACGTCTCGATCTCGCAGGCGTGGTTGTAGAGGTCGCGACCAGGCATCCGGGCCGCGACCTCCGCCCCGCTCAGCCGAGCCCACATGGCGTGCGCCATCAGGATCCCGTGGTCACGCCGCAGCGCGCGGGCGGTCGTCTTGACCGGCTCGATGTTGCCGCCGTGGCCGTTGACCACGATCACCTTGCGGATGCCCTGCCGCTTGAGGTTCATCGCGACATCGGTCAGGAAGCCGCTGAAGGTCTCGTACGTCAGCGTCATGCTGCCAGCGAACTTCGTGTGGTGCTCCGACATGCCGTACGGGATCCCCGGCACCAACAGCGCATCGGCCCCTAGGTCCGCCTCCAGCCGGTTCGCCATCGCACCCGCGACGGCCCAGTCACACTGCACCTCCAGGTGCGGCCCGTGCTGCTCGATGGCGCCGGTGGGCAGGATCGCCACCTTTACCTGTGGGATGGCAACCGAAGCCTCGGCGGTGGTCATCGTGGCCAGGACGGCCATGGTTCCTCCTTGGGTCGTCCGTAAAGGTCAGCGGTTCGGCAGGTAGCCGATTGCCTCGATCTCGACCCGTACGTCGGGGTGGGCGAAGCCCACGATCAGGGTGGCGCGTGCCGGCATGACCGGGCCGAACCGTGTGGCGTAGACCTCGTTGAACTGCTTGAACAGCAGCGCGTTGGACAGGTAGGCGGTGACCTTCACCACGTCTGACAGGGAGCCGCCAGCGGCCTTCATGACCTCCTCAATGCGGTCGATGGCGCCGTTGACCTCGTCCTCGACCGAGCCAGTGACGAACGAACCGTCCTCCTTGGTGGCCACCAGACCAGAGACGAAGATGTAGTCGCCGGCGGAAACGCCGAAGTTCAGCGGCAGGCCAACGTTTGCCCAGCCTTCAGGTGTGACAGCGGTCATGGTTCTCCTCGGGTAGTTGATGGCCCTTCGACAAGCTCAGGGACCGGATCGGGTGGGCCCTTCGACAGGCTCAGGGACCGGATCGGGTGGGCCCTTCGACAGGCTCAGGGACCGGATCGGGTG
>DAOOHL010000088.1:0-8481 GCA_035416185.1 Propionibacteriaceae bacterium | reverse complement strand
GGCCCTTCGACAGGCTCGGGACCGGGTTGGGACAGGCTCAGGGGCCGGGTAGCAGGTGCCCTCTGAGTCTAGGTGTGAAGCGCCCGGGGCGCCGGATCTGAGGTCAGTTCTTGACGGCTCCCGCGATCATTCCGGCCTGGATGCGGCGCTGGAAGATGATGTACACGATCAGTACCGGCAGCATCGCGATCACGATGCCGGCGAACATCGCACCCCAGTCGCCGGCGTAGCCCTGGTCGACGGCGAGCCGGGCAACTCCGAGGCCGAGCACGTAGTTCTTCTTGTCGCTGATCATGATCAGCGGAAGGATGTACTGGTTCCACATGCCCATGAACTGGAAGATGCCGACGCTGATCAGACCGGGCTTCGCCAGGGGGAGCATGATCCGGAAGAATGTCGACCAGTAGCTGCAGCCGTCGACGCGGGCGGCATCCATCAGTTCCCCCGGGATGGCCGAGAAGAAGGCCGCCAGGAAGAACACCGAGAACGGCAGCCCGCCGACTCCGTACACGATCGCCAGGCCCCACAGCGAGTTGAGCATGCCGAGCTGCTGCAGCATGAAGAACAGCGGCATCAGGGCGAGCACGCCCGGGAACGTCATCACGATGATGAACAGGATGCGGATCGCGTTGCGGCCCGCGAACTCGAACTTGCTGAGCACGAAGGCCACGAGGCTCGACAGGATCAGCGTGATGGTCAGGCCGATCGCCACGACGATCACGGTGTTGATGAAGAAGTTCTGGAACTCGGCGGTCACCCAGGCGCGGCGGAAGTTGTCCCACTGCGGTACGGCGGGCAGCGCCCACGGCTGGGTCAGGATCTCCTCGCCCGTCTTCAGCGATGAGTAGAGGGTCCAGACCAGCGGAACGCCAACCACGAGCGCCCAGACGACCAGGAACAACTGCGCGAGGATCCGCAGCACTCGGCTCACGATGAGCTGGCCCTTGCTCTGGGGTGCGATGGCGATTCCTGTACGGGCTCTCGCCGGGCTTGCCGTGCCCACGACGGCATCGGTGCTGCTCGGGACGGACAGATGGCTCATGCCGCCACCTCCTTTCCGGATGACGCCAGAGCGCGCTTGGCCGCCTTGGCGGCTTTCTTGCGCGCCCGCGCCTCCTTGTCGCGTTCGCGCGTGATCAATGAGGTGAAGACCGAGAACGCGATGGTGATGATGGCGAGGACGACGCCTATCGCGGAGGCATAGCCGTACTTGGACTCGCTGAAGGCCAGCGAGTAGACGTAGTAGCCCAGGACCATGGTCGAGTAGTCAGGACCGCCGGGTCCGATGGTGAGGATCTGGACGAGCGCGAAGCCGTCGAGGGCGATGATGAAGGCGTAGATCCAGCAGACGATCACGGTGTCCCTGATCGACGGCAGCGTGATGTAGAGGAACTGCCGGCTCGGGGAGGCACCGTCGAGAAGAGCTGCCTCGTACAGACCTGGGTCAACCCCGGCCATCGCGGCGTTGAGGATGACGACGTAGAAGCCGACGCCGGCCCAGACCAGGACCAGCATGACCGAGGTCAGGGCCCACTTGGAGTCGGACAACCAGCCGGGGAAGTCGCGGATGCCGAAGGAGCCCAGGACCGCGTTCAGGAGTCCGTTGCGGGGGTTGAAGATGTTCTGGAACATGACGGCCAGGACGGCGATCGAGAGCACCTGCGGGAAGAAGTAGACGACCCGGTAGAACTCAGCGCCGAAGGCTGGCCGTACGCCGCCGACCTTCGAGGCGCCCCCGGTGTTCAGCATGGCCGCCAGGAACAGGGCGATCACCACGGTGATCAGAGGCGCCAGCGCGACCAGGTAGACGTTGTTCTGCAGCGCACGCCAGAAGACCTGGTCGTTCATCATGCGCTGGTAGTTCTCGAGGCCGGTGAAGTTGACCTCGGGGTTGTAGGCCTCCCAGTCAGTGAACGAGTAGGCGATGGCCTGGATCAGGGGCCACGCCGTGAGCAGCGAGAACGCCGCGAGGGGCACCAGCAGGGCCAGGATCACGAAGCGGTACTTCTCTGCCTTCACCAGGCACTCCTTTCCGAGAACGTCTAGGTGGTGGTCGTCGAAGCGGCCCCGCCCGGCACCAGCCGGACGGGGCCCCCCTTCACCAGACCAGGTGGCCGGAATGGCGATGATCACCCAATGGTGCGCTTCTTTGGCTTGTTCTCCGGCTTGGCCGCGTAGTCGTCGGCCGCCTTCTGGCAGCGGGCCACGAACTCGTCCGCCTTGATGCCGCCCTTGAACAGCTCGAGGATGGCGGCGCCGATCGGGTCGGTGTACGTCTTGCCGTACCAGCCGAACTTGAAGTCGACCAGGTTCTTGCCAGCGGCCTTGACGGAAGCGAGCTGCGACGTGAGGCCCGGGGTCTCCGCGACCTCCTCAACCCACTCCGGGCGACCCGACGTCATCGACTTCGTGTTCTTGGTGAAGATCTGCGACGCCTCCTTGGACGACATGAACCGAAGGAACTCGAGGCCGAACTTCTGATTCTTGGCCTTGGTCGGCACGAACGTGGCAGCACCGGGGGAGCCGAGGATCGTCTCGCGCGGCAACTTGTCGCCCGACAGCGACGGGCTTGGGATCATCGCCATGTCGTAGTCCTTGGGGATGACCTCAGCGGACTCGTTCTCCAGCCAGCCACCGACCGGGATCAGCGCGCACTTGCCCTGCGCCCAGTAGGTCTGCGACTGGGTGTGGTTGAGGCCCTCGGAGCCGGGCATGAAGAAGCCCTTCGCGCGGAACTCCTCGATTGCCTGGGCGGCGTTCTTCACCGCGGGGTTCTTCCAGGCGTTCGGCTCAAGCTGGTCGATGGAGACGATCATGTCGCTGCCACCGTTCTTGATCATCATCGCCATCAGCAGGTTGCCGGGGTAGCTCCAGTGCACGCCGTCGTAACCGATCGGCGGAATCCCGGCCTTGACCATCTCGGGAGCGAGCTTGAGCAGCTCGTCCCACGTCTTGGGCGGGGTCCAGCCCTTCTCCTTGAAGACCTTGTTGGAGTACCACAGGCCGTACACATTGTGCTGCGGGGGCCGGCTCCGTCGCCGTGCCCGAGGGGTTCCGAGCCAGCGTTGCATTCAGCGAAACTCTCTCTTCGCTTGGTGGCACCGTAGTCCCTGCTGGGCCGTGGTGGAAGGATTCGTGGCCGAACTGCAAGAGAAGTTTCAATAACCGCGCACCCGATGGGGTGCAACCACGGCGGCCAAGCGGTCGCGATGCTGAGAGTGGAACGTCTCAGAACCGTCGTCGAGCAGCACGTCCATGACCGCGCCGCGGGGATGTCCGCCGTACCGGCCGTCGACCTCCGAGTCGCGCCACAAGTCGTCCATCTGGCCGTATGTACGGTCGGGGCGGCCGGGCACCCGTACGGTCAGCAGCGCCCTAGGTGCCTCCGGCAGGACTCCGTCGGGCAGGGCGAGCCGCTCGATCGCCGACTCGTCGACCTCGATGCCGAGCCCAGGCGCTGTCGGTACGGGGAGGAACCCCTCGCTGACCTGGAGTGGCGTGGTGACCAGGTCGTCGTCGAACGTGTTCAGGGCCGTGATGGCTGGCCAGCGGGCGTGGGTCAGCACCGCGCCGAGATGAGCGGTGAAGGCGGTGGTCAGCGCCGTACCGACGATCTGCAGCCAGAACGGCTTGGCGAAGGCGGCCATGCGGATGCCCTGGTCCAGCATGCCTGTGAGACCGCCGCCGAACGCGACGAAGCCGTCGACGCAGTCGGCCCGGATCACCGACTCGAACGTGGCGGGGTTGTAGTGCTCGGCCAGCGGCCGCTGCACCCGCTCGCGGATGAACCGCTGCCCGGTGATGTCCTGTCGCCGGACAGGGCTCTCGTACATGCCGACCCGGTCGTACTGGTCGAGCTCGCGCAGGACGGGCAGTGCCTCGTCGACGGTCAGCAGCGTCGAGTTCCAGTCGATGTCGAGCTTGAAGTGCGACGGCGTGACCTCGGCGACGGCCTTGACCTGGTCGACCACGTCGAACCAGGGGCGGGCCTTCAGCTTGAGTGAGGTGTAGCCCTGGGACACCGCATCGGCGGCCTCCTCCGCCAGCAGCGCCGGCGGCAAGTCGGCGCACCACCACGAGATCGGTACGGCGTCGCGCACCTGGGGTGACGACAACAGCCGGTGGACGGGCACCTCGGCAGCCTTGCCCGCCGCATCGGCCAGAGCCATCTGCAGCCCGGCGCCCAGCTCGTCGAAGAACAGCAGCTCGGCGACCGGGCGGCCGACCACCCGCCGGACGGCCTCGTCGGTCACCCGCGCCCACGTGTAGTCGACGAGGGTCTCGCCCCAGCCGACGATGTCGGGGTCGTCGGTGGTCACCCGAACGACCTCGACCAGCCCCCAGTGCGCAGCCAGGAGCTTCGTCCACATTGCTGTCCGGGGATGGAACGGCACGCTGATCATCGTGCGGTCGACGGCGGTGACTCGTGGTGCGGCCATGGCGGATACTCCTGTCGCTGCTCAGGTGGTGCCTCGGGTCGTGCTCAGGCGGTCTCTCCCGCGACGAAGACGGACTCCAGGATGGAGCGTTCCGGCGGTTGCGGGTTCCCTCGTACAGCGCTGACGACCGCGTTCAGGGCCAGTTCCGCCAGCGCCTCGATCGGCTGGCACATGGCGGTGATGGCGGGGCGCATGCACCCGTACACGTCGATGTGGTCGAAGCAGACGACGGCGATGTCCTTGCGGACCTTCAGCCCGGCCTCTCGGGCCGCCCGGACCGCGGCGTAGGCGAGCACGTTGTTCTGGGCGATGATCGCCTGCGGCCGCTCGCCGGCCAGCAGCTCGACTGCGGCGCGGTAGCCGTCGTCGTACAGGAAGTTGGTCTCGACGACCCAGTTCTCGGGTACGGGGAGGTCGGCGGCCGCCATCGCCTGGTGGAAGCCGTCGAGCCGCTGCCGGGCGGAGGACTCGCCGAGGGGTCCGGTCAGGGTGGCGATCCTGGTGCGACCGGAGTCGAGGAGGTGCTGGGTGAGCCGGACGGCCGCGTCGACGTTGTCGCTGCCGATGAACCGGACCGGTCGCTGGTTGCCCTCGTTGTCTGCGGTGGTGGCGGGCTCGTTGTCGACGAAGACCACGCGATTCAGGTTCGAGGCGTCGAGTGACGAGTAGGCATCGCTGCCGGAGGTGGCCACGATCAGCCCGTCGACCTGGGCCATCGGCAGGTACGCGGCCACGACGCCCTCCCGGTCGGCATCCTCGTCGGTGTCGAAGAGCACGAGTCGGTAACCGGCGGCGCGGGCGAAGTCGTCGACGTGCTTGTAGAAGGTGGCGTACCAGGGGTTGGAGATGTCTGGCACGACCACGCCGATCGCTCCGGTCGCCTGCATGCGCAGGTTGCGCGCGGTCAGGTTGGGGCGGTAGCCGACGCGGCTGGCGTAGTCGCGCACCCGCAGCCGGGTCTCCTCGCTCGCCCTGCCCTTGCCGTTGAGGATGCGAGAGACAGTCGACTCGGACAGGGCGAAATGGTCGGCGATGTCCTTGAGTGTCGTCACCGCGAACCTCCTCGTGCGTGGGCAAGAAGTTGCCCTAGGCAGGAGGGTAGCCCTTCTGAACCCTCGCTGGTACGTTCCGGGTCAACGATTGCGCAGAACTGCCGCCCATGAGGGTGACAGTGACCGTCCGGAAGGGACCGAGCCGTGGCCGACGTCGCGTGGGGGTTGCTCCTTCACCTCAGCATGAACATGTGGACTGACCGCAAGCAGATCGACGAGGGGGAGTTCCTGACCCCCAGCGAGCGGGTCCCGTTCCATGACCACCTGCCGGAGATGTTCGACGAGGACGTGTACGCCCAGGCCACCGCTGATCTCGCTGGGGCTGGCGGAACGATGGTGGTCCTCGACCTGGGGGAAGCCACCGTCCGCACCTGTCTCGATCGTGGCGCCCAGGTTGCTGGCTTCGACATCGTCGCGTCGACCGTCTTGAGCTCTGAGCACCGCACGTGGCAGGTGGATGTCGCTGACGGGCTCACGGTGGCCGCGGCGGTCACGGAGGTGAACGGCTGGCTGGGTGGCCTCGACGCCGTCCTCCACGTCGCCGGAATCGTCGGCTCGACCGCCAGCATCGACGACCTCGCCGAGGCGGACTGGAGCCGGGTGATCGCGGTCAACCTGACCGGGCCGTACCTGGTCGCGAAGCACACCCTGCCGTTGCTGGCTGAGTCGGGCGGCACCCTCGTCCTCGTCGGCTCCGGGGCTGGCGTGCACAACGCCCATCCCTCGGTCGCCTACGCGGCAGCGAAAGGGGGGCTGCACGCCTTGGCACTCACGCTCCACGAGGAATGGCGTGAGCGGGGGGTGAACGTGGTCGCTCTGCTGCCCACCTCGATCGACACCCCCCTCGTCCGGAACTCGGGTGCCGATCCGGTGGTGTTGGCCGAGCAGCGGGCTCGGCATCGCCTCCTGACCGCTGACGAGTGCGCGGCCGTCCTGGCCTTCCTGGCCACACCAGCTGGAGCTGCGGTCCGGGGTGCGATCCGAACCTGGTGAGTGTCGCTGGGCGGCCATGATGGCCGCATGAGACTCGTCATCGACATCAACCTCGACGCCATCTCGGGCGAGCAAGCAACCGAGGCTGGGCGGATCCTCAGGTACTGGGCCGGGGCCCTCGGTCAGCTCGACCTGACGGTGCCGGTCGCCCACGATCTGATGGACTCGACCTACTCACCAGTGGGCACCTTCACGATCACGGTAGCGAGCCGAGCCGAGCGACCCAGCACCGACACCAGCTAGATCTCTCCGCGCCGGTCGTTCAGCTGGGTGCGGGCTGCGTCGATGTCGCGCTGGGCCAGGGTCAGCTGGGTCGCGACGGCCGGTGGGCAGGTGCCGTCAGCAGCACACTGCGTCTGGCGCATCTGGTTGACGAAGCCCTGGGCGTTGTCGAGATGCGTCTGGGCGCGATCCAGCTCCTGTGGCGTCGGTAGCCGCCCGGCTGGGTTGATCAGGCCGAGGGCAAGCCGGATCTGTACCTGCACCGAGTTCCAGTAGGGGCTCGTGGTGCTGGTCGGGTCGCTCGTGGGCTGTGCGGTCGGAGCGCCGCTGGGATCGGTCGTCGGGGCGATCGTGGTCGGCGCGGCCGACGGCCTCGAAGTGGGCTGCTGGGTCACCGACCCGGTAGTCACCGGCGGCACGGTGTCGGTGGACGGCGCGACGGGCGGCACCGAGGCGCCGGCCGTCGCCGATCCAGTGGACGAGGGCATCGGCGCAGACGCTTGCGACGCGTCGGTCGTGGGCGAGGCTGCGGTCGTTCGTATCAACGACGTCGGGGCCGGATTCGGCGGTGTCTGCGTGACCTGCTGGCTGGTCACGGTGGACGCGGGCACGCCGTACGGCACCGGGTTGAACAGCGCCACACCGACCGAGACGAGAGCGACGATGCCCGCCACACTCGCAGCGACGAGGGCAGGCGGTGCCCACGAGGTCGCCCCTGACGAAACGGCCGTCGGAGCGAGCCCGGTCGAGGAGGCGGCCTGGAGGGCGGCCAGGTCGATGGGGCCCATCGTGGCGACTCGGTGCGCCGCCGCCGTGGCAACGGCGTCCTGGTAGCCCGTCAGTGCGGCCGCCAACGGGTCGTTGGAGTCGGACAGGAAGTCGAGGAAGGCGTCATCGGCGTCGACGTCGAAGGAATCGACCTGGTCGTCAGTCATCGCGCGCCCCCTCTCACAGCTACGTGCGCTCTCAGTGTTGCCAATGCCCGGTGTTGCATCACCCGGACTGCCCCCGCGCTCATCCCCAGGAGGGCACCGACCTCGTCAGCACTCATCCCCTCGACAAGTCGCAGGACCAGGATCTCGCGCTGTCGTGCGGGCAGGCCGTCAAGGAGGCTGAGGCGCCCGTCCCCCCGGTCGGGCGCCTCAACATTTGCCTGGTCCAACACGTCGACGTCGTTCGTCAGAACGGCGCGGCGTCCACCTGCGCGTCGGGCCATGCTCACCTTGTTGGACGCGATGCCGAAGACGAAGCTGCTGAACTTGGTTGGATCCCCCCGGAAGCGAGCTACCGCTCCAACCATGGCCACCAGCGTCTCCTGCGTTGCATCCTCTGCAGCATCCACATTGCCCATCCGGCCGATGCAGAACCGCAGTACGCGCGCCCGATAGATCGTGAGGAGGTCGGTCAAGGCTGACTGCGACCCCTCGCGGGCCCGCAGCACCAGATCGGCTTCCTCGTCGGTGCGTTTCATGGGTTAGTTGCCTCAGCGCCGTCTTTCGTTACAGGGATGCGGAGATTTCTTTCGAGACGTTGGTGGCGGGGTGACGCGTCGTGCCTCCGGGAGCCATAGTGGACCCCATGGCTGAGGTGTTCAATGTACTCGTCGTGGGCTGTGGCGGCATGGGGGCGAGCCATGCCCGGGCATACCACCACCACGAAGGATTCACCGTCGTCGGGTTGGTGGCGCCGTCCGTACGACGCCGTGTTCCCCTCGCTGCTGAGCTCGGCGGGGTTGCCGAGTATGACTCGTACGAGCAGGCCTTGGCCGAGACCAA
>DAOOHL010000087.1:1076-10481 GCA_035416185.1 Propionibacteriaceae bacterium | reverse complement strand
CAGGGCCGTCATCACAGGGCCCTTCGACAAGCTCAGGGACCGGACGAGGGCCGACAGCCTCCCTCGGGATCACCCAGTGGTGCAGAGCCCCGCTCTGCACCACTCCGGAACCGCGGCTTGGCTCAGCGCAGGTACGCACCTTCCCACCGGCGCAGCGTGTCGAAGAACTGCGCCCTCACCGGCTCCGGCGACAGCACGATGTCGTGCATCGCGTCGTCGATCCGTACGAGCGTGACGTGACGACCCAGGTACGGTGCTCGCGCCGCCAACCGGTCCACGTCGAGCACCACGTCTGCCTTCTTCAAGGCCTCGTCCCAGCCGCGGCGGAAGTCGCTGCGGGCCGAGATCATCATCAGCACCGGCACCTCGATGCCCAGACCGGCCGCGACACGGTCCTGGCCCCGCAGGATCGCGCTCAGCCACCCCGGGCGGACCGGGTTCGACGGGCTCCGTTTGAGGGCGGTGTCGTAGTCCCACTCCCCCTCCTCGCTGGCGTGGAGCGTACGGAAGTACGCCCCCGAGTCGGCCATCGGGATCGCCCAGGTGGCCCGCCTGGTCGCCAGGGTCCGCATCAGGGGGCCGGCGATGGCGCGCATCATGGCCGAGCCCTGCAGCTCGATCCACGGCGAGTTCAGCACCAGCCCGCTGATCACACCGGGGTGGCGACCCGCCCAGATCGCGGCGATCAGTCCGCCGGTCGAGTGGGCGTTGATGACCACCCGACTGTGATGCCTGCGGAGCCGCTCCACCGCAGCATCGATCTCCAGGTCGTAGTCGACGAGATCGTCGATGTAGCCAGGCAGCTCGTTGTCGTGCATCGAACGGCCGTACCGGCGCAGGTCGAGGGCGTAGAAGTCGTAGCCGAGAGCGTCCCACTCATCAGCCAGGTGGGTCTGGAAGAAGTAGTCGTTCCAACCATGCACGTACAGCACGGCGCGGTCATGGCGCGGCGGGTGGTTTCGCCGTACAAGCGTGGCTGTCAGGCAGCCCTCACCCTCGTCGCTCAGGAGGGCCACACCTTCGAGCCGCAGCTCGCGCCGCTGGTAGCCCGGCAGCAGGTCATCGACCCAGCCGCCCCATCTCGGCACGGCCACCTCACTGCCCGTACGGGGAACCAGCTCGGTCGACGGTTCTGCCACCTCTATCGGGGCAGCCTCGTCATCGGTCACATCTTCGCCGAGGTCGAGCGGGGTACGGAGACGATCGAAGGGCAGCTTCACCACGGGTCGACTCTAATCGCTGGCGCCACAGCGGAAGGGCCGCCGGTGAACACCCCAGGCGAACCAGGCAGAGCAGCAGGCCGTGGAACGAGAAGGAACTAGCCGGACCTTCTCACGGGCTCGTCGTCATCCTCGTCATCATCATCGTCGTCGAGGTCGTCGTCATACTCGTCGTCGTCCTCATCGACCTCAACCCCGTACTGCTGGGCAAGGTCGGAATACGACTCCGGAATCATGCTCTCGGGCCCACGGAGCTCACGCTCCAGAGACGAGAAGTCGGTCGAGACCGACCGGTACTTCAGCTCACGGGCGACTCGAGTCTGCTTCGCCTTTGCACGGCCGCGCCCCATAGGGTCAGCCCCCTCGCCTGTCTACGCTCGCGGATTACGCGGCACTGTGGTGTATGTCGTGCAGCACAGGCTACCCGAGCGCCGGACGGGAGCAAAAGCGAAGCCCGAGGGGCGGTCGGTCCTCGCAGGAACCGCCCCTCTCCGGAGGTGCCGCTGGGGTCAACCTGCGGGATGGCCACCCGTCAGATCGACGCGAGCGTCGGCTGGCGATCCCGCCGCGACAACGCCACACACCCACGAGTCGACACCCGCAGCCGTCAGGATCCGCTGCGCGGCGTCGACCGAGGACTCGGGCAGCATGACTGCCATGCCGACGCCCATGTTGAGCGTCGCCTCCAGGTCAGGCTGCGAGATGCCACCTGTGGTCTGGACCAGCGAGAAGATCGGCGCCGGGGTCCAGGTCGCCCGGTCAATCCGGGCCGTCACGATATCGGGCAGCACGCGAGCGAGGTTGTTGGCGAAGCCGCCGCCGGTGATGTGGCTCATGGCATGCACCTCGGTGGTCCGAACCACGTCCAGCAGCGTCTTCGCGTACACCCTGGTCGGCTCCAGCAGTTCCTCCCCCAGCGTGCGCCCAAGCTCAGGGATGCGCTGGTCGAGCCGCAGTCCGCCCTGGCGCAACAACGTGTGCCTGACCAGTGAGTAGCCGTTCGAGTGCAGCCCCGATGAGGCGCAGGCGAGTACCACGTCGCCGGCCACCACTCGGTCAGCGCCGAGGATGTCATCGGCCTCGACCACACCGGTCGTCGCGCCAGCGATGTCGTACTCATCGGCGGCCAGCAAACCCGGGTGCTCGGCGGTCTCCCCGCCCAACAGAGACGCGCCGGCCGCCGTACAAGCCTGGGCGATGCCCGCCACGATCGCCGCGATCCGCTCGGGCACCACCACACCGCAGGCGATGTAGTCCGTCACGAACAGCGGCTCGGCGCCGACCACGACGAGGTCGTCAACGAGCATTCCGACGAGGTCCCAGCCGATCGTGTCGTGCTTGTCGAGGGCTTGGGCAATCGCCACCTTCGTGCCCACGCCGTCGGTCGAGGTCGCGAGCACAGGCCGCTTGTACGACTTCAGCGCCGACGCGTCGAAGAAGCCCGCGAAGCCCCCGATCGACCCCATCACCTCAGGCCGGTACGACGCCTTCACGTGCTCAGCCATCAGCCGGACCGCCCTGTCGCCCGCCTCGATGTCGACGCCTGCGGCCGCGTACGCACTCTGGCTCATGACTGCTCCTCGGGTTGCTTGATGCCCATCTGCTGCGCAGCCACCACTGGCACCTGCACGGGGTAGACCCCGTCGAAACAGGCGCGGCAGAGCTTGTCCTTGGCGATCCCGGTCGAGGCGACGAGCCCCTCCAGCGAGATGTACGCGAGTGAGTCAGCTCCGATCGAGCGGCAGATGTCGTCGACCGTCATGCCGGGCGCGATCAGTTCGGCCCGGGTGGCGAAGTCGATCCCGTAGAAGCACGGCCACTCCACCGGCGGCGAGGAGATCCGCACGTGCACCTCGGCCGCACCCGCTTCGCGCAGCATCCGGACCAGCGCTCGCTGCGTGTTCCCCCGTACGATCGAGTCGTCCACCACGACGAGACGCTTGCCCTCGATCACATCCCGAAGAGGATTCAGCTTCAACCGGATGCCCAGCTGGCGGATCGTGTCGGAGGGTTGGATGAACGTACGACCCACGTACGAGTTCTTGACCAGCCCGAGCCCGTACGGGATCCGCGACGCCTCGGCATAACCGATCGCCGCGGGAGTGCCCGACTCAGGGACCGGGATGACCAGGTCGGCGTCGGTCGGAGCCTCGAGCGCGAGCGTACGGCCGATCTCGACCCGCACGGAGTGGACCCGGCGCTTGGCGATGGTGGTGTCGGGGCGGGAGAGGTAGACGTACTCGAACAGGCAGCCCTTCGGCTTCGCCTCCGCGAACCGCTCCGAGCGCACGCCCGCTTCGTCGATCGTCAGCATCTCGCCCGGCTCGACCTCACGGATGAAGGTCGCACCGACGATGTCGAGCGCCGCGGTCTCCGAGGCCACGACCCAGCCTCGCTCAAGCCGGCCCAGGCACAGCGGCCGAATGCCCTGCGGGTCGCGGGCCGCGTAGAGAGCGGTCTCGGTCATGAAGACCAGGCAGTAGGCGCCACGCAGCTTCGGCAGCAGGTCCAGCGCGGCCTCGCGAACCGGCAGCTCCGATGACGCCAGCAACGCCGAGACCAGCGACGTGTCAGTCGTGGAGTCGAGTCCGGTCTTGTGGGGCACCGACTCCCCCGGGTCGACCTCGGCCAGCATGGCCTCAAGCTCGTCGGTGTTGGTCAGGTTGCCGTTGTGGGCGAGGGCGAGCCCACCCGTACGGGTCGCGCGGAACGTCGGCTGCGCGTTGTCCCAGACCGAGGCGCCGGTCGTCGAGTAGCGGCTGTGCCCGATCGCGAGGTAGCCGGTCAGCGAGGCCAGGGTGCGCTCGTCGAAGACCTGCGAGACCAGCCCCATGTCCTTGAAGACCATGATCCGCGACCCGTTGGAGACCGCCATGCCAGCCGACTCCTGACCGCGGTGCTGGAGCGCGTACAGGCCGTAGTAGGTCAGCTTGGCGACCTCTTCGTGGGGCGCCCAGACGCCGAAGACCCCGCACTCGTCCTGTCCGGACTCTCTGATCTCGGCTGTCAGACGACCGTCTCCACGCAGCACCCGGTCAGCCTACCGGGCTGCGGCGACACCGTACGGAACCGCCCACCACCGCACTCGCAGCAGACGCTCAGACACGTCACAGCAACCGCACAGAGTCGAGGAGTGCCGTGAACCCATGGCCTCGGGCAACCCCACCACAGCAGCCAAGCGGTTCCTGGTCACCCTCGTGGCAGCAGCTCTGGGTGTGATCGCCGCGGCAGCGCCCGTCGCGACCGGCGTCGAGGAGCTGGCCGCACCTGCCCTCACCACCCCCACCACGGTGTCGGACGCCGTCCCCGACGCGCGTGACACCACCCCCGCATCCGCCGAGGCCTGCGCGGACGGGGGCGTCGCGGCAACCGACGAGTCCGCGGCCGCTGCCGAGGCAGCCCCGATCACTCCCGTGGCCGCGATCGCCCCGCTGGTCACCCCCGAGGCCGCCCTCGCCGCCGCCGCGACGGCCACCGGGCTGCCCAGCAGCGAGATTGCCGTCGCAGTGGTTGACCTCGCCACCGGTACGGAGGTGACCTGGGGAACCGCCGACCCGCAGGTCACGGCGAGCATCGTGAAAGTCGACATCCTGATGACGCTGCTGCTCCAGCGCCAGGACGAAGGTGCCACGCTGACCGCCACCCAGCGCGAGCTCGCCATCGAGATGATCACCGAGAGCGACAACGACGCAGCAACCGCGTTGTGGAACGAGATCGGCCAAGGCGACGGGCTGGCCGATGCCAACGCGCGCTTCGGCTTGACCAGCACCGTGCCCGGCGACGGTGGCTACTGGGGTCTGACCGAGACCACACCGACCGACCAGGTACGGCTGCTGGCCGGCCTTGCCAGCAGCAACGAGGTGCTCTCCGATACCAACCGCGCTTACGTGCTGAGTCTCATGTCGAGCGTCGACCCTGACCAGGCGTGGGGCGTGAGCGCAGCGGGCACGGCCGCCCTCAAGAACGGGTGGCTCGACCGACCCGACGGCACGTGGGCCATCAACTCGATCGGCATCGTCACCACGACGGCTGGCAACGAACTCCTCGTGGCCGTCCAGAGCCACGGCTGGTCCACGATGGAGGCCGGGGTCGCGGCCGTGCAGGAACTCGCCGCTGCCGCCGTGGCCACCGTGTCCACCGGCTCGCTCTGAGCCAGAACGGCTCTGCCGCCAGCCCTAGTGGGCCAGCCGCTGCAGCAGCAGTGCCTCGGCCAGCGCCGCCTTGCTGAAGTCGCCGAGGTGCAGCGACTCGTTCGGGCCATGCATCCGCGAGTCGGGGTCACACACGGCGGTCAACAGCACCGTCGCGTTGGGGTACACCGTCTGGAACTCAGCTGCCATCGGGATCGACCCGCCCTGCCCGATCGCGACGGGCTGGACCCCGTACGCCTCCGCGAATGCCGTACGGGCAGCGTCGGCGACCGGCCCCTCCAGCGACAGCGAACTCGGGTCGCCCGCACTCCCCCGCGTCACCGTCACCCGGGCTCCCCAGGGGGCATGCGACTCGAGATGCTCCACCAGCCGATCCAGAGCCTCCTCGGCGCGCTGACCAGGGGCGACGCGGAGCGACACCTTGGCGCGAGCCGACGGGAACAGCGTGTTCGAGGCCACGGCGACGCTTGGCGCATCAATCCCGATCACCGTGATCGCCGGCTTCGACCAGACCCGCTCGACCACACTGCCCGTACCCAGGTAGGACACGCCGTCGAGCACGCCTGACTCCGCCTTCAAACGACCTTCGGGATACTCCAGGTCTGGCGCCTCGGCATGATGAAGACCCGCCACCGCGACCGAGCCGTCTTCGTCATGCAGCGTCGCCAGCAGCCGGCACAGCGCGGTCAGCGCGTCGGGCACGATCCCGCCGAACTGGCCGGAGTGCACCGCGTGGTCGAGCGTGGCGACCTCGACGACACAGTCGCAGACCCCGCGCAGCGTGGTCGTGAACGACGGCTGGCCAACATCCCAGTTGCCGGAGTCGCAGATCACGTACGCGTCGGCGCGGAGCAGGTCGGTGTAGCTGGCGATGAACTGCTTCAGCGACGGCGACCCAATCTCCTCCTCGCCCTCGACGAAGACGGTCACACCGACCGGAGGCGTGCCGTCGAAGGCGCGCAGAGCGGCCAGGTGGACGCCGATCCCGCCCTTGTCGTCCGCGGCACCCCGTCCGTACATCCGATCGCCTCGTACGGTCGCCTCGAAGCCTGGCGTCTGCCACACCGACGCGTCGCCCACGGGCTGCACGTCATGGTGGGCATACAGGCAGACCGTGGGAGCACCCGCTGGCGCGGGCCAGCGACCGACCACAGCGGGCTGGCCGCCAGCACGAAGGATCTGCACCTCAGGGCAGCCAGCGTCGCGCAGCAGATCGGCGACCGCGTCAGCGGTGCGCTGCACGTCGCCCTGGTGCTCAGCCATCGATGACACCGAAGGGATCGAGACCAGCTGCACGATGTCGTCGAGCGCGCGCGGCACCTCGGCCGCGACCCGGGTGGAGAGATCAGTCATGCATCGACCCTAGTCCCCACGTCGATCCCCCGTACGGCGCCCTCGGGCAGGGCCCCACGAACGCGACCGCCCAGGAAACCTCCTTGCTGAACAGTTGTCACGGGTCGCCGCGTCACCCTTTCTGGTGACCCAACGCGTGCTTAGAGTGAGCGCAAAGTGGCATCGAGGAGGACGGCATGACCGCCGAGTTCAACGATCTGTTCGGGCGCCTGAGCGCCCAGACCCAGCGCATCGCCGACGGGGACATCCCCGTACCCGACCTCGAGACCACGCCGGTCGAGGTCGAGGGGTACGACGAGGACCAGCTGATCGGCGTACGGATGACGAACGGCAAGGTGACCAGCGTCGACGTGCAGCCCCAGGCGCTGCGCGGCAACCACGTGCTGGGCGACCTGATCAAGGACGCCGTGAACGCCGCCATCGACGCCCACATGGCGACGGTGATGGCTCAGCTCACCGAGGAGCAGGCCGACTTCGCGAAACTCACCAAGGAGTTGCAGTCGATCCAGACCGACTCGCTGAAGGCCATGGACAACTTCACTGACGGCATGATGCAGTCGCTGCAGCAGGCCGTGAGGTTGTCGCAGTGAGCTCGTACGGGGAGCTGAAGTTCTCCCCTGAATCCTTGAGGCAGGGCTCCAACGCTCTGGAGGAGCTCGTCGACTGGCTGCTGGCCAAGACCGAAGAGCTGCTCGACCAGGTGGCCGAGTCCGACTTCCTCGGCAAGCGCGACCAGCTCGGTGAGATCGCATCGATGCTGTACGAGGCGGCCATCGAGCTCGCCAAGCAGTGCATCCTCAACCTCCTCGAACGGTTCCTGGACCACGTCCTGAAGCTCGGCGACGCGGCTGAGATCTACGAACAGGCCGAGTCCGACAACGCCTACGCCGGCGACAACATGGTCGACGAGGGCCCAGCGGGCTACGTGTCCGCTGGCGCCTACTGACCCCCTCCGTACCCCCCAACCAGCAAGGGAAGCTCATGGCGATCCAGATCCCAGGCATTCTCGCCTCGCTGCTGAGTGCGATCAGCGGCATGAAGTGGCCCGAAGGCAACGAGACGAAGACCTTCGACAACGGCAAGAAGTGGATGGAGTACTGCCAGCAGGTCGAGCAGTGCGTCGGCAAGATCGAACAGGTGGTCGGGACGGTCCTGAACAACAACCAGGGCCCGGCGATGGAGGCCTTCTCGAAGGACTTCCGTGCGGCATCCGGCGTCCTCGATGTGGTCAAGAAGCTGGCCAAGGCCGGGAACGTGCTGGGGGCGATCCTCATGGTCGTCGGGGCCGTGATCATCTGCCTCAAGGGAGTCTTCATCGCCAACCTGATCTCCTGCCTCGCCCAGATCCAGGCCGCCATCGCCGCAGCCGCAGCTACCTTCGGCGCCTCGCTGGCGTGGATCCCGATAGCGAAGCAGATCTGCTCGATGCTGCTGGAGCAGGCAGTCGGCATGGCGATCCAGAAGGTGATGGCCTGACATGGCGAAGCGATCGGGGACCGTCTCGTCCCGCAACCTGAACGCCGGTACGGGTGGGGGCGGCAGCAAGCTCTCTGGCATCATGAAGCCGCTGGCCAACCTGCTCATCCCCACCAAGGGCTCCCGGCGGCGAGCCTCGGTCGGCGGATCAACCCGCGGGCCGGCGAAACGGCGCGCGTCCGGCTCGACGTCACGGAAGCCGAAGCAGCCGCCTCGCTGGCAGAAGGCGGCCGGCAACAGCGACCCGAGCTACCTGAACAAGCCGGGCAAGTACGCGGGCGAGTCGATCCCCGCACGCAGCTCCTCGCAGTCGTTCAACAAGAGCGAGCGCGCTGACATGAACCGCATCGGGTCGTCGACCGGCTGCCACAGCTGCGGGACGACGAGCAGTGGCCGGCCTTCCGGCAACTTCACTCCTGACCATCAGCCGCCCTCTGCCCTGAACGTCGGGCGGAAGCCGCAGCGTCTGTATCCTCACTGCCAGCAGTGCTCTTCCTCACAAGGAGCGCACGTGCGCAACCAGCTGTCCAAGCTCACGAGGAAGCGTGCGAAGTGAAGACCTGGGATGACCTGAAGCCCGGCTACGGGCTGCTGTTCGTGCTCGATGCGGAAGAGGGCGAAGCGCCCACCGACGGCGTCGAGGACGGCGAATGCGTACTGGCCGGCGACACTGGCCTGCTGGTCCAGACGGTCTCCGAGATCGAAGGGCCTCGGACAGTGTCCTGGTACCCGAACGAGGAGCCGCCTGCCAGCGTCGTCGACGACCTCGAGCTGCAGTTCGACGACAGCATCGACTCGCCCAGCGGGTCGGTGGTGCTGCAGATCGTGAACGAGACGGCCACCGAACTGATCGACCTCGTCGAGACGCCCACCGCTGAGACCACCAGGGTCCGCATTTGGACGAACGCCGCGTCCGAGCCCGACAAGGTCGTCATCGCGGTCTCTGTATAGAACTGGGGGGCTGCGCCCCCCAGACCCCCAGGCGCTCTGACTTGGCTCACTCCGCCGACAGCCACGCTGTTCGGTGCACAAGGTACGCGATCTCCAGAAGGCTCCCCGGTTGAAGGCAGCGTGGCCGTCGGCTCCGATCCCCAAGTCAGCCCGGCGGGACGCGCCTGCGATGCAGCGGATGCCAGACGTGGCCGCGAATGGCTGCGCCCCCCAGACCCCCAGGCGCTCTGACTTGGCTCACTCCGCCGACAGCC
>DAOOHL010000087.1:0-976 GCA_035416185.1 Propionibacteriaceae bacterium | reverse complement strand
ACGCCCCTGGCGCCCTTTTGCCGCTCAGGCCACGTGCAGCGCCTCTGGGATTGGCGCTTCCCAGGCAGCCCGGATCTCATCCAGCGGCAGCGTGAACTGCTGCTGGATTTCGATCTCAGGAGCGGCCGTCACCTCACCGAGGCGGGTCAGGGCGATGCCGTGCTCCGTACACAGATCGCGGAAGCGGCCGAGTTTGCTGCCGGGCAGCGACACCAGCACCCGACCTGCGGTCTCCGAGAACAGATGAGTGGTCGGGTCGCCCTCGGGCAGGGTCAACGCCACGCCCAGGTCACGACGCAGGCAACTCTCCACCAGGGCCATGGCGAGGCCGCCGTCGGAGAGGTCGTGGGCGCTCGACAGTAGCTCTTCGGCCGTCGCGGCTTGGAAAACCTTGTTCAGCCTCACGTGGTGGTCGAAGTCGACCTTCGGCGGCAGTCCGCCGAGGTGGTGGTCATGGATGACGTCAGCCCAGGCAGAGCCCGACAGGTCGTCCTCGGTCGTCCCGAGCAGCACGACCGCGTCGCCCTCGTACGCGAACGCCGACCGGACGCGCTTGGTCACGTCGTCGACCACACCCATCACGCCGATGGTGGGCGTGGGCAGGATCGCGACGTCGCCGGTCTGGTTGTAGAACGACACGTTGCCGCCGGTGACTGGGATGCCGAGCGCCTCGCAGCCGTCGACCAGGCCGAGCACCGCCTCGCGGAACTGCCACATCACGGTGGGATCCTCCGGCGAGCCGAAGTTCAGGCAGTCGGTCACGGCAACCGGGTCGGCTCCGGTGACGAGCACATTGCGGTACGCCTCGAGGAGCGACAGCTGAGCACCCCAGTAGGGGTTGAGGAACGCGAACCGGGCGTTGCAGTCAGTCGACAGGGCGACACCAAGGTTGGTCTCCTCGTCGATCCGGATCATTCCGGAGTCCTCGGGCTGGGCGAGCACGCTGTTGCCGCGGACGAACCGGTCGTACTGGTCG
>DAOOHL010000086.1:0-10706 GCA_035416185.1 Propionibacteriaceae bacterium | reverse complement strand
TCGACGCCGACGACACTGGGTCCCACCCGCAGGTAGTGGCGTCGATCGAGCACCTGGTCGGCCCCATCGAGGTCGCCGTGCTGGCGTTCGGGATCCTCGGCGACCAGTCGCTGGCTGAGCGCGACCACCGAGAGGTCGTACGGGTGATACACACCGACCTTGTCGCTCAGGCCTCGCTGCTGACCGTGCTAGCGGACCGGCTGCGCAGTCGCGGCGCGGGCACACTCGTCGCCTTCTCGTCGGTCGCCGGGGTACGGGTCCGGCGTGCGAACTACGTGTACGGGTCAGCCAAGGCAGGGCTGGACGGGTTCGCCTCGGGCCTCTCCGACGCCCTGAGCGGGTCCGGGGTCAGTCTCGTCCTCGCGCGCCCGGGCTTCGTCGTCGGGCGGATGACGACGGGCATGACGCCAGCCCCCTTCTCCTCGACCCCCGCCGAGGTGGCAGCCGCGGTGGTGGCTGCTGTCCGGCGCGGTCGATCGGCCGAGGTCTGGATACCGTGGCAGCTACGGGTGATGTTCGCCGTCGCGCCATTCGTACCGCGAGCTGTCTGGCGTCGACTGCCACGGTGACCGCGACGGCTATCCCCGCTGAGCGCCCGCGTGCAGGCCAGGTAAACTACGAACCGTCGTAGCCCCGCCCCTGGAGGACTGTCCATGCGCAACGCTCTCGCCACCACCTTACTGGCCGCAGTGATCCTGGTCGCAGGCTGCACAGCGCCAACCACGCCGGTCGCAGGCTCGACGGTCACGCCGCCGTCGACCACCGCGCCAGCCAGCGATGTTCTCGCAGCCGTCGGACTGGCTGGCCTGAACGGCCGTCAGATCGTCGAAAAGCTCGACCAGGACCCAGCCCCCAGACCGCTGTCCTTCAAGGCGTCCGTGAGAGCTGACCGGGTCATCATCGGCAACGAGAAGTCCGAGGTCAGCGTGCCGATCACGGGTGAGAAGCCCTTCTACCTGTCGATCGCGCCGTACGCCAAGACGACCCATCCGTGTCACTTCCACAGCCTGGCGACCTGCAGGGGCGAGATGTCGGGCAAGCCGGTCACCGTGCTGATCCGCGACGACAAGGGGCTGGTGCTGGTCGACCAGATGGTGACCACCTACGCCAACGGCTTCGTCGGCTTCTGGCTGCCTCGAGACATCAAGGGCACGGTCACCGTCACCGCCGAGGGCCGGACCGGCACCGTACCCTTCGCCACCGGTCCCGAGGATGCGACCTGCCTGACGACGCTGCAGGTGGTCTGATCCCAGGTCACCGCCCGAAACGGCGCTCCCGCCTGGTGTAGTCGCGCAGGCCGCGCAGGAAGTCGACCCGACGGAAGTCCGGCCACAGGGCTTCGCAGAAATAGAACTCCGAGTGGGCCGACTGCCACATCAGGAACCCCGACAGCCGCTGCTCGCCCGAGGTGCGGATGATCAGGTCCGGGTCAGGCTCGCCAGCGGTGTAGAGATGCGACTCGATGTGGTCGATCTCGAGCGTACGGGAGAGCTCCTCGACCGAGGTGCCCTTGGTTGCCTCCGCAGCGAGCAGTGACCGGACCGCGTCGCGTAACTCGTGGCGGCCCCCGTACGAGACCGCGATGTTCACGTGCAGACCCTCGACGTCCTTGGTCGACTCCCCCGCAGCCCGCAGTGTGGCTGCCATCTCGTCAGGCAGCAGGTCGAGGGCGCCGACCGCCTTGACCCGCCAACGGCCCGTCGCAGCCAGGTCGACGACCAGCTTCTCGATCACCTCGAGCAGCGGTGCGAACTCGGCGTCGTGGACCCTGGTCAGGTTGTCGGTCGACAGCACCCACAAGGTGACCACCTGCAGACCCACCTCGTCGCACCATCCAACGAACTCGCGAAGCTTGGCAGCACCTGCCTGGTAGCCAGCCACCAACGTCTCGCCGGGGGCGTTGAGCCTGGCCCAGCGCCGGTTCCCGTCGGCGAGCACGGCAACGTGCTTCGGCAGCGTCTCCCTGTTCAGCTCGGCAAGCAGCCGTTGTTCGTACGTGGCATAGAGGAGCCCTCGAGGATGGAGTCGGTCACTCCAGTCGCGCATCTTCTCCAGCCGTCCCACGTGGTTCACGATAGTGACGGAACCGGTGCTGGGGGTCCGACTCCACTGGACCGACAGTCTGGCGAGTGTCGGTCCGCTGGCTACAGGGAGTGTGTTGAGAGTCAGACCTTGGCCAGATACGCTACCCTACGGAACCGTAACCTACGGAACCGTAACTTGGAGTTGAGGGAATGACAGGACACACGATGACCGAGCCGGGCCTCACGGACCAGCTGGCTGCCGAGGTCAAGCCGAAGCTGCGCGGCTGGCTGCACGCTGCGACGGTGCCGCTCGCTCTGATCGGCGGAATCCTGCTGATCGTGTTCGCCCCGACCGTGCTCGGCAAGGTGGGCGCAGCTGTCTACCTCGCGTGCTCGCTCCTGCTGTTCGGTAACAGCGCCGTCTACCACCGCGGCAACTGGGGGCCCAAGGCGAAGGCGGCGCTACGTCGGGTCGACCACGCCAACATCTTCCTGTTCATCGCGGCCTCGTACACGCCGTTGACCCTCCTGCTGCTCGAGGGCGGTTCCCGCACGGCACTGCTCGTGCTGATCTGGTCGGCGGCCATCCTCGGCGTGCTGTTCCGGGTGTTCTGGCTGTCGGCGCCTCGCTGGCTGTACGTGGTGCTGTACCTCGCCATGGGCTGGGCCGCGATCGGCTGGCTGCCACAGTTCTGGGCCACCGGCGGCCCGCTGATCGTCGCCCTGATCGGCGCGGGCGGCGTGCTCTACTCACTGGGTGCGATCACGTACGCCCTGAAGCGCCCCAACCCCTTCCCCGCCTGGTACGGGTTCCACGAGATCTTCCACACCTGCACGATCCTGGCGGCGTGCTGCCACTTCACGGCGATCGCGCTCTCAACCTTCCGCTGAAGCCATGTGATGCAGCGTGCATCACCGTGATTTGCGGTGATGCACTATGATCCACTCATGAGAACCACCGTCGATCTCCCCGAGGATGTGCATCGGCGAGCGAAACAGCTCGCCGAGGCTCGTGGCGTGTCGATGTCTGCCGTTGTGGCCGACCTGACAACCCGTGGGCTGTCGCAGCTCCACGCCGCAGCTCGCGTCGTCACCGACCCCGAGACCGGACTCCCGCAGATCGACATCGGCCGCGCGTTGACCCTTGCCGAGGCTGCAGACCTGGCTGCTGAGGACTAGCTCATGACTGGTCATCTGTTGGATGCCAGCGTGCTGATCGCCCTCTCGGTCACCGGTCATGAACACAACCAGGTGGCGCGTCGAGCTGTGGCGGCCATGCCCCGGGTCGTGCTGTGCCCCGTTGTCGAAGGGGCCCTCGTCCGCACATTGCTCCGGCTTGGCGAGAGCGCCTCTACGTGCGTGATGCACCTTGGGCTGCTCCACGCCATGCCGGGCTGGCACAGGGTGGCCGACGATCTGTCGTACCGCGACGCAGACCTGTCGTGGGTGATCGGCCATCGACAGGTGACTGACGCCTACCTCCTCAGCCTCGCTCACCACCATGGATTGACGCTGCTGACCCTGGACTCGGCGTTGGCCGCCCGCGAGGGGGCCGAGCTGATCCGGTAAGGAGGCGGCGGAGACCTTGACGAGGTCGACCAACCTCCCTGGTCAACCCGAGTCAGTGAACGCGCTTCCAGAGGACGGTCTTCAGCTCGGTCACGTCTGCGGCGGGCGCGAAGCAGGTCTCCCCGCGGCACACGTACACGCCTGGTTCCGTACGGCCCTCGAAGAGATGACCGAAGCCTTCCGTGCCAGGTGCGCCGACCACGACCGCTGAGCCGTCCGGCGCCATCCGCCACGCCGCAGTGACGAGCTCGGAGCCAGGCTCGTCGGTCACCACGACGACCTGAGCGGGCCGGAGTCCCCGGCCCGCCTCGTCGGCCACCAGCAGGTCAGCCAACGGCCAGCCAGCAAACCTCGGGTTGGCGCCGAGCACCGCCCACGTCGTCCGTACGGCATCGTCGGCGCGAGACTCGTACGACGGCTCACAGGCCAGCAGTGACACGAGCCGCAGCGCGGCCACCAGGGTCGCTGTGCCTGAGGGGGTCGCGTTGTCGGCGACGTCACGCGCCCTGGCGTACAGGTCCCCGGCTGGCGCGTCGTAGAAGCCGCCGTCGTCCGCTCCGTACAACTCAAGGGCTGCGTCCAGCACCAGCCGCGCCCGCTCCAGCCACGCTCCCTCGCCCAGGGCGCCGGCGAGCCGAGCAAACCCCAGAGCGACCGCGCCATGGTCATCAGCTGCAGCCCCCTCGGCTGCCACCACGCCGCCGCGGGACACCCGGCGCAGGGACCCGTCGACCCAATGCGTCTCCCACACGTACGTGGCCGCGTCCCGAGCCGCCTTGACCCACTCCGGCCGCTGGAAGATCATCCCCGCCTGCACCAGCGAGTCGACCAGCCAGCCGTTCCAGGCCGCGACCACCTTGTCGTCCTGCTGCGGCCGGAACCTGGCCTCCCGGGCGACCAGCAGCCGCTCCCGGATGCCGTCGAGCCGCTCCCGATCAGGTCGGCCCCGTACCTGCAGCACCGACAGCCCATGCTCGAAGGTGCCGCCGTTGGTGACGTGGAACACGTCACGCGCCCAGTCGCCGTCGTCGTCACCGAGGGCATCCACCAGGAGCTCGGGGTTCCAGACGTAGAAGATCCCCTCGTGGGCGTTGCCGTGGATGTCGGCCGAGTCTGCGTCCAGGCTTGACGCGAAGGCACCGCCGTCGAGCCGCATCTCGCGCAGGAGCCAACCGACCAGCCGTTCGCCGACCCCCTCGTACAGGTCGCGCCGTTCCCCCTCATGGAACGGGATCCGCCGCCACGCCCTGGCGAAGGTGCCGAGCAGGAGCGCGTTGTCGTACAGCATCTTTTCGAAGTGCGGCACCACCCAGCCCGCGTCGACGGAGTAGCGGTGGAAGCCGCCGCCAGCCTGGTCGCAGATGCCACCCCTAGCCATCGCGTCGAGGGTTCCCGTGGCGAGGTCGAGCGTCGCCGGGTCGCCCCGTACGAGCAGCGCGTCGAGCACCGTCGTCGGCGGGAACTTGGGCGCTCGACCGAACCCACCGTGGATCGGGTCGTACCCGTGCGAGAGCAGTTCCAACGTCTCTTTGGGCTCGGGGCGGTCGGCGTCGACGACCACATTGGTGGCCGCAGCGAGCTGCCGGACGATCTCGTCGGCCGACCCCACCACCTCGTCACGCCTGGTCGCCCACGCGTCCGCCAACGCGGTCACGACTTCAGGGAACGACGGCATCTGCCCGCGCCGTACGGGCGGGAAGTACGTACCGGCGAAGAACGGCCGCCCCTCGGGGGTGGCGAACACGGTCATCGGCCAGCCACCCGACCCGGTCATCGCCTGGGTGGCCTGCATGTAGACCGCGTCCACGTCCGGCCGCTCCTCGCGATCCACCTTGACCGACACGAACGACTCGTTCAGTAGCGCCGCCACCTCAGGATCGGCGAACGACTCCTCCCGCATGACATGACACCAGTGGCAGGCGGCGTAGCCGACGGAGATGAACACCGGCACATCGCGCCGTTTCGCCTCGGCGAGGGCCTCGTCGCCCCACTCCCACCAGTCGACGGGGTCACCGGCATGGAGCAGGAGGTACGGAGAGAGCGAGTCACGGAGTCGGTTGGCCACCCCCCGACGCTACCGGGTGGCCTCCCCCGTCTTGCGCTCCACGTCGTGGATGGTCGCGAGAGCGGTCTGCGAGAGCGGGGTGCCAGCCGCCTCAGCATCGAGCTTCAGCTGCTCGAGCTCACGCAGCCGCTGGGTCTCGCTGAGCCGGATCTCTTGCGCGCGCTCCCGCTCGACCCGCTCGGTCTTGGCCGCCGACAGCCTCTTCAGCGACTTCCGAAGCCCGACCATCGCGACCGCGATCATCACCAGCGTGATGATCGCCGACTGCACATGCTGGAGCCCTCCCCAAGCCGCCAGGTACAGGTACGGCGCCACGACGCCCGACAGCACCCCGACCAGGCCCAGCCACTCGCGTCGCTTCGTGTGGGTGCCTGTCATCGCACCCCGCACCAGGTCGCCGATCCCCCACACGTACGGGACTGTGAAGATGATCTCGAGCAGCACGAAGATCCGCCAGTCGGTCTGCGCGACGGAGTCAACACCGTGCGCGACGAAGAATGTGCGTACGGCCGTGTAGACCATCATCAGCACGAACGCGGCGATCTCGGGCCAGTACTTGCGCAGCCGATGCCACAGCGACCGGGCGATCAGCAGTGCCGACGGACCGCTCTGAACGGCGACGAGACGATCGCCGATGCTCATGTGGGGCCCTCTCGCCAGTCAGACTGGCCGCCACGATACCGGCTGGCCAGATCTGGCAGCCCGAAGGCGCCCTCAGGCGTCGGTGTCAAGCGTCGGTGTCAGGAGTCGGTGCCAGGACCGTCAGCGACGGCCGAGGCTTCTGCCTTCGCGGCGGCGCGGCGCTCGGCCCGAACCTCATCCTCGGTCGGCAGGTGGTTGCCGCGACGCAGGTGCTTGCGCATGCTGAAGAACAGTCCCGCCACCGCGAGCCCGAGCACGATCACCAGGATCAGCGGCAGCCACCCTGCCACGACGAGCGACGCATCGACCTCAAGGAGCATCATGGCGCCAGCCTACGCCCGCAGCCGAGGCTGTCAGATGATGAAGTCGTCAGCGGGCACTTGAGCGATCCCGGCGAACAGGTCGTCCTCGGGGATGGAGGTCTCCACGGTGCTGCAGACCAGCTCGTAGTCCTCCGTGGGCCAGCCGAGCTTCTGGATTGCCAGAGGCACGGCAAACCATGGCCCATCGGGGTCGATCTGGGTGGCGTGGGCGCGCAGCGCCTCGTCCCGTACCTCGAAGAATTCGGAGCAGTGGATGAACGTGGTCAGCCGGGCAGCCTTGTCGTCCTGGTGCCAGTTGGCGAGTCGCTCACGGTACGGGGACTCGAGCCCCTCCTCATGCATCAGCTCGTCGAGCCGCGCGTACCGAGCCCGATGGCCGCTCATGTGGAAGTAGACCTTGGCCACCTGCCACGGCTGGCCGAGGTCGGGGAACGCTGCCGCGTCAGCGGCCAGCTCCACCGCGCGCATCGACACCCGATGGCACATGATGTGGTCGGGATGCGGGTAGCCGCCGGTCTCGTCGTAGGTGACCAGGACCTGCGGCCGAAACGACCGGATATGGGCAACCAGCCGGCCAGCGGCCTCATCGAGATCGGCGAGGCCGAAGCAACCCTCAGGCAAGGGGGGCAGCGGGTCGCCCTCGGGGAATCCGGAGTCGACGTACCCGAGCCAGACCTGCTGAACCCCCAGGATCTCCCGAGCCCGGTCCATCTCGGCGGCCCGCAGGTTGGCGATGTCAGCCCACACCTCTGGGCGGTCCAGCTTCGGGTTGAGGACGCTGCCGCGCTCGCCTCCCGTACACGTCGCGACCAGCACCTCGGCGCCTTCGGCAACGTACTTCGCCATGGTGGCGGCGCCCTTGCTGGACTCGTCATCGGGATGGGCGTGCACGCACATGAGCCGGAGCGGCTCGCCAGCGGCATCGACACGGCGGGGAGCAGACATGCGCGACATTCTGGCATCCCGTGCGGACGGCTTTCCCGGGGCTCGGCAGAATGGACGGGTGACCGACTCCTCCACCGCCGCTGCCGACCGCATCGCCGCCCGCTACCCGAAACGACGAAGCGGAACGTACGTGGCGGCGCTCGCCGTGCTCGTGGGGCTGGTCGGCCTGGGTTGGCTGATGTGGGCCGCGGTCTTCCACGCCAACCCAGCCGTGTCGGGCCAGGTGCAGTCGTTCCGGGTGACGAGCGACACCGACGTCGTCGTGCTCCTGCGCGTCGACCGACCGGACCCGAGCGTCCAGGGCCGTTGTACGGTGATCGCCCAGTCCGAGGACCACCGCCGAGTGGGCGAGCTGGCCGTCGACGTGGCGCCAGGCCAGGACCGGATCGTCGATCTCACCGTCACCATCCGCACGCTGGGGAAGGCGGTTTCGGCCTCGCTGGACAGCTGCACCGTGGTCCCCTGAGGCTCCACCTTGGTAGGCTCGCCGGATGACTGACCTGACCGAGACGATCTGGCTCACGCAGGACGCGTACGACAAGCTGCGCGCCGAGTACGACCACCTGATCGGCGCTGGCCGCGAAGAGGTGACAGCCAAGATTGCCCGTGCCCGCGACGAGGGCGATCTGTCGGAGAACGCTGGCTACCACGCTGCGCGCGACGAACAGGGGCAGCAGGAGCTCAGGATCAGACAGCTCAAGGCGATCCTCGACCAGGCTCAGGTCGGGACCGCTCCCGACAGCGACGTGGTCCACCCCGGCATGAAGGTGACGATCGCGTTCGACGGCGACCCCGACGACACGGACACCTTCCTGCTCGGCTCACGTGAGGTGGTCGGGCTCGACGACAGCATCGACCTGGCGGTCTACTCGCCGCAGTCCCCGCTGGGCGCCGCGATCACCGGCCTCAAGATTGGCGATGAGGCCACGTACACCGCTCCGAACGGTCGTCCGATCACCGTGACGATCCTCGAGGCTGAGGCGTTCTGACAGACTCGCCTGCATGAGCACCTGGCCGAAGCAACGGGTATGATCACCGACGGCCCGCTGGTCATCGCGACCGACTCGTCGACGACGTCCACGAAGGCGATCGTGGTCGACGCCACCGGGACCGTCCTGGCCGCCGGCAAGGCCGAGATCGCCCTCCACACCCCGGGCATCGACCGGTACGAGCATGACCCGGTCGACTGGTGGCGCTCGACCGACGAGGCGGTCCGGCAGGCACTCAGCGCGCTGGACCGGAGCCAGAAGGCTCGGATCACCGCCCTGTCGATCACGCCGCAGCGCCAGAGTTTTGCCCTGCTCGATGCTGATGGAGCGGCGCTGCGCCCGGGGATCCTGTGGCTCGATGGCCGCGCGGTCGCCGAGGTCGCGCGGCTGGGCTCGCCTGAGCTGCATGCACTGACTGGGTTTCAGCCCGACGTGACCCCGTCGGTCTACAAGCTGGCCTGGCTCTCGCGGAACGAGCCAGCCACCCTTGAGTCCGCCGCGCACATTGTCGGTGTGCACGCCTACCTGATCCACCGCCTGACCGGCCAGTGGGTCGACTCGCAGGCCTGCGCCGACAGCCTCGGCCTGTACGACATGGCGCGGCTCGACTTCGATGCCGCTCTGCTGGCCCGGGTGGGCCTCCGCCGAGACCAGCTGGGTGAGCTGGTGGCCCCTGGCTCCGTGGTTGCCGCCGTGGCCCCCGCTGTCCGGGAGGCCTGGGGCCTGGTTGGCCAGGTCGACGTCATCGCGGGCTGTGGCGACGGCCAGGCAGCGGCTCTCGGCTGTGCGGCACTCGGCCCCGACGAGGCGTATCTCAACCTCGGCACCGCGATCGTGGGCGGTGTGCACTCTGCGACCTACGCGTACGGCCCGACCTACCGCACTGACGCAGCCGGGCTGCCCGGTCAGTACGTGCTCGAGATCGTGCAGAACTCGGGCGCCTACCTGGCGAGCTGGTTCCGTACGGAGCTGGGTGACCCAGCGCTGGCAGGACGACCTGACCCCCAGCTGGAGGCGGCAGCCGCTCGGGTCCCCGCCGGATGTGGCGGCCTGGTCACCTTGCCGTACTGGAACGCCGTGCAGAGCCCGCACTGGGATCCCACGGCGAGAGGCGCCATCGTCGGGCTCGCTGGTGCCCATGGCCGCGCCGAGATCTACCGCTCGATCCTCGAGGGTCTGGCGGTCGAGACCGCTCGTAACCTGGCCGGCCTGCAAGCCGATACCGGCGTCCCCCTGACCAGCATTCGCGTCATGGGCGGCGGGCAGCGAAGCCCCTTGTGGCGGCAGATCATGACCGACTGCATCGGCCTCCCGCTGACTGCCTGCGAGACCGAGGAGGTGTCGGCGTTGGGGGCAGCCGTCCTGGCCATGGCCCACGCCACGTCCAGCCCGATCGAGGAGACAGCTCGGGCGATGGCTCGGCTCGGTGATGTGTCGGAGCCAGACTCAACGCGGCGAGCCACGTACGCGGAACTGGGCACGCTGCAGGGGATGCTCTACGAGCGCCTCGCCGACGTCAACGCTGCGCAGCTCGCCTTCGCGCAGCGGCATCCACTCGCCTGACCAACGCAAACGCGTCGCCGGGCTGGGCCGGACGACGCGTTTGGTGGTGAATCAGTGCAGCTCAGAGATCGCCGGAGCCGCCGCCCTCAGACCCGCCGCCAGCCGTGCACTCGGTGACAGCCGGCTCGGCGCCACCGTCATAGGCCTTCAGGACCACCGACGTCACATGCTGGTCCTTGACGATCGTCTCGCCCTTGACAGCGTTCACCGAGACGAGGATCGGGTTCTGGCCGGTCTGGAGGCGCTCCCAGCCGTCCGTGCCGGGCTTGGCAACGTACTTGCAGACCCAGACCTTGCCCTGCGAGTCGGCCTGCGCTACCGGAGCCAGAGCAACCGTCGAGACGGCGAACCCTGCAGCCATCGCCCCGATGACAACCTTGCCAAGCTTTGCGTTCATGATTTCCCTTGATGACTATGGCCGGGCCCCAGCCCCGGCGCTGCATGATGTTGACCCTGCTTGGGGGTCAGGACAAATGCCTATTCCCCACAAGCTTTCGGGTCAGACTGTTGTGATCTGACCTGGTCCGATCTGGTATTGAAGGGGGGGGTCTGCCAGCCGCCGATCATTGTCTTGACGTACGTCATG
>DAOOHL010000085.1:0-10712 GCA_035416185.1 Propionibacteriaceae bacterium | reverse complement strand
TCAACAAGTGATCTGACGCCTCACGGCATGTGAACGAACACCAAGGGCTCCGCGCATCAGCGCGGGGCCCTTGGCGCGTCGTGAGCCAGCCGCCACATTCGTTAAGAGATTTTGCGAAAAGCTTGCCTTGAGCGTCTCTCCGGGGTTAGCCTCGGAAGCGAAGCCGCTTTCCGGACCCCAATGAAGGGCGTGCACATGGCTCAGAGGCGACTCCGTACGGCTGTGATCGGCTGCGGTGCGATCGGCCCCCGGCATGGTGAGGCCTACCAGTTCCACCCCGACGCTGACCTGGTCGCAGCGGTGGACCTGATCGATGACCGGGCGCAGAGCTTCGCGTCGCGGTTCGGAGCGGAGCGCCCGTACACCTCCACCCAGCAGATGCTTGACGAGGCCAAGCCTGACCTTGTCTCCATCGCCACACCACCCGGTACCCATGCCGAACTGGCCGAGCTGGTGCTCGCGACGGGTGCTGACGTGTTGCTGGAGAAGCCACCCACGCCTACCCTCGCTGAGCTCGACCGAGTCGCTGCAGCTGAGGCGGCGTCGGGCGGCCGCGCCTACGTCATCTTCCAGCATCGGCACGGCTCAGGCGCTCAGCGTGCCCATCGGCTGCTCGCGGCCGGCGCGCTGGGGGAGCCGACGACGGTCGTCTGCGAGACCCTCTGGTTCCGGCCGCGCAGCTACTTCGATCCCGACTGGCGCGGCACGTGGAGCGGTGAGGGCGGCGGCCCCACGCTGGGCCACGGCATCCACCAGCTCGACCTGATGCTGCACCTCGTCGGACCGTGGCGCACACTGTCAGCCCTCACCGCCCGGCTCGACCGTCCGGTCGAGTTCGAGGACGTCTCCGCGGCGACGATCAGCTTCGAGAACGGCGCGGTGGGCACGATCATCAACTCCCTGCTCTCGCCCCGCGAGCTCTCCCGGATCCGGATCGACACCACCGCCGGCACGCTGGAGGTGAACCACGTGTACGGATACTCCGACGACTCGTGGACGTACTACGTCGCCCCTGGCGCCGAGGAGGCCGCACAGCTGGGCCGGGATCCTGGGGTCAGTCGGGCCGCTGACGGCTCCGAAGCCCACTCCGTACCCACGACGGATCCCTGGGCGGCCTCCGCCGACGAGAACCGCCCCAGCAACCATGCCGCCCAGATCAACCGCCTGGTCGACGACCTGGTAGCCCATCGTGCCCACGAGACCACGCTGGCTTCGACGCGCTCGACGATGGAGCTGGTCACCGCTTTCTACGCCTCAGGGCTCACAGGCCAGCCCATCCACCGCGCCGATCTGGTGTCGGGCCACCCCTTCTACGACTCCCTCTCCGGCGGGATCGCCCAGTCCGAGATCGACCGACGCATGACCCAGTCCTGACCCCTCGAAAGGAACGACGATGACGCTTTCCCGCCGAACCATCCTCGGCACCAGTGCGGCACTCGCCGCCGCCTCCGCCGCAGGCTGCAGCGGCTCCGCGACAGCGGGCGGAGCAGGTGCCTCGGGCGGCGCTAGTGCCGGCCCGGTCACGCTCCGCTTCACGTGGTGGGGCAACGACCTGCGCAACAAGCTCACCAACCAGGTGATCGAGCTGTTCATGCAGAAACACCCGACCATCAAGATCGCCCCGGAACCGACCGAGTGGAACGCCTACTGGGACAAGCTCGCTACCCAGGTCGCTGGCGGCAACGCACCCGACGTGATCCAGCACGACGAGTCCCAGATCGCCGCGTACGGCAGCCGCGGCAATCTGCTCGAGCTGACCACGCAGAAAGTTCTTGACCTCTCAACCATGGATGCCAAGGTGCTCGACACCGGCAAGGTCGGCGGCAAGGTGTACGGGGCCCCGGTCGGCATCGCGGTCTTCTCGGTCGCCGTCAACCCGGCCGTCCTGAAGGCAGCGGGCGTCACCATCCCCGATGACAAAACCTGGACCTGGGACCAGTTCGCCGACATCTCGGCGCAGGTCTCCGCCAAGATCCCCGGCTCGTACGGCTTCGACGGGTTCGGGACCGGTGGCGCCGAGATCTCCTACTGGGCCAGGCAGAGCGGCGAGGCGGTGTTCCCGCAGGGCAACGAGAAGCCGCTGACCGCAGCAACGGTGGAGAAGTTCTACGCCTACTCCAAGAAGCTGATCGACACCAAGGCGACGCCCGCACTGACGGTGCAGGTTGAGAACGGCGCCAAGCCGGTTGACGGTGGCCTGTTTGGTACGGGCAAGGCAGCCTTCCATCTGCTGTTCCACACCCAGGTACAAGCGTTCGCGGCCGCGGCCAAGACAGACATGACCCTCGCACGCCTCCCTGCGCTTCAGTCTGGCAACCCAATGATGGCCAACAAGGCATCGATGTACTGGTCGATCTGGTCGAAAACCAAGTACCCGGAGGCGGCCGCGACGTTCCTCAACTTCATCATCAACGACCCGGAGGCGGCCAAGATCCTCACCATCGAGCGGGGCGTCCCCGCCATCCCGGCGATTCAGAAGCAGGTGGAGCCGCTGCTCGACGCCACCGGCAAGGTGTCGCTGAAGTTCGCCCAGGACATGCAGGCAGAGGTGAAGGCGCCGCCGCAGGTGACCCCGCCGACTGCGAACAAGTTCGGCACCGAGTTCACCCGGATCTCCCAGGACGTCCTCTTCGGCCGCGCCAAGCCCGAGGAGGGCGCGAAGCAGGTGGCTCAGCTGGCAGCTGACCTGAACAAGTAGCGCCGACCTTCTGGCGCTACTCGCCGACTACTCCGTCGATGGCCTCGCGGATCAGGTCGAGATGGCCGAGGTGGCGGGCGTACTCCTCGACCATGTGCACGAGGATCCACCGCAGGTTGACCTCCTTGCCGCCCCGACGACCCCGTACCGGACCGTCGAGGTCGGGCCAGTCGGCCACGTGCTGCTTCGATGCATCGACGGCCGTGATCCAGGCGGCGACATCGAGCGCGGCTGTCTCCGGAGCGCCGTCGTGGAAGTCGCCGTCGGGGTTGTCGCGGGCGCAGTAGAGGTCTGGCAGGTCCTCGTCGAGCAGCACTTCGGTCAGCCAATAGCGCTCGACCTCGGTCAAGTGCCGGACGAGGCCGAGTGCCGTGAGGTCGCTTGGGACGACGGACTGCTCGCACAGCTGCATCGGGGTCAGGCCACCGATCTTCCGCAGCAGGGTGCCGCGCTGGTACTCCAAGAACGCGACCAGCGCGTCGCTCTCACCGCCCCGTAAGGGAGGGTCGATCCGGAAGTCTGGCGTGGCGGGGATGATCGGGTCGCTCAGGTCCACGGTCAACCCTGCCGCTTCTGGATCGCCGCCCACTCGTCGCGCAGTCCGACCGTCCGGTGGAACAGCAGCCCTTCCTGCGGGTCACGGGCGAAGTAGCCGAGCCGCTCGAACTGAACCACCTCACCCGGCGCTGCGTTGGCGAGGGCAGCCTCCAGCTTGCAGCCGGTGAGCAGCTCGCGGGAGTCGCGGTTCAGGTCGTCGAGCGGATCCCCAGTCGCCTCGCCGGGGTGGGCCGCAGAGAACAGCCGGTCGTACAGCGCGACGTCGGCATCGACTGCGTGAGCAGCTGACACCCAGTGCATCGTCGACTTCACCTTGCGGCCATCGGCAGCACTCCCGCCGCGCGACTCCGGGTCGTAGGTGACGTTCACCTGGACGACCTCGCCTGCGTCGTTCTTGACCACGTCCGTACAACGCACGAGGTACGCTCCGCGCAGGCGCACCTCGACGCCGGGGGAGAGCCGGAAGAACTTCGGCGGCGGCACCTCGGCGAAGTCGTCCGACTCGATCCAGAGCTCGCCGGAGAAGGCGACCTCACGGCTGCCGTCGGCTGTGTTCTCGGGGTTGTTCGCCACCTCGAAGTGGTCGACCTGGCCCGCCGGCCAGTTGGTGATGACGACCTTGAGCGGCTTCAGTACCGCCATCCGGCGTTGGGCAGTGGCGTTGAGCGAGCGCCGTACGTAAGCCTCCAGCGCCTCGATCGACTGCCGCGAGTTGGTCCTCGTGGTGCCAATCTCACGGCAGAAGTCGCGGATCGCAGCCGCTGGGTAGCCACGCCGCCGGACGCCCGACAGCGTCGGCATCCGCGGGTCGTCCCAGCCGTCGACGGTGCCGTCGGTGACCAGCGCGCGCAACTTCCGCTTCGAGGTCACGGTGTAGGTGAACTCCAAGCGGGCGAACTCGATCTGCCGAGGCTTGTCGTACGGCAGCGGCAACTGCTCGAGGTACCAGTCGTACAAGGGGCGATGCGAGTCGAACTCCAGCGTGCAGATGGAGTGGGTGACCCCCTCGATCGCATCCGACTGCCCGTGCGCCCAGTCGTACGTGGGATAGATGCACCAGGCATCCCCGGTCCGGTGGTGGTGGGTGTGCCTGATCCGGTACATCACGGGGTCGCGCAGCTGCATGTTCTCGTGCTGCATGTCGACCTTCGCCCGGAGCACACGGGAACCGTCGGCGAACTCGCCCGCCTTCATCCGCCGGAGCAGGTCGAGGCTCTCGGTCGCCGGCCGGTTGCGGTACGGAGACTCGACCCCCGGCTTCCCGTACCCCCCACGCTGGGCAGAGATGGTCTCCCCGTCCTGGTCATCGACATAGGCGAGCCCTTGGGTGATCATCAGCTCAGCCCAGTCGTACAGCTGGCCGAAGTAGTCCGACGCGTAGAAGACGGCGTTCGGCTCGTAGCCCAGCCAAGCGATGTCGTCGATGATCGAGTCGACGTACTCCGTGTCCTCAGTGTCGGGGTTGGTGTCGTCGAAACGCAGGTTGCAGAGGCCGTCGAAGTCCTGCGCTATCCCGAAGTCGGTGACGATCGCCTTGGCGTGACCGATGTGCAGGTAGCCGTTCGGCTCAGGTGGGAACCGCGTCTGGACGCGCCCGCGGTACGTCTGATCCTCATTGTCACGCCTCACCGCGTCGCGAATGAAGTCGTTGGCAGCCGGAGCAGTCTCAGTCATAGGTTCACCCTATCGACCCGCTCACGAGCACCTCGACCGTGTTTGGCGGCAGAGCAGAAGGTCAGTCGGACGGGGTGCCGACTCGCCAGGCATGTCTTCGAGAACGGGGATCAATACCGGGATGGCCTGGGTTGCCGCCTGCCATTGGCTAGGGCCGACTCGCTTTCCCTCACGAAGCGGAGCGAGCGGTCTGATGGTGGTTTGCGATCCGTACAGCCGCGGGCAGGCTCAGATACGAGTTGCCCGGGGCTGTACGTATCGCGACGGTACACAAGCTGGCCGGTAGGCTCGGGACGCCATGACTGACACCACTCGCCACTCTCCCCGGCTTCGCGTCGCCCCCTCGCCGACGGGCGACCCGCATGTCGGCACCGCGTACATGTCCCTGTTCAACCTTGCCTACGCGCGCCGCCACGGCGGTCAGTTTGTGCTGCGGATCGAGGACACCGACCGGGCCCGCTTCGTCGCCGACTCGGAGCGGCAGATCTACGACTCGCTCCGCTGGCTCGGCCTGAACTGGGACGAGGGCCCCGATGTGGGCGGCCCGTACTTCCCGTACCGGCAGTCCGAGCGGCTCGACACCTACCGGCCGTATGTGGAGCAGCTGATCGCTGATGGCCACGCCTACTACTGCTGGTGCTCGACCGAGCGGCTCGCTGAGCTTCGCGCGCAGCAGCAGGCCGACAAGGTGGCCGTCACCGGCTATGACCGGCTCTGCCTGGGCAAGACCGAGCAGGAACGCGCTGAACTACCCGGCTTTTCGCCGACCCCTGTCGTGCGGATGCTGGTTCCCGACGACGTCCCGCTCGAGTTCGACGACCTCGTGAGAGGTACGGTCAGCGCCCCTCGGCCGGACGATCAGGTCATCCTCAAGGCCGACGGCTTCCCGACCTACCACCTCGCCGTGGTGGTGGACGACCACCTCATGGCGATCACCCACGTCGTACGGGGCGAGGAGTGGATCTCGTCGACTCCCAAGCACCTGCTGCTCTACCGCTGGCTGGGTTGGGCCGAACCCGCGTTCGCGCATATGCCGCTGCTGCGCAACACCGACAAGTCGAAGATCAGCAAGCGCAAGAACCCCGCTGCCCGACTGCTCTGGTTTCGTGAGCAGGGGTACCTGCCTGAGGCGCTGCGCAACTTCCTCCAGCTCCTCGGCTACCCCGTCGCAGACGGCGAGAACGAGGTGCAGAGCTTCGACGACTTCTCCGCGAACTTCGACTTCGCCCGCGTACAGACGGTCGGTCCGGTGTTCGATGTCGACAAGCTGAACTGGCTCAACGGCCACTACATCCGGTCCCTCGACGAGGCTGACCTGGGGGAGCGGCTGGTTGCCCACATCCGCGAGTTCCAGCGCCCTGAGCTGTCCGACGGGCACGCTGACCTGGTGCGTCGGGCCGTTCCGCTTGTACGGGAGCGGCTGGTCACCCTGGGCGACGCCCTCCCGTGGCTGGGATCGCTGCTCGTCGCCGATGCCGACCTGGTCATCGCCGATGACGCGCGCGCGCAGCTTGGCCCGGACAGCCCGGCCGTTCTGGCCTCGGCGATCGACGCGCTGGGAAGGCTGGAGACGTGGGACGCCGCCTCGATCGAGTCGTCGCTCCGGGCGTCGCTGATCGAAGGCCTCAGCCTCAAGCCGAAGATCGCGTTCACCCCGCTGCGGGTAGCGATCGCGGGCCAGAAGGTTTCACCACCACTGTTCGAGTCGATGGAACTACTCGGCCGGTCGTCCACGCTGGCCCGACTCCTGGGACTCGCCTCGGAACTGACCAACGTCGTTCCTTGATCGCGGACGGCCTGGGCAGGTCGTCGACCGTCGAGCCGATACGGTCAAGGCATGGATCTTGAGGCTCAGCGGGCGGATGTGCTGCGACGGTTGCATGCGGCGGTCGGCGACGGCACCCTGGCCCATGACATCGCCATGAGCCGCCTGAAGCGGGCCGAGCAGGCTGCTTCTGTCGATGAGCTGGACGTCCTGGTTTCAGGGCTCGGTCCGGGGGCTCTGCCCGTGGCCATCGAGCCATACCCCGTCGCGGCGACCGCTCCGCTCACTGCCGATCCCGGCTCGAGCGCCCAGTCACCCATCGCCTTCCGCTCCCGATGGAAGGGGATCACCAAGCAGGGCGTCTGGCAGATCCCACCTTTCCTTCTGGTCGATCCGGGGTACGGGTCGGTCACCCTGGACTTCATGGCTGCCATCCCGGACGCGACCGCCATCACCATCAAGATCATCGAGAGCGCTGGGTGGACGAAGCTGATCATCCCCGACGGTTGGGGAGTGAACACCGACGACCTCCGCCGCACCTGGGGGTGGGTGAGCAACGAGGTCGACGCCGTCGCCGAGCCAGGCAAGCCCCACGTCATCGTGACCGGCAGTCTCGGCTCTGGCTACATCACCATCCGACACCAGAAACCACGGGACCGGCGCCGGCTGGAGAAGTACATGGCGAAGGAGCAGCGCGCGCTGGAGGGGTGACACCGGACGCGGTGTCTGCTGGGAGGGCTTCGCCCCGAGACCCCCGGCCGCTCTGACGTGGTTCCCTGCGCCGACAGCCACGCGAAGCGGGCGCGGTCGAGGGGCTGTGCACGTTCGAGCCCGGGTGGCGGTTGCGTGGCTGCCTGCTCCACTCACCACGTCAGCCGTACCGGACGCGGTTCCGGGCCGCGTCCAAGAGATCCGTGGTTCGACTGGCCGACCCTCAACACGCCCGGGAAGCCACCTCCTTGACATCGCGACACACCCGATTTGATCCGTACGGGAGTGCGTGAAAGAATCTCCAGGTTGCCTCGACGGGTCGCCGGGGTTGATGTGTGCAGAAGCGCGCCTCAGCCGAAACGCGAGATCCGTTGGGTCGGTCCCCGCCGACATCCACAGCAGAGAACTTCTGAGGTGTGGTGCGGCCTGGACACGCGACACGCCCGACCGCGTGGGTCGGGGCAACGAGCGGAAACCCGCAGTGGGTATCCGTTGGCGAAGCCGGCCCGGCCGGACGAGCAGACGAGAGGGAACGACAGTGGCGGGACAGAAGATCCGCATCAGGCTCCGTGCCTACGACCATGAGGTCATCGACTCGTCGGCGCGCAAGATCGTCGACACCGTGACCCGTACTGGTGCGAAGGTCGCGGGCCCGGTGCCTCTGCCGACCGAGAAGAACGTGTTCTGTGTGATCCGTTCGCCGCACAAGTACAAGGACAGCCGCGAGCACTTCGAGATGCGTACTCACAAGCGGCTCATCGACATTCTCGACCCGACGCCCAAGACGGTTGACTCGCTGATGCGGCTCGACCTGCCTGCTGGTGTCGACATCGAGATCAAGCTTCCGTGAGGTCTGCAGCGATGACGAACGAACGCAAGGTGAAGGGCCTGCTGGGCACCAAGCTCGGCATGACCCAGCTGTGGGACGAGAACAACAAGCTCGTCCCTGTGACTGTGATCCAGGCGGGTCCCTGCGTGGTGACGCAGGTCCGTACGCCTGAGGTCGACGGCTACTCGGCCGTCCAGCTCGGCTTCGGTGCCGTGAAGCTCAAGAGCGTGACGAAGCCGACCGCGGGTCACTTCGAGAAGGCCGGCGTGACGCCGCGCAAGCACCTGCTTGAGCTGCGTACGGCCGATGCCTCGGAGTACACGCTCGGCCAGGAGGTCAACAGCGACGTGTTCGCTGCCGCCGACATCGTCGACGTGACCGGCATCACCAAGGGCAAGGGCACCGCCGGTGTCATGAAGCGTCACGGCTTCAAGGGCCTGGGCGCCTCCCACGGTGTGCACCGCAAGCACCGCTCGCCCGGCTCGATCGGCCAGTCGTCGACCCCCTCGAAGATCTTCAAGGGGATGAAGATGGCCGGCCGCATGGGCGTGGCGAAGAAGACCATCCAGAACCTGACCGTGCATGCGGTTGACGCCGAGCGCGGCCTGATCCTCGTCAAGGGCGCCGTCCCTGGCAACAAGGGCTCGCTCGTCGTGATCCGTACGGCCGCGAAGAAGGGTGACGTGGCATGAACGACAAGCTGACCATCGACGTGCTCGCCGCTGACGGCAAGAAGTCGGCCAAGGCCGACCTGCCCAGCCACATCTTCGGTGTCCAGACCAACATCCCGCTGATCCACCAGGTCGTGGTGGCCCAGCAGGCCGCTGCTCGCCAGGGCACGCACGCCACCAAGACCCGCGGCGAGGTCCGCGGTGGTGGCGCGAAGCCGTGGCGTCAGAAGGGCACCGGCCGCGCCCGTCAGGGTTCGCGTCGCGCCCCGCAGTGGACCGGTGGTGGCACCGTGCACGGCCCACAGCCGCGCTCGTACGCCCAGCGCACCCCCAAGAAGATGGTTGCCGCGGCTCTGCGCGGGGTGCTGTCGGACCGGGTTCGCGACGGCCGCCTCTTCGTGGTCGACTCCATCGTCACCGGCGAGGTGCCCTCCACCAAGGCTGCGCTCCAGACGCTGGCCGCCTGTGGCGAGACCCGCTCGATCATCGTGGTGCTGAGCCGCGATGAGGACGTCGCCTGGATGTCGCTGCGCAACCTCGGCAACGTGCACGCCCTCGCCGTCGACCAGCTCAACGTGTACGACGTGCTGGTCAACGAGAGCATCGTGTTCACCAAGGCCGCGCTTGACACCTTCGTCGAGGGCCCCCAGTCCGGGAAGGCGCTGAAGGCCGTGGCCTCCTCGCTCGAGGCTGAGGCTGAGGTCGCCGAGGAGAAGGCCGCCAAGGCTGAGAAGGCGGACGCTGACGCCGAGGTCGAGGCCGACGAGAAGCCCAAGGCGAAGAAGGCCAAGAAGGCTGACGCCGACGAGGAGGACGCGAAGTGAGCAACCCGGTCAAGATCCGCGACCACCGCGACATCTTGCTCGCCCCGGTCGTGAGCGAGAAGAGCTACTCGCTGCTCGACGAGAACAAGTACACGTTCCTCGTCGCGCCGCACGCCAACAAGACTGAGATCAAGATCGCCGTCGAGAAGGTCTTCGACGTCAAGGTGATCGGCGTCAACACGATCAACCGCCAGGGCAAGAAGCGTCGTACGCGTTTCGGCATCGGCAAGCGTCCCGACACCAAGCGTGCCGTCGTGACCGTCGCCGAGGGCCAGCGCATCGACCTGTTCGGCCAGGCCGGCTGAGGGGAAGGAACGCACCATGGGTATCCGTAAGTTCAAGCCGACGACCCCGGGTCGCCGTGGCTCGAGCGTGGCCGACTTCGTCGAGGTCACCCGCTCCACCCCCGAGAAGTCCCTCCTCGCGCCGAAGTCGAAGACGGGCGGCCGTAACAATCAGGGCCGCATCACCACGCGTCACATCGGTGGTGGCCACAAGCAGGCCTACCGCATCGTCGACTTCAAGCGCTACGACAAGGACGGCGTGCCGGCCAAGGTCGCTCACATCGAGTACGACCCCAACCGCACCGCTCGCATCGCCCTGCTGCACTACGCAGACGGCGAGAAGCGCTACATCATCGCTCCCAAGGACCTGGTCCAGGGCGCGGCGGTGGAGGCCGGCGAAGGCGCCGACATCCAGCCGGGCAACAACCTGCCGCTTCGCAACATCCCCGTTGGTACGACGATCCACGCTGTGGAGCTTCGTCCCGGCGGTGGCGCCAAGCTCGGCCGCTCGGCCGGCGCCTCGATCCAGCTCGTCGCTCGTGAGGGCAAGATGGCGACCCTGCGCATGCCCTCGGGCGAAATGCGCATGGTGGACGTCCGCTGCCGCGCGACCGTGGGCGAGGTCGGCAACGCCGAGCAGTCCAACATCAACTGGGGCAAGGCCGGCCGCATGCGCTGGAAGGGCGTGCGCCCGACCG
>DAOOHL010000084.1:0-10781 GCA_035416185.1 Propionibacteriaceae bacterium | reverse complement strand
GCTTGCCCCGGTTGAACGTGATGGTTGCCATGAAGTCCCCGGGCTTACTTTCCGGCAGCCCAGCCGTTGATGGTCATGTACACATCGAGCACCGCCAGCACCAAGGGCACGATGGCCATGATGCCGATCCACTCGAGGATGTCGCCGATCCGTCCGTACGTCGGGGAGATGATCTTGTTGTACATGCTCGCCCCGTACGCAGCCAGCGCCAGCCCACCGAAGAGCACGACGATCGTGCTGATCCCGAGCCGCCACCCGAACGGAAGTGACATCAGCGCCATCACCACGACAGCGAAGCCAATCAGTGCTCCAGGCAACAGCAGAGCCAGCCGCTGCGTCCGGCCGACGAACGCGCGAGCGCGCAGCATCATGGCCAGGGAGACGGCAGCCCCCAGGGCCAGCACGATCCAGTCAGCGCGCATCAGCACCGGCACCATCAACAGCGACACCGTCACCCCAGTTGCGGTGAGGAACGCACCGAGGACCCGGTCAGCGCTGATCGCGCGCGCGACGATGTCCGACTGAACTGGCTGGTTGTCGGCCATCAGCGCCTCCGCAGTGACCGGCAGGTTCGGCATCGCGACGCGCGCGAGCTGGTAGCTCAGCACGGGCAGCAGCGAAGTGGTGGCCAACACCACGGCGATCGCCACGGCCGCCACTTCGACCACCATGCCGTTCAGCAGCACCATCGCGATCGTGGTCACCAGCACGAGCGTGGCTGAGATGACCACCGCCAGCTGCGCGTACGGCTGCACGCGGGCCGCGAGCCAGATCGTCGCCGCCATCAGCAGCACCATGGCTGACGCGATCAGCACCCGCAGCGGCAGGGGCTGCGTGGGAAGGATGTACAGCCCTGCCGCACCGAACAGGATGTCCGCCGCCCAGCCGAGACCGGCAGCCGGCAGGAAGTGGCCGAAGGCGCGAGACAGGACGATCGACCCCACGGCGGCAGCAATGGCCAGGAACACGGTCAAGCCCGCTTCGGCCAGCCCGCCGTACGGCCCGGTCAGGTCAGCCCGCCACAGCTCCATCAGCGGGACGACCACCAGCAACGCTGTCATCGCGATGACGGCGAACCACTGGCTGTGGGCTGCCACCCAGGACGGCCGCGTCGAGGTGGCCGTGACGACCGCATCCACGACGTCGTCGAACGCCGCGTCCGGCATCGTCGACTCACGCTGGCGCAGGTGGAGGGTCTCACCGTCGCGGATGTTGAGCGACGAGACCTTCTTGTTGGGGTCCAGCGGGTCCTCACCGAGCCGCTGCAGCACCCAGGCGTGGATAGCCTCCTGGGTGGTCGCGCCGTCGAAGCCGGCGAACCGGATGATGTTGGGGAGCAGCTCCCCAAGGGTGGTCGAACCCGGCAGCGCCAGGTCGATCCGCCTCGTGGGAGAGATGACCGTGACGCGCGCGAGGTCCTCGCCGACGGTGGTTGTCACGCTGGCACCTTACCTGGGTGGTCGGGTCGGCCCTGGGGGTCGACGAGCTGGTCCATGGACTGTTCGGCTGGTCTCGTCATCGCCGTCCGCGCCCGAACAGCAGGTCGTACTCGGTCGGCGTCGGGGGGATGGAGAGGCGAACGAGCCGTCGGGGCATCGCGAGCACGACCTCGTTGGCTTCGAGGTTGTTGCACAGCCGCAGCTGGCGCTGGGTCAGCATGTAGGCCCGGCGAAGGTTCTCAGTCGTCTTGGCGTCGCATGGGCTGACCAACGCCATGTCACAGGAGCGGAGGGCATGGATCGCGCCAGAGGCGGAAGCATCCTCGGTCACCATCACGGCCTGGAACCGGCCGAGGCTGACCTGGGAGCCGTCGAAGTGCGACGCATCATCGATGATCAGGCTGGGTCTGTACGGGCGACCCTGGCCCGGCAGCGGCGCCCCTGAGGCCAGGAACTCCGTCGTCCCCCCGCATCCCTGCACCGCGTCGGCGAGGCCCTGCCAGCGACGCCGCTCGTTGGCCAGGATCGACAGGTGTGCGCCGAGTGAGATGCAGCGGAAGGCGAGCAGCCAGGTGACGTACTCCGGGACAGCGAGCAGCAGCCGGGTCGGTACGGGTCGGAAGAGCCGGATGGTGATCGGGCCGGTCCTGCCGTGCCCCAGCAGCAGGCCGGACGGCCCGGTCCGTACGACGCCCTCCCGGTCAGGAGTCACGGGATTCTCAGGCAGCGTCCAGCCAGTCGTCGGCGCGGTCATCGCACTCCCCTCCCCAGCGGTACGGTCGCCAGCATCGTCGGAACCTGGTCACCCGACGGAGAGCCGAAGGTGACCTCGCCCGACAGGCTGGCCTCAATGAAGGCAACGGCTGCCTGACCTGACTCCGCGTTCGGTGTCACCAACCTGATCCCACCGGAGGCCCGCCGAGTCGGAGTCAAGGTGTAGGACGTGATGGCGAAGAGTACGGGCGCCTGGCCGACGGCCTGTTGCAGCGACTGGTAGCCGATGGAGGCGTTCTTGCCCCAACGACGCACCATTCGGCCACTGTGGACGAGCCCGTCGCAGGCCCAAGTGCTCCACCGCTCCTGGCTGCGCTGCTGCCCGCCTTCCGGTCCGGACCCGGAGGTCAGGGACAGCACCTCATAGATCTCGATCGGAGACAGCGCCCGGGTCTCGATCCCCTGCCGCTTCAGCGCCGACTGCACTCGGTGCAGTCCGAACCGCAACGTGCCGTAGATCCCGTCATGGTTGGCTCCACGAAGCGCGACCGCTTCGAGGCAGAGTCGCGGATCGAGCCGCAGGCAGAGCCACGTCCGCCGCATCGTCGGGGGCGGTGGCTCCTTCGAGATCTCCAGGTAGGCCTTAGCCGCCCGCGAATCGCCGCCGAGCAGCACCGTGGTAGGCGCCGGCACCGTGTACGTGACGACCTGGACGCCAGCGAAGACGATGTCGTCCTGAACTGTGAGGCCAGACAGGCCATCGAGGTCGATCTTCTCGCCCTTATCGGCGAGCAGGTCGTCATCGGAGACCAGAGCCAACACCGCGGTCCAGGCCTGCCCGTCAGCGATCACGCCCAGCTCTCCGGTCCGTCCGGCCGTGGTCTGCGAGACCGACAGGCCTGGCACCCACTCGGCCAGCGGGACAAGGTCCATGGGAACGTCGTCGCGAACCTTGGTGCTCGGCTTGCGTCGGGCGAACCGGACCCACTGCCCGATCCAGCCGGGGAGGGTGTGACCCTTCATCGGCACCAGCAGCAGCAGCGCGAGCACCGCGACGACTCCGGCGACCACGTACTGCCGCCCGATCACCAGCAGGGCGATCCCGAGCAGGGCAGCCTCGATCGCCAGCGCCTTGCCGAAATGCCTCCGCAGCCAGCTGCTGCGAGGCGCCCGGCGCGCCTGGTCACTCCGTGCCATGGGTCTCTCCCCGGGTCGGTCGATGGTCCGGCCTCACTCTAGTGTCCGAGGTCTCACTCGAGACAGGTTCCGAGACCTGGCCCGCGGAGGTCGCCGGGCGGCACCGATGTCGGCAACAATGGGGGCCGTTCTCCGACCGCAGGCGATGGGACCGTTCATGGCAGCACGCAAGGACCTGCTGAAGGCGCAGTCGTTCACAACGCAGCGTCTGGTGGCGGCTCTCGTCGACCGCGATCCCGACAACGCCGTCCCGTCGCTGCGTCGGCTCGGGATGGCCACGTTCGTCGGGGTCCTGGCCGGCATCGTGATCCTGGCCGGTTTTGGCATCTTCGGCTTCCTCTCCCAGCCCACGACCCAGTCGTGGCAGGAGGCCAACGCCATCGTGATCGACATCTCCGCCGGCGCGGTCTTCGTCTACATGGAGCATCCCGACGAGCCTGACCCAGCGAAGCGTATGCAGCTTCACCCCGTACCCAACATCACCTCGGCGAAGCTGATCACGAAGGGCGGGCCGGTCCACTCCGTACGGACGGCGTCTCTGGCGAAGGCTGTCCGAGGGGATGCGTACGGAATCGTCAACGCACCCAGCCAGCTGCCAGATCCCAAGGACATGTCCACCTTCCCGCTGCGGGTCTGCTCCATCCCTGGCGATATCGACGTGGTCACCAAGAAGCCCCGTACCCGCTTCACCACGCTGGAGATCGGAGTCGCCCCCGTCCCCTCCCGCAACGACACCTTCGCGGTGCAGGTAGGGACGACCCAGTACCTGATCATGAACGGCCACCGCTACGCGCTTCCCACGACGGGCGGTGGCAACTCCCCCCTCAGGGACGGTGCCTTCGCCCTCGACCTGCGCATGAATGACTGGGTCGACTCCCTGCCCGCCGACCCACCCATGGAAGCGCTGGTCATCCCCGGTGTGGGCAACAAGCCGACCAAGCCCGAGTCCGGCAATATCGGCCGGCTGGTCTCAACCGGAGACACGAAGTACCCCGACCAGCTCACCTACTGGGTGCTGCTCAACGATGGCTACGCCAGGATCGGCTACCTCGACATGAGGCTGCTGGTCCTGAAGTACAACCGCGAGCCGATCAACGTGCCCAACTCCGAGACCGACGGCTACCAGAGCAAGAGCACGCTCCCGTCAGCGCTTCCCTTGGAGCGGCCCAAGTTCTACAACGACGGAAACTCCTTCGCGGAGCGGAACGTCTGCGCGACCTATGTCGAAGGCCGAGACACCCCCTTCATCTCTGTCGACAACCCCAACGTTCCCTCGGTCGCCGCATTGCGGCCCCCGACGACGTCGGACTCAACGGAGGTTCTGGCCTACGACCTGATCGTCGGCGTGCCCGGCGGCGGGGCCCTGGTGCGCGGCATCGACACCCTCGAGTCCGGCGGCGGAGCCACGCTGATCTGGCAGAACCACCGGTACGGGATCCCTGACCTGGAGAGCCGGGCCGCACTCGGCTACAAGGACAAGCCGACCATTACCCCCATCTGGAGTCGCATTCTGGCCCGGATCCCCGCGGGTCTGCCGAACGGTGTGCTGCTGAGTCACGCCGCTGCCGCCGGCACCAAGATCTGACACCTGTCGAGACCCCGCGTGGGAGCCCCGACTGGGCCCTACGCGGGGTTTCGTGCACCGGGCACCAGACCACGGTGAGTACCTCGACTCAGGCCCGTCCGCACCATTGCTCAACTTGGCCAAATCATGCCGAGCCGTCCTGACAACTGACCCTGGGCACTCATAGTGTCGTGGACAGAACAACCCGCAGCACCGAGGGATCGGACCTGCACCAACACACCAAACGGGGACGATCCCCACGACAAATGGAGGAAAGACATGTCGGGTCAGACCACTGTTGATCGCGCCGAGATGGCCAAGGCGGCCAGCCAGATCGAGGAGAAGGCGCAGCAGATCCACTCCACCCAGCAGACGCTGGGCGGCAACGTCGAGCAGCTCATGGTCAAGTGGCAGGGCAACGCGGCCAACGCCTTCCTGCGGGCCTACGAGGACTTCGACCGCCAGTTCGGCGTCGTGCAGCAGCAGCTGGAGAACATCCACAGCAAGCTCGTTGACACGCAGATGACCTACTCGCGCAACGAGGAAGAGCAGCAGGCTGCTTCCAACGCGATCACCGCGCTGCTCAACGGCTGACACTCACCCACCCGCGACCACCACCACTCACGAGGAGAACAACCATGAGCGACTTCACCGCTGTCAACGCCGCCTCCATGCAGGAGGGCATCTCCAGCCTTCAGAACGCCCACCGGGCGCTCACCGACCACCTCGACACCCTCGAGTCGCAGCTCGGCTCGTCGCTGGCCAAGTGGGATGGCGCCGCCCAGGCCGCCTACCACACCGCCAAGGCCGAGTGGGACAAGGCCGCCCGCCACATGCAGGAGGTCGTCAACAAGATGGGCTCGGTGCTCGGCCAGATCACCGAGAACTACGACTCCAACGAGCGCAAGATCCAGTCCAACTGGGGCTGATCACCACTGCGTGACGACAAGGGGCGGTGCACCTTCGGGTGCACCGCCCCTTGGCATCTGGCCGCCTCCCTCGGCCGAGGGAGTGCGCCGACCGACCCGTACGATGGAACGACGTTCGCATCTCCACCACGACCACAGGAGAGGTCCTCATGATCCCTACTGACAGCGTTGCCGGTCGGCCTGCGCCGAGCACCGGGGCGACCGGGTCCGGCCTACGTGAGGTCACGGTCAGTCCCACCGCCATCGACGCGTTCGCTCGCTTTCTCGACGGGCATGTGGCCGATGAGCTGGCCCGCCTCCGCGGACTCACCCAGACCGCTGGCGCGCGAGACGACTTCGGCAGCTACGACCTGAGCGAGACCGCCCAGCGGCGCTACCGCGACGCGTCTGCTACACAGGTCGAAGCACTGACGCAGCTGCACGCCATGGCCGGGCAGCTCGCTGAAGCGACCCGTTCCGTCGCTGCCAGCTACCAGGCGGTGGAGGAGACCAACGCAACCGGGGGCTCGAGCGTCGGCTCGATGCTGGTGTGAGGAGACGATGATGACTGGCAACGGAAACCACCACGCCCGTACGCAGCGCGACAGCCTGCATGTCATCGCGTCACTGAACCCTGGCGATGTAACCGAGACCCAGAACCAGTGGAACGCCACGGCAGATCAGACGCGCACTCTGTGGGAGGAGGTGACCCGCCGGTTGGGCGACCTGTTGCAGGAGCCCGGCTGGACCGGCGACAGCGCCGACACCTTCCGGGAGCGCATCTCGAAGGACCTGTTGGCGGGCCTCGCTCGGGCAGAACAGGCAGCCCGTAACGTCGCTGAGGAACTGAACCCGGTCGCCGAGGCAACCAGGACTGCGTACGCTGTGGCTGCGTCCAACGGAGTGCCCTGGGACCGCGACGCGGCGTGGCGTGTGGAGCAGAAGAAGGTCAGCCTGCTCGACTACGTGGTGAACACGGTCGCCGATGTGGCGACCGGTGAGGTCGGTATCAACGAGGCTGCGACGGTGGCTCGGTTCAACAAGGCCCAGGCCAACGCCGACTACGAGGTGAAGACCGCGTCGGGTGCCGTACGGGCGACCGTGTCCGCCTCCACCTGGTCGGGGGTCGAGGCGCAGCACAAGCCACAGACGGAGGTCACCATCGGCGTGGTCGCACCGGCGACCAACAACTTTGACGTATGGATGGAGGCGCTCAACCTCAACGGTGGCGCCAAGCAGCAGGTCACGACGGCTGCCAACTCAGCCGAGTCCAGCCTCGCCACGTTCTTCGCTGGCAGCGACAGCAAGGCGGTGAACACCACGACGTACGAGGCCCCGAAGGAGTCCGTGTTCGACGGCAACAAGGACTTCGTCAACTCGGGAACGTACGGTTCGCGTCCGGCCAACACGGGCACGTACACCGGGGATAGTGACACCGGCGTCCGCTCGGGGGTCGCGAACAGCTTCTGGATGTCTGGTTCCACGGCGCACCTCGTCACGCCTCCCACGGGCACCTCGAGCGACCAGGCCGCCTGGGTCTACCCCGGTAGCACCTGGTTCGACGGCACGCGAGCGTCGGGCGTCGACCCTGCCCTGCTCCATGGAGCCCCGACGGGCAGCGGTCCGGCGACTCCGCTCGCGTCCGTGGGCGGCGCCGGTGGAGCGGCGGGACTGGCTGGTGCGGCGGGGATGGGTCTGATGGGCGGTCGCGGTGCGATGCCGTGGGGGTCCTTGGCGGCTGGCCTCCCGGCTCCCGGCGCCGGCGGCATCGGCGCCCCCGGCGCGACCATTCCTGGGGTCGGCGGATCGGCTGCCGCCGGGGGGCCACCCACGTTCCAGGTGGGCCAAGGCGGTCGCCCCGTCGTGGCTGCCGGAGTGCCGGGGACGGTCACGTCGAACACGCCCGTCTCGACCCTCTCGCAGGCTCAGGCGCAGAGCGCAGGTGGATCCGGGTCAGCTGCCGGTGGCCAAGGCGGAACTGGCGGTGGTGCCGGGGCGGCGCCGATGGCGGGTCGCAAGGGCGACAAGAAGGACAACAAGGGCGCGGCTGGCGAGAGCGGTTGGCTCGAGGAGGATGACGACGTGTGGGGCGTCAAGCCCGATCACGTCGATGACTGGCCGCGGTAGTCGGGCTCGCTACTTGAGCAGCTTCGACAGCCGCCGGTCGGCCAGCGCCTTCCCGCCCGTCTGACAGGTCGGGCAGTACTGCAGCGCCGAGTCAGCGAACGACACCTCGGCCACCTCGCTGCCGCAGACGGGGCAGGGCAGCCCCTTGCGGCCATGAACGCGCATCCCGGAACGTTTGTCATCCTTCAGCTGTGACGGTGCGAGCCCGTCGGCACGGTCGATCGCGCCCTGCAGCTCGCCCGTGATGGCGTCAAGGAGCCTGGTGCGCTCGTCGTTGTCGAGACCGTCGGCAGGTTTGAAGGGGCTCAACCTCGCCGCATGGAGGATCTCATCGCTGTAGGCATTGCCAATGCCAGCGAAGACCTTCTGGTCGCGCAGCACACCCTTCAGTTGTGAGCGGCCAGCAGCCTTGAGGATCCGGTCCAGCTCCGTACGCCCAAAGTCGCTGCCGAGGGGATCGGTGCCAAGCGAGGCGATCATGGGCACGTCCTGGGGGTCGGCGACCAGATAGACCGCCAGCTTCTTCTGCGTCCCCATCTCGGTCAAGTCGAAGCCCGAGTCGTCATCGAAGGCCACCCGCAAGGCCAACGGGCTCTTCCCGGGCCGTGCAGGGGAGGTCGGGGCTGCGTCGTACCACCGCAGCCAGCCTGCCCGCGCCAGGTGGAAGGTCAGCCAGGCACCGTCAGTTCCGATGGAGCAGAACTTGCCGTCGCGCCGTACGGTCGTCACCTCCAGCCCCAGCAGCGCCGTGGGTGACATCGCCACCGTCTTGAGTGCGTTGAGCGCCGCGATCTCGACGCGAGTGAAGCTGCGCCCCACGACCCGCCCGCGCAGCCAGCGGGTCAGGGCCTCCATCTCAGGCATCTCAGGCATGTCGTCATTCTGCCTGTCGAGGCACGTGCCTGGGCGGCCACGCCGGAGTCGGAAGGAGTAGTGCGTCGTCGAGCACGCTCAGGTACTCCTGCCGGCTGATCTCCGTGGCCCCCAGGCTCTCCAGGTGCGGGGTGAGCCACTGTACGTCGAGCAGTCGGTTGCCGCCGGCCTGCTGCAAGAACTCCACCAGCGCCACCAGGGCCACCTTCGAGGCGTCGCGAGCCGTGTGGAACATCGACTCACCGGCGAACAGGCCGCCGATACTCACCCCGTACAGACCGCCGACGACGACTCCGTCGGCGTCGCGGGTCTCAACGCTGTGCACATGACCGGCCTCAAACAAGCCGGTATAGGCAGCTTCGATGTCGCTGTCGATCCAGCCGTGCGGCCGGCTCGGGTCAGCACAGCCGGCCAGGACAGCGGGGAAGTCGGTGTCGATCGTGACTGTGTAGCGCCTGGTCGCCTGCCGTAGCGATCGTGTGACTCGGAGGTCGTCCAGCAGGAGGACGGCTCGCGCCATCGGCGACCACCAGCCGATCTTGGCGGTAAAGGTCACGTGCGGCAGCGGCATCGGGAAGACCCCTGCCTTGTAGGCCTCCAGGACCAGCCATGGGTCGAGGTCGTCCGAGAGCGCGACGAGATCCTGCTCGGGCCATGAGGGCTCGGGACCGAAGATCTGCGACACCACGCTGGCCATCCTGCCGCAGACCTCCGACAGTCAGCGCGTGAGTCGGCGGCGGCTGACCAGGTGCTTGCGGGCACACACTCCGATGCGATGGGTGGAGTAGCCGTCAAAGGCCGCTCCGACCCCGCCGCCGACCAACGGGATCCGTCGAGCAACCAACGCAGTGAGATGTTTGCCACCCATGTTTGTGAGGAGGGCACCCACGACGCGCTCGCAGACTCGTTGGTCCAGCTCGGCGTCGAACACCGGTGCCGTGGCCACGGCGAGCGGAGTGGTCGGCAATGCGCCAGACGCGATGGCCTCGGTGAGCTCCTCCTCACCCAACATGCACATCAGCATGGCTGTCCGGACGCGGTCGTCGTTGATGTCATAGCCGCGAAGGTGCGCGATGCACGCCACCATGCGGATCTGAACCACCACGACGCCGGTGATGTTGGCGGGCGCGGTGACGATGGCCGTCAGCAGACCGCCGATGTTGGTGACGAAGCCCTGCGCTGAGGCCATGGCGATGTGCTGGTTCACCATCGACTCGATGGCGAGGTCGACCTCGACCCGCCGCTCGAGGTAACGGCCAGCCGAGACCCGCGCACCGGGCAACGGGTCGACACCATCGACCGCAGCGTCGACGAGCCGTTTCAGCATCGAGCCGGCGGTCGGAATCGCCTTCTGCGGGAAGGTGGCCAACACCTTGCCGACGTCACGTGCTGTTGCCATGGAAGACCTTTCTTGCCTCGTACGACACCAGCGTAGGCGGGGACCGAACCACGGGCCGGTCCTGCTCCCCACCTCCAGCGTGGTTGGGGGGCTAGGCATCGTCCTTGGCGGGGCGAGAAGGCCGTACGGGGATCTGGATGCGGCCGGACGCCAGGTTGACCGGCTCACAACCGTCAGCCCCGCGTGGCGTCTCGACGATGAGCACCTTCTCGAGCTCACGCTGCTCGCGCAGGAACCGCAGGCTCGGCTGGATGGCCTCGAGCGGGTTCGTCATCCACGGTCCTTTCCAGATGCTCTCTCCAGTGTCACATCGATGTCCAGTGTCCATCGACGGCAAAGGCCCGACCTGCAGATGCAGGCCGGGCCTTCGTCGTGGCGATCGTCAGTCGACGGCGCGGAAGGCACCGGTGCGGTCACCGAGAGCCGTCAGCGAGGCGATGCCGGGGTAGCCGTCGGCATCGGCGCCGCTGTAGCCCAGCGACGGCTGGAACCGGGCGTAGGCGCGGACGAACGAGGTGCCAAGAGCACCATCGATCGGGCCCGCGTAGTCGATGACCTGG
>DAOOHL010000083.1:0-10856 GCA_035416185.1 Propionibacteriaceae bacterium | reverse complement strand
CCGTCGCCCAGCAGCTCACCCGGGTCGGCCACACGGTCGTCGTGTACGAGCGGGCTGACGACATTGGTGGCCTGCTCCGGTTTGGCATTCCCGAGTTCAAGATGGAGAAGGAGGTGCTCGACCGTCGCCTCAAGCAGATGCGGCTGGAAGGTACGGTCTTCAAGACCGGTGTGAATGTGGGCGTCGACGTCACCTTCACCGAGCTGCAGGAGCGGTTCGACGTGGTCGTCCTGGCGATCGGCTCGACCGTGGCGCGTGACCTGGGCATTCCTGGCCGCGAGCTCGGCGGGATCCACCAGGCGATGGAGTTCCTGCCACAGGCGAACCGGGTGGCGCGTGGCATCGCGGTGGCCGACCAGATCACCGCCACCGACAAGGACGTGGTGATCATCGGCGGCGGCGACACGGGTGCCGACTGTCTCGGCACGTCGATCCGGCAGGGGGCTCGGTCGATCACCCAGCTCGAGATCATGCCGACCCCGCCCGAAGGCCGTCCAAGCAGCCAGCCCTGGCCGACCTACCCGATGGTCTACCGCGTGTCGTCGGCTCACGAGGAGGGGGGAGAGCGCGTGTACGCGGTCAACACCTCGGAGTTCCTCGGTGACGACGACGGTCGGGTCCGGGCGCTACGCCTATCGGAGGTCACGTTTGAGGGCGGCAGGTTCGTTCCCGTCGAGGGCACGGAGCGCGAGATCCCCGCGCAGCTGGTGCTGCTGGCGATGGGGTTCACTGGCCCAGAGCAGCTCGCCGCAGAGCAGCTGGGACTGGAGCTCGACCCGCGGGGCAACATCGCCCGCGGCAACGACTACCAGACCAAGGTGCCTGGCGTGTTCGTCTGCGGCGACGCAGGCCGCGGCCAGTCGCTGATCGTCTGGGCAATCGCCGAGGGGCGGTCGTGCGCGAACGGCGTCGACGCCTTCCTGTCGGGAGAGTCGAAGCTGCCCAAGCCGATCCTGCCGAGCGTTCGCCCGCTCGCCGTCTGACCGCCCCATACTCCTCGCCGTCCTGACCGGAATCGACCGGACGGGACGGCGGCGGCAGTACTTGCCAGCGCACGAGCCGGCTCGATCCACACGCCGCCGGATCGGTAGGTTGGGAGCATGCGCGTACTCGTCACCGGCGGCACTGGCTACATCGGCTCCCACACGGTCATCCAGCTCGTCGAGTCTGGGTACGAGGTCGTGGTGGTCGACTCGTACATCAACTCGAAGCCGACCGTTGCGGCGCGGATCGAGGCCGTGACGGGCAAACTGCTCGAGGTGCACGGGTTCGACCTGTGCGACGAGGGCCGTACGGACGCGCTGTTCGCCGACCAGCAGATCGACGCGGTGATCCACTTCGCGGGGCTGAAGGCCGTGGGGGAGAGCGTCGCCAAGCCGGTCGACTACTACGCCAACAACCTCGGCTCGACGTTCTCGCTGCTGAAGGCGATGCAGCGCCATAACGTGCGGCAGCTGGTGTTCTCGTCGTCGGCCACGGTGTACGGCGCGACGCCGGTGAACCCAATGACGGAGGATGCGCCGACGTCGGCGACGAACCCGTACGGCTGGACGAAGGTCATGCAGGAGCAGATCCTGCGTGACGTCGCGGCGGCCGATGCCACCTGGCGGATCGCTCTGCTGCGGTACTTCAACCCGGTCGGCGCGCACCCATCCGGCACGCTCGGCGAGGACCCGCAGGGCATGCCGAACAACCTCGTCCCGTTCATCGCGCAGGTGGCGGTAGGTCGCTTGAAGCAACTGACGGTATACGGGGACGACTACCCGACCTCCGACGGCACCGCTGAACGCGACTACATCCACGTGCTGGACCTCGCCGCGGGCCATGTCGCGGCTCTGGACCGCCTTGGCCACTCTGATCTGCCGGTCGACACCTGGAACCTGGGCACCGGCAGGCCGACGACCGTGCTGCAGATGGTGGCGTCGTTCTCGAAGGCCGTCGGTCGGGAGATCCCGTACGTGATCGGCCCGCGCCGCTCCGGAGACATCGCGTCGTCCTACGCTGACCCGGCCAAGGCTGAGCGCGAGCTTGGGTGGCACGCGACCCGGACCGTGGACGAGATGTGCGCCGACACCTGGCGCTGGCAGTCGAACAACCCGCAGGGCTACCCGGACGCGTGAGGCGGATGGTACGGGACCGACCCGGATGACCAACGACAAGCGTGAACTCGTCAGCCAGATCACGGTTCCAGCGCTGTTCCTGCACGGCGACCGCGACCCGATGGTGCCGATCGAAGGCTCAGTCGAGGCTGCGGCGGCCACGCCGAACGCCTCCCTGGTGGTGCTCGACGGCTGTGGCCATTGGCTCCAGCTGGAGCGTCCGGAGCGTTTCGAGGCAGAGATCCGCGGCTTTCTCGGGCGCCTCGCCGAGTGAGTTCCGCCAGGAGCGGAACCGCCGGACCGACCTCCCGAGAACTGTCGGAGGGGGCTACTAGGGTGGTGGCCTGCGGGTCGGCAGGGTGACGTTCGCTCGGCTTGATCCGGTGTTCGTCGACCTTCCCCCGACGACTGGTGACCATGGTGCGCGCCCGGCCATGGTCGTGTGCGGCGGCGGTAGAGGAGGACTTGAGTGACGGCATCGGACTTCGTGCACCTGCATGTCCACACCGAGTACTCGATGCTGGATGGTGCCGCCAAGAATTCGCTGCTGTTCGCCGAGGCCGAGCGTCAGGGCATGCCGGCCATCGCGATGACCGACCACGGCAACATGTTCGGTGCGCACGAGTTCTTCAAGACCAGCCAGGCGTACGGGGTGCGACCGATCATCGGCATCGAGGCCTATGTGGCCCCGTCTTCTCGGCACAACCGCGTGCCGGAGTTCTGGGCGACTGGCCGGCGTGAGGCGTCCGACGTCGATGCTGAGGGTGGCAAGGACGTCTCTGGTGGTGGCCGCTACACCCACATGACGATGCTGGCCCGCAACGCGACCGGGCTGCGCAACCTGTTCCGACTGTCCAGCCTGGCGTCGTTCGAGGGCTACTACATGAAGCCCCGCATGGACCGGGAGCTGATCAGCCAGTACGGGGAGGGACTGATTGCCACGACCGGCTGCCCCAGCGGCGAGGTGCAGACCCGGCTGCGGCTCGGCCAGTTCGACGAGGCAGTGAAGGCGGCAGCGACGTACCGCGACATCTTCGGAGCCGAGAACTACTTCCTTGAGGTGATGGACCACGGGGTCGACATCGAACGGGCCGTGCGGTCCGACCTGCTTCGGCTCGCCAAGCACCTCAACCTGCCGCTGTTGGCGACCAACGACTCCCACTACGTCACCGCGGACCAGGCCGACGACCACGACAACCTGCTGTGTATCGGCGTGGGTCGCAACAAGGACGACGACAAGCGCTTCCGCTTCAACGGTGACGGCTATTACATCAAGACCGGCCACGAGATGCGGATGCTCTTCCGCGACCTGCCCGAGGCGTGCGACAACACGCTGCTCGTGGCGGAGCGGATCGAGGACTACGACGACGTGTTCCGCCACGTCGACCGGATGCCTCAGTTCGACGTACCCGCTGGCGAGACGCAGGGCTCCTGGCTGCGCCACGAGCTCGAGGAGGGGATCAAGGTCCGCTATCCCGACGGCGTGGTGCCCGACGGGCTGCGCGAACGGGTCGAGCTCGAAATGAGTGTGATCGAGCCGCTGGGCTACTCCTCGTACTTCCTGATCGTCGCCGATATCTGCCGCTATGCACGCGAGAACGGGGTGCCAGTCGGGCCGGGCCGTGGTTCTGCAGCCGGGTCGATGGTGTCGTACCTCACCCAGATCATCGAGGTTGACCCGATGAAGCACGGTCTGCTGTTCGAGCGGTTCCTGAACCCGGAGCGGGTCTCACCGCCTGACATCGACCTCGACTTCGACGACCGGCGCCGTGACGTGGTGATCGACTACGTGACGAACAAGTATGGGAAGGAGTACACGAGCCAGGTCAACACCTTCGGCACGATCAAGGCGAAGGCCGCGGTCAAGGACGCGAGCCGGATCCTCGGGCACCCGTACAGCCTGGGCGAGCGGATCACGCAGGCGATGCCGCCTGCGGTGCTGGGCAAGGACATCCCGCTCAACGACCTGTTCAACCCTGAGCACAAGCGGTTCAACGAGGGTTCCGAGTTCAGGGCCTTGTACGACTCCGACCCGGACGTGAAGCAGGTGGTCGACACCGGCCGCGGCATCGAGGGCATGATCCGCGGGACGGGAGTCCACGCCTGCGCGTTCATCATCTCGTCCGAGCCCCTGCTCGACGTCATCCCGATGCACCGCCGCGACAAGGACGGCATGATCATCGCTGGCTTCGCCTACCCGCAGTGCGAAGACATGGGCCTGATGAAGATGGACTTCCTCGGTCTGCGGAACCTGGGCGTGATCGACGCCGCGATCAAGAACGTCAAGGCGAACCGCGGCATCGACATCGACCTGCGGGAGATCCCGTTCGACGACCCAGCCACGTTCGAGCTTCTGTCGCGCGGTGACACCCTGGGCGTGTTCCAGCTCGACGGTGGGCCGATGCGGGCACTGCTGCGGCAGATGAAGCCGACGGTGTTCGACGACGTCACCGCTGTCATCGCGCTGTACCGACCCGGCCCGATGGGCGCGAATGCCCACATCAACTACGCGGAGCGCAAGAACGCCCGCCAGGAGATCGTCCCGATCCATCCTGAGCTGCACGCTGCGCTGGACCCGATCCTGGGTGACACCTACCACCTGATCGTCTACCAGGAGCAGATCATGGCGGCGGCCCGGAACCTGGCCGGCTACTCCCTCGGTGGTGCCGACCTGCTGCGTCGCGCCATGGGCAAGAAGAAGAAGGAGATCCTCGACAAGGAATGGGACAACTTCTCGGCGGGCATGACCCGCAACGGCTTCTCCGCCCAGGCCACCCGCGCTCTGTGGGACGTGATGGTGCCGTTCGCCGACTACGCGTTCAACAAGTCCCACGCGGCCGGATACGCCTATGTGTCCTACTGGACCGCCTATCTGAAGGCAAACTACCCGGCAGAGTTCGGGGCCGCGCTGCTCACGTCGGTGGGTGACGACAAGGACAAGATGGCCATCTACCTGGCCGACTTCCGCTCGATGCACATCGACGTCCTGCCACCTGACGTGAACACCTCGGTGGCAGAGTTCAGCGCCGTCGGCGAGGACATCCGGTTCGGGCTGGCGGCGATCCGCAATGTCGGTGGAGCGGTCGTTGAGCGGATCATCGAGGCGCGCGAGGAGCACGGACCTGCGGCCAGCTTCGGCCAGTTCCTCGAGCGTGCCCCGCTGAACGTCTGCAATAAGCGCACGATCGAGTCCTTGATCAAGGCTGGCGCGTTTGACTCGATGGGCCATGCTCGCAGGGCCCTGATGGAGATCTACGAGTCGGCGATCGACCAGATGGTCGACCTGAAGCGCAACGAGGAGAACGGGCAGGACGCGTTCGACTTCTTTGCTGTCGACGACCCCACCGAAGTGCGCAGCACCGTGGTCATCCCTGAGGTGGAGGAGTGGAACAAGCGGACCAGGCTCGCTTTCGAGCGGGAGATGCTGGGCCAGTACGTCAGCGACCATCCACTGAAGGGGCTTGACCACATCCTGGCTGCCAACCGTGACATCTCGCTCGCGTCGCTGGTCAGTGACCCGCCCAAGGATGCGATGGTCACCATCGCGGGCATGATCACCTCCGTCGTGAAGCGTCAGACCAAGGCCGGCGACACGTGGGCCGTGGTTACCGTCGAGGACCTTGACGCGGCGGTCGAGGTGATGCTCTTCCCGCGTGTCTTCCAGACCGTCGCGATGCTCCTCGCTCCCGACACGGTGGTCAGGATCAAGGCCCGTGCCGCTGGCAAGGAGGACCGGCTTGAGCTTCGCGGCCAGGAGGTGCAGATCCTCAACGTGGAGGCGACGGCGGCCGGCCCGGTGACGATCGCAGTGCCCGCCGGGCGAGTGAACGCGGTTCTCGTTGAGCGGCTCAAGGAGGTGCTGCGCAACCATCCGGGCAGCAACGAGGTCAGGCTGAGACTGGTGAATGGGGCCGAGAGCAAGACGTTCCGCCTCGACGCCCATCTCAAGGTGACCATGTCGAACACCTTGATCGCCGACCTGAAGGCCCTGCTGGGTCCCTCGTGCCTCGACTGACACACTAGGTCCATGACTGTCGACGCCAGTTCGGTTGATCTGGTCCAGCCCACCGCTGACTGGACCATCGACCGGGTGCGCCTGGCGGCCGGCTGGGTTGCAGCCTTCATGGCGCTCTCAGCTCTGGTCGGCGCCTTCTGTGCGGTGTTCTGGGTGCAGGTGGTTGACCTGCCCAGCTACACCGTTCGCGACGACTACAGCGCCCGTACGACAGAGCGTGGGCTGGCCGAGTACTTCGGCTCGGACGCCTGGTTCGCTCTGATCGGCATCATCGTCGCGGTTGCCTTGGGACTGATCGCCTGGAAGTGGTTCTCGGAGCTCGGTTGGCCAGTCGCGGTGATCGCTGCCGCAGGCGCCCTGCTGGCAGGGCTGGTGTGCTGGTGGGTGGGGGAGAGGCTCGGTCCGGGGCCGTTCGACGTCCGCCTTGGGTCGGCCAACCCGGGAGACGTGGTCCCGGTGCAGTTCCTGCTGAGGTCGAAGGTCGCCCTCGCTGTCTGGGTGCTCGGGGCCGTCGCCCCCGTCCTGATCTGGTCCGCGCTCGGCCCCGACAGCGACGACCCCCCCAAGGTGCCCACGCCGCCACGCCGCAACCGGTGGACCCCCTTGCCGCGCAGCCCGCAGACGGCTGCTCCGGCCGAGTCTGGCGAAGTGGTCGGCCACGACATCGACCCACTGCCGCGCTGAGCCGTGACATCGACGGTCGTCACGCCGGTCGACGTCCAGCTAAGAGGTGATGGTCAGCGGCCGATCTGAGCCAGCCGCGCGTCGGTCAGCCGAGCAAGCTCACCCGGTGAGAGCTCCACCTGCTGGCCCCGTTTCCCTGCCGACACAAAGATCGTCTCGTGACCTGTGGCCGATTCGTCGAGCACGACGCGCAGCCGGGTCTTCTGGCCGAGCGGCGAGATGCCGCCGACGATGTAGCCGGTCGCCCGCTCAGCCTTCGCAGGGTCGGCCATGACCGCCTTCTTGCTCCCGACAGCCGAGGCCAAGGCCTTCAGGTCGAGCTGTCCGGCGACTGGCACGATCGCCACGATGAGCTCAGGTCGCGCAGCCCCGGTCACCTCGGTGAGCAGGGTCTTGAAGACGCGGTCAGCTGGCACGCCGAGTGCAGCGACGGTCTCGTCACCGAAGGAGCGGTTACCCGGGTCGTGCTCGTACTCGTGCAGGGTGTACGGCACCCCAGCCTTCACCAGCGCATCGATCGCTGGCGTGCCTGACGGCCGTGGCTTCGACACAGTCCTCCTCCTACCTGACCGCCAGGATCAGCTGGGTCACCAACGGAGCAATCAGGAGCGCTGGAAGCATGTCGGCCACCCGTACCTGCTTGAGGTTGAGCAGCCGAAGGCTCAGGCCCATCAAGATGATGCCACCGGTCACCGTCAGGACGTCGATGTGGAGGGCGGGCAGCACGTCGCCAGCGGCGAACCCCAGCACCGTCAGTGAGCCCTGGACGACGGCGACCGCGATGGCCGAGGCCATGACCCCGATCCCGAGCGAGGAGGCGAACGCGACGCTGGCGAACCCGTCCAGGATCGCCTTCACAATGAGCTGGTCCGCGCCCTTGCCTAGACCGTCCTGGAGGGAGCCAAGGATGGTGAGCGGCCCGATGCAGAACACCAGAGTGGCCGTGACGAAGCCGTTGACGAACCGCTGCCGGCTGCCGCCCTCCTTGGTGCCACCCAGCCGGTCGCGAAGCCAACCGGCGAGGATCTCGAACCGGTCCTCCAGGCGAAGCGTTGACCCGATGATGGACCCAGCAAGCAGCGAGCCCAGGACGACCATGAGCGCGACGCCCACTCCAATGCTGCTGGTCACGGCAGTCGAGCTCATCGCTGCCACGTTCATGCCCCCGATCACCAATGTCGTGAGGCCCAGCACGTCCGTCACGGTGGTCCTGGTGCGCTCCGGCAGCCGATTGCCCACAGCCAGCCCGATCAGCGACCCGACCACGACGGTGGCGACGTTGACGGCCGTACCGAGACCGATGAAGAGCGGAGTCACGCTGCACATCGAACCATCCCCCCGGTCGGCAGCCGTCTCCCTGACACGCCATGGGACGATGCCGCTGGTTGGCTCGGCGGGCTGCCGCACTAGGCTCGCAGTCGTACCCGATCTGGAGGAGCCACGTGACTGAGAATCCCGAGAGCCCGTACCACGCGCAGAAGGAGGTCACCTTCGTCGTGCCGTGCTACAACTCGGCCGACTACATGGACCACTGCATTGACTCCATCCTTCGGGCGCAGGGCGACATCGAGATCATCATCGTCAACGACGGCTCCAAGGACGGCACCCGGGCCAAGGCTGACGCGTGGGCCGTCAGGCATCCCGACACCGTGAAGGTCATCCATCAGGAGAACAAGGGCCACGGCGGTGCCGTCATGGCGGGGCTGCGAGCGGCTACTGGCGTCTACTTCCGGGTCGTCGACAGCGATGACTGGCTCGATCCGGTGGCGCTGAACCTGATGCTGACGAAGCTGCGTCAGTTCATCTCGTCGGGCAGCCCGGTCGACCTGGTGATCTCCAACTACGTGTACGAGAACGCCTACGCCGGCTCCCAGAAGGTGATCCGCTACACCGGCGCGCTGCCACAGAACCGCATCTTCACGTGGAACGAGATCGGCTTCTTCAAGTGGGAGCAGAACATCATGATGCACGCAGCCACCTACCGGACGCAGGTACTGCGTGACAGTGGGCTTGAGCTGCCGGAACACACGTTCTACGTCGACAACATCTTCGTGTACGTGCCTCTGCCGCACGTGAAGACGCTTTACTACCTGCCGGTCAACCTGTACCGGTACTTCATCGGCCGGGAGGACCAGTCGGTGAACGAGAAGGTGCAGATCTCCAGGCTCGACCAGCAGATGAAGATCACCCGGATGATGGTCGAGGCGCACCGGCTCTCCGAGGTGGGCAACCGCAAGCTCGCGGCCTACATGGCGAGCCATCTCGGGCTGATCGTTGCTGCGAGCTCCACGTTCTGCCTGCTGGAAGGCACGGAGAGGGGGCTGAGGCTCCGACGGCAGATGTGGGAGCACATCGACTCGGTCGACCGGGAGCTGAAAGTACGGCTCGGGCTGCACAACGCCCTCGTGCTCGGCATGAACCTGCCCACCCGGCTTGGTCGGAAGGCCTCCCGAGGCATGTACCGCGTGGCGCAGCGGATGTACAGCTTCAACTAGCCCTGAGACGCAGGGGGAGAGTCGAGGGTGGCCTCCCCGGGTTCGGACCAGCCTGGCAGTTCCGGCTCGCGCCGATCCGGATGGAACCGGGTCAGCAGCACGACGCCCGCGATGGCGATCGCACCCAGCACCGCCATCAGAACAGCAGCAGGGACCGTGATCCGGAGGCCTTCACCGAGCACCCCGATCCCGTACGCCACCGCGACAACGGGGCTCGTCACCGTCATCGACCCGACCACAATCTCGGAAGGACCAGTGGCGTATCCCTGCTGGATCAGCCAGCCAGCGACCAGTGCACCGACCAGCAGCATCCCGGCGATGGCGACGAGGCCGACGTTCGTGTACCACTTCGGCATCCGGACGAACTCGATCACGGACTTCACGAGCGCCGCTTCCAGTCCGTAGAACAACGCACCTGCTGACGACCAGAAGAGGCAGCGCCATTCGACCGGCCCGCGGCTGCCCATCCGTGAGAAGACGAACGCCACGACATAGACGATCCCGGCGCCGAAAAATACCCGGCTCAGGTCGAGGTCCGACTCACGTGCGGCATGCAGGCCGGTCACGATGCCGAACCCGAGAGTGGCGAGGACCGTGACGGCAACGGCGGCCTTCATGGGCGTCGGCACCCTCGTATGTGCCCCCCGCGCCGCAAGCAGAACCGACCACGGGAAGGCCAACAACCCTACCGGTTGAACGACCGAGACAGGCGCCATCGTCAATGCGATGACCTGGAGGAAGAACGACGTGCCGAGCAGCGCTAGGCCCATGACCCAACGTGGACGCTGGGTGGCTGCCAGGAGCGTACGGAGGCGCATGCGCTTCTTCTCGCGGTTGCCGTCGAGCTGGGTGCCGACAGCGTCGTGCTGCAGGTAGGCCGACGCGGCGAAACAGAACGATCCGACCACGACGAGCACCACGCCGAGGGGGATGTTCTGCGTCACGGTTCGACCTTAGTGGCGGCGGGTCCGGGGTCAACGTTCCCCACGGCCCGGTCGCAACCCTGGTGTTTCCCTCTGTCGCATCATTCCGAGAAGGACGGTCCCGGCGGTCGGAACCCAGGAGACCAGACGGCGACCTCTTCCCTAGACTCGGCGACGTGCTCCGATCACTCGACCTCCGGCAGGCCTCAGCCGACACCGACTACACGGCGGTGCTGCCGCGGGCCGAGTTCGATGTCGATCACGCCGTGGCTGCCGTGGCGCCGATCTGCGCGGCGGTCGCGGCAGAGGGAGAGGTCGCGCTGCGTCGGTTCTCGGAACAGTTCGACAAGATCGTCCCCGACTCGCTGCGAGTCCCCACCGAGGTGCTGGCGCGCTGCGCCGATGCGCTGGACCCCCAGCTCGCCGCGGCCTTTGCCGAGTCGATCCGACGACGTCGGGCCGTGTGTGAGGCGGAGGCTGCATCCCCTCAGCCGGTCGTGACGCTGGCACCGGGTGCGACCGTGACGCAGCGGCTCGTTCCGGTCGGCCGGGTCGGGCTGTACGTTCCCGGCGGCCTCGCGCCCCTGGCATCGAGCGTGATCATGAACGTCGTGCCAGCGCAGGCAGCCGGCGTGGCTTC
>DAOOHL010000082.1:0-10896 GCA_035416185.1 Propionibacteriaceae bacterium | reverse complement strand
ACCGGCAAGCCAACGCCGCCCTGCACCACATAGTCAAGGTCCGGATGTCCTACGACCCGACCACCATCGCCTACCGCGACGCGCGCCTCGCCAAAGGATGGACCAGCAAGGAAGTCTTCCGAGCCCTCAAACGAGCCGTCGCACGTGAAGTCTTCCGCGCCCTCGCCGGGCACACCCAAGCACCCGACTACTCCGACCTCAGACCAGCCAGACGAGCCAAGAACCTCACGCTCACCGCGGCAGCCCAACACCTCGGCGTATGGCCCGCACGAATCGGAGAACTCGAACTCGGCAGACGCCCCAACCCCGAACTCGCAGTGCGCTACCGAGAATGGCTCAACGCCGCTTGACACGGAATAGGAGCCTCACCTCCGCCAGCTGCTGGATGAGGCGAACCTCACCTGGGCGACTCCCCACAGTCTTCGACGTGGGGTGGCCACCTTGCTCAACGAGTCCGGCCACAGCCTCAAAGACATCGCGGGCCAGCTGGGCCACACCGACCCCAGTTTCACGGCGCGGGTGTACATCTCCGCGAACCTCGAGCACAAGTCGCACCTGGCCGCCAGCCTCGGAACCTTGAGCCCGGAGGGAAAAACCGTAGAAAAAACCGTAGATGGCCAAGAAGCCACCTGACGGCGTCGGGATCGACCCCTAGTCAATCCACACATCGGCGGCCCTGGGAGGAATCGAACCTCCGACACAAGGTTTAGGAAACCTCTGCTCTATCCCCTGAGCTACAGGGCCGTGGCGACGCATCGCGGATCCGCCGCGGACCATTGTGTCATCCCCGCGACGATGATGCCCGCTGGGCTTGGGATGGGCCATCACCCTTCGTCAACCGTCAACGAAGAGCGCTTGTGCCTTCAGGGGCAGTCCAATACAGTTGGGCATCGAGAGCGGTGCTGACTGTTGATGTCTCCTGGGGGTGGGTAGACGGCGTTCAGCCCTTCACTCAGCGCCGCTCTCCTTGTCGATCACATCAGCCCAAGCCATTCGGTTTGGGCTGATGTGCATTTCGGGTGGCTAGTCTCGTGGCTCATGGACGCGACGGATTCTGCACGCATGGCCTTCGCCTTGGTGGGCGAGGAGGTGCCTGTCGGGGCAGTCGAGGCGGGGGAGTCGTTCCTGGCGGCCCTGGCGGCTGTTGGCTGGAGTGCGGATACCCTCCAACGTCACGCCGATGATCGACGCTCCGCTGAGCTTCCCTGGCCGCATCCCGTACCGGTCGACTGGTTGCGTTCGTACGGCGCTGCGCGCTGGTCGGCTGTGCTGGCTGACCTAGTCAGCCGGCTCCAGCTCGATGTTGCGCCTACGGCCGTACGGGCGACCCGGCCGCTCAGTCCTGACGAGCGGCGACTCCTGGCTGACGTGCCGCCTCATCACGGCTCATGACAACGACGAGGTCCCCCACCCGCCGAGCGGGTGGGGGCCTTGCTGTCTAGCGAGTGACGCTCGGAGTCAGGATCAACGCTTGGCGAGCAGGTCGCGGATCTCGACGAGCAGCTCGTCGGTGGTGGGGGCGGTGACGGCGACCTCCTCCTCCTTCTTGAGACGCGACTGCACAGCCTCGTACGGCTTCACGATGCCGAAGTAGACGACGAACGCCATGATGACGAACGCGACCAGGATCGTGAGGAACGGGCCAAAGGACGTGAGGCCCAGGGGAGCCCACTCGTCGAAGTTCGGCGCGCCGCCCGCCTTGGCCAGGATCTCGATGATGACCTGCGTGAAGGCCTCGACTACCTTCGCGAAAGCACCACCGATGATGAACGCGACAGCCAGCTCAATGAGGTTGCCGCGGAAAAGGAACTCCTTGAAACCCTTCACAACGGGCTCCTTTCGGGTGAGCAGTGCCCAGGGAGGGCGTTCGACTGCATCCGGCGAGGACCATACCCGAAGTTCTTGACGCCCTATCCATCGCTCGTACCAGACACTCGCGGTGACATCAAACAATCAGAAGATTCTCAGGAGATCTTCAGTGTAGGGCGACCGTCACCCCCGTCGTGGACGTCGACCGGACGAGTCGCTCCGCGATCGCGGACTCTACGTCCACGACCAGCACAGCGGACCCACCTCCGCCGCCCAGGGGGGCGCTCGGCGCAGCCTGCGGTGTGGTGACGACGAGGGCGTCATCGGTGATCAAACCGCCGTTGCTTCCGGGAACGAGCAGGGTCACCCGCATGCCGGGGGCCACCATGCTGGCCACCTCGGCGTCAGCCACCCGTACCGACATCACGACTCGACCAGCGGCGGAGGCTGATCGTCCCGACACGACAGACAGGTCCGTCATCACCGTGTTCCGGGCCAGTGCGCTGCCGGTCACCTTGCCGACCAGGGCAGGCGCTGACGTGGCTGCACGGTCGGGGAGGTCGACCGTACGCACCGGTCTGACGACGAGGTCTGCCTCGGTCAGAGTGGATCCGGCCGGGATCTCGCGTGCGGTCGTGACCGCGAGGGTGGTGGGGGTCTGCGTGGAGGTGACCGCCGACAGCCCAGTCAGGACGGCGACCGCAGTCGCCATGGCAGCGAGGCTGCGACGATGGCGGTCGATGGCACGTGCGACCTGACGAAGCGGTGTCATGTCCTGGGGCATGGGACGCAGCGGTCTCGTTGTGACAAGAACCACGCTCCTGTGGAGAACTCGAGAAAGCCGTCCACAGGTTCAGCACGAACCTGGTGCAGGTCAGCTGGCCGTGCTAGCAGCCGCCTTCTTTGGGGCAGCGGACTTCGACTCGCCCGACCCAGCCGTGGAGCTCGAGGTGCTTGCTGCTGACGCCGTGGACCCGGAGCCGCTGGAGTCTGACGACCCTGAGGAACCCGAAGAACCCGAAGACGATGAGCCGGAGTCAGAGCTCGACGACCCGCTGACCGAGGCGTTCGCCTTGCCCTTGGTGCGGTTGTCGGTGGCATAGAAGCCCGAACCCTTGAAGACCACGCCGACCGCCGAGTAGACCTTGCGCAGCGCTCCGGTGCAGTCCGGGCACTCCGTCAGCGCGGCGTCGGTGAACTTCTGGAACGCCTCCAGCTCGGCTGCGCACTCGGTACACCGGTACTGGTAGGTAGGCATGGGCGGGTCCTTCGGTGTTGGACGGGTTGCGGCGGGCAGTCTACCCGGACCGTCGCCTTCTCTGAACGATCAGTGAACGCCGCGACCGACCCGGTTCATTCCCCGCAGTCGATCCAGCGGGTGGGGGTGACGATCGCTGTCACGGGCTGGTCATGCGCCTCCACTGGTAGATCGTCGACGACCTCGTCGTCGTTGAGCAACAGCCACCGAGGGGCGCCGGGGGAGGCGTGCAGCAGCGCCCTGTCGTACCAGCCGCCGCCGCGCCCCAGCCGTACGCCCTCCGGTGTCGCCAGGAGACCGGGCAACACGATGAGCCCGGCACCCGCCAAGGAGCCGGCGCCCAGGGCTGGTGTCAGGGGTTCGGGGATGCCCCAACGGCCCGGGCCGACCGATCCAGGGCCCTGGAACTCGGCCCAGTCGGGCTCGCGTTGGAGCCGCGGCAGGAGCACGGTCACGCCAGCAGCGTGGAGGGCGGCGACCAGAGCGGCGGTCCCTGGTTCGGAGCGTTCTGAGAGGTACGCGGCGACGGACCCGACCGGAAGCTCAGCGGTCAGGCGACCGAGGATCAGGCTGGTCCGCGCACGGTCCGCCGTCGCAACGGTCTCGCGACCCTGCCGTCCGCGGCGCTCCAGCACCGCCCGGCGCAGGTCACGCTTGTCACCGGTCACCTCACCTATCGTAGGCAGCATGGCCCTGTTCCGACGCGCGAAGCCTGAGCCGCCACCGCCGCCGCCGGTGGTGCGTACGCTGCCGGTCGCGCCGCCGCCAGCCAGCGAGACCGGATTGCGCAGCTTTGCCGACCACCGCGCCTTCGTCTTGAGCCAGGTCGAGCCGCTGATGCCGTTCGGGATGGTGCTCGTCGACGCCCTCGGCCTGCAGTTGGCCGAGTCGATCCGCTCCGATGTCGACCTGCCGGGCTTCGACAACTCGGCGATGGATGGCTATGCCGTACGGTCCGTCGACGTCGCAGGGGCCACGAGGGACGAACCGGTCACGCTCACGGTCGACGGGGTGGTTGCGGCGGGTGACGTGCCCGACGGAGACCTCGCCGAGGGTGTGGCGCGCAAGATCATGACTGGCGCGCCCCTCCCGTACGGCGCCGACACCGTCGTCGCCTATGAGCTCACGGACCGTGGCGCTGAGCAGGTCGAGGTGTACGAGGGCGCAGCCCCGGGTCAGCACATCCGCCGCCGCGGCTCCGACCTCACCGAGAACGCCCTGGTCGCCGAGCAGGGCGTCACGCTCGACGCCAGGCTGGCCGGCGTGCTGGCAGGCATCGGCATCGACAAGGTGCTGGTTCATCCTCGGCCACGGGTGGTGGTGATCTCCACCGGATCCGAGCTCGTCGACCCGGGCAAGCCCCTCACCCGCGGCCAGGTGTATGACTCCAACTCCCACCTGATGGCTGCCTGCGCCAAGCAGGACGGCGCCCAGGTCTGGCGCGTCGGCCACGTCGGCGACGATCCTGACCAGCTCCGTCAGCTGATCGCCGACCAGCTGATCCGCGCCGACCTCATCGTCACGACGGGCGGTGTCAGCGAGGGCGACTTCGACATCGTGAAGCAGGTCGCCGGCGACCTCGGGGCGGTCGACTTCTGTCGGGTCGGGATGCAGCCGGGCAAGCCGCAGGGCTTCGGCCTGATCGGCGATGACGAGGTGCCGATCCTGATGCTGCCCGGCAACCCCGTCAGCGCCTTCGTCTCGTACGAGTCCTTCGTCCGCCCGGTGATCCGCAAGCTGATGGGCTCGACGCCGTACGTGCGGCCAGCGATCGAGGCGGTCGCCTCAGGCCCGATGCGCTCCAAGCACGGCATCGTCCAGCTGGCTCGTGGCAAGGCCGTACGGTCCCACGAAGGCTGGAGCGTCGACCTCGTTGGCGGCCATTCGTCGCACCTGCTGAGCGACCTGGCCAAGGCCAACGCACTCGTCCTGCTCGACGAGGAGACCACCGAGGTGCTGCCTGGCGACCTCGTCAGCGTCTGGCTGCTGGACGAGTGACCCGATGAGCGAGCTCACCCACCTCGACGCGGCCGGCCATGCCCGCATGGTTGACGTGTCCGACAAGGCCGTCACCGCCCGTACGGCCACCGCCGTCGGCCGCGTGCTGTTGTCGGACTCCACCGTCGATGCGCTGCGCGGGGGAAACGTGCCGAAGGGTGACGCCCTGGCCGTCGCCCGGATCGCCGGGATCCAGGGTGCGAAGCTGACCCCGACGTTGATCCCGTTGTGTCATCCGCTGCCGATCACCGGGGTCGAGGTGATCTGTACGGTCGTCGACGAGGGCGTGGCGGTGGAGGCGACCGTACGAACGACCGGCCGTACCGGCGTCGAGATGGAAGCGCTGACAGCGGTCTGTACGGCTGCGCTGGCCGTCATCGACATGACGAAGGCCCTCGACAAGCACGCCCGGATCACCGACGTACGCGTCGTGGCGAAGGCCGGCGGACGTTCCGGCGACTGGACCGAGGAAGGGGCTACGGCATGAGAGCTCGGGTGATCGTGGCCTCCGACCGGGCCGCCTCCGGGGTGTACGAGGATCGCTCCGGCCCCCTCGCCGCCGAGGGGCTGCGCGAGATCGGCTTCGCCGTGGATGAGGTCGTGGTCGTCCCTGACGGGCACCCTGTCGCCGCGGCCGTCCACAGTGCTGTGGCGTCCGGCTGCGACCTGGTGATGACGACCGGCGGTACGGGGATCGGTCCCCGCGACCTGACCCCCGACGTGGTCGCCCCATTGCTGGACAGGGAGCTCCCGCATCTGGCCGCCGCGGTGGTCGCCGCCGGGGTGGCGAACGGCGTCCCCACGGCAGCGCTCAGCCGAGGCATCGCCGGGACGATCCGCCGTACGCTCGTCGTCTGCCTGCCCGGCTCGACCGGCGGCGTACGGGACGGGCTCGCGGTTCTCGCCAAGGTCGCCCCTCACGCCGTGGCGCAGCTCGCCGGAGGCGACCATGGCTGACAGGCTCGCCAGCGGTGAGGTGGCCGGGCCCGAGTTCCCCAGCCGGCACCGCTGGCCCGCGTCGGTGACGTACGGTCGGGTGTCGCTCCAGCCGTTCCGGTACGCCGACATCGCCGAGTGGGACACCGTACGGGCAGCGAACCGCTCCTGGCTGAGCCCGTGGGAGGCGACGACGCCAGCCGGGATCGACCCGCCCGGGTACGGCTACTGGACGATGGTGCGCAACTTCAACCGCGAGGCGCGGGCATGGCGGGTGGTGCCGTGGCTGGTCACGTACGTGCCCGACGGCGGCGGCCGACCGGTCGTGGCAGGGCAATGCACCGTGTCAGGCATCCAGCTGGGCGCTGCCCGGTTCGCCAGCATCGGCTATTGGGTCGACCAGCAGTGGGCCGGCCGGGGGATCATCCCCACCGCGGTAGCGCTGGCCACCGACTACTGCTTCCGGACGATGCAGCTGCACCGGATCGAGATCGCCATCCGACCCGAGAACACTGCGTCGCTGCGGGTCGTCGAGAAGCTCGGGTTCCGGTACGAGGGTCGCAAGCCCGCGTACCTCAACATCGCGGGGAAGTGGCGCGACCATGAGTGCTTCGCTCTCCACTCCGACGAGGTTGGGCCGGGTTTGTGGCACCGCCTGACGCCACCGACCCAACCTGGGAAGGTGGAGACCACGGCGCCGCACGAAGTGGTTCGACCCGCTGCGCCAGCCCACGAGAACTGACACCAAGGGAGACAGCAGATGCTTCGCCACGTCGTCGCATGGACGTTCAAGGACAGCCACGAGGGCCTCGACAAGGCCGCCATCATCGATCGGGCCGCCGAGCTGCTGAACCGCTGCGAGACGGGCGTGCCCAGCGTGCGCGGCTGGGAGCTGGGCCGGGCGACCGAGGGGTACGAGGCGTCGCACGACCTCATCCTGATCTCCACCTTCGACGACGCGGCTGGCCTGAAGGCCTACATCGAGCATCCGGTGCACCAGGACGTGGTCGCGTTCCTGAGCAAGGTGCGCGACCAGCGGGTGGTCATCGACTACGAGATCTGAGCCGTACGGGCATTTCCGCGGCCACGAGCAGCTTCTTTCTCGAACCAATGGCCCCAGCCCGGCGCGTCATCACCTGAGAGCAGGCTGAGTCCACGTAGCGTTCCACCTATGCAAACCACGGGCCTGATCTTCGGTGTCGTGGTTGCCGCATGGCTGGCCTACCTCGTGCCGTGGTACCTCAGCCATCGCGACCAGACGCCCGCCGACGAGACCGACGGCAACGAGGGTTTCGCCCCGGGTGCCAAGGTCGTGAAGTCGGGGGATCTGTCCCTGTCTGATGACGACTCCGACGTCGATGTCTCCACCCCGTTGATGCGGCTGGCCCGCCGCCGGGAGATCGGCCTCCAGGCGCGGCGTGCGACCGTACGGCGTCGTCGTGTGCTCCTCGCCACGATCCTCGGCGCGCTCGTGCTGCTCGGTACGACGATCGCCGGGCTGACCGTCTGGTGGGCGCCGCTGGCTGGCCTCGGTGCTCTGCTGGCGTGGCTGGTGGCGTCGCGGCTGTCGGTCATGCACCTGCATCGCCGGCTCGATGCGAAGCTGGCAGAAGTCGTGCTGGGCGATGAGGAGTCGACCGTACTGATCCAGCTCGAGGCGCCGGTGACGAGCCCGCTGACGGCCGATGACATCGAGCACTCGGTGGAGATCTCTGCGCCGATTCCCGGAATCAGCCTGTGGGATCCGATCCCGGTGGCCGCTACGTCCTACGTGCAGCGTCCCTTGGCCGCACGCACCGTCCGTACGATCGACCTCTCCGCCCCGGTGACAGCGCCCGTACGGCAAGAGCCCGTCACCGCGGGCGACGACGAGGTGAGCGAAGCAGGCGAAGGGCGCCGGGCCGTAGGGGAGTGACGCTGGAAGACCGCTCAAGTCGCTGTGCTAGTGTTCTTCCTCGCAAGGGGCTATAGCGCAGTTGGTAGCGCGTCTCGTTCGCATCGAGAAGGTCACGGGTTCGAATCCCGTTAGCTCCACCCCACGCACAAGGCTCGAACCCTTGCCAACGGAAACGTTGGTCGAGGTTCGGGCCTTGTTGGCGTCTGCGGCCCAGGTCAGGGCGTTGGCGTTGACGAACCCCTCATCCCGGCGGGGAAGCGGTGCTCTTGGCGGCGAATGCTCTGTGTGGCGCCCAATCCAAGAACTGGCTCATGGTTACGACCCTGTATTGGGATCTACCGGCCCGATGCACTCGAAGCGGCGTCCCTGACGTCGAGCAGACCCTGGCCCGGTTTGGCAGTCTCAAGTGCCCTCTGGTCCCCGCAGGGAGGAATCGGCGGTGAAGATGGCAAGGAGCTCTCCCACCTCGTGGGCGGCGGTGGCGGGATGGCGGAAGCGCCGGTGGACGTCCAAGGTGTAGTGGCTGCGTCGGCCGACCCGGTGTCGGGTGAGGTAGCCGGCCTCCTCAAGGTCCTTGAGGATGGCCAGGGTGGCGCGGGTGGTGATGCCCACCTGGGTGGCGATCTCGTTGACCCGGGCATCGGTGGAGCCGGCCACGGCCACCAGCACGTGGCCGTGGTTGGTCAGTAGCGTCCAGGCCGGGCGTGCGGGTGGTTCATCATCCGGTCGGGAGGCACCGGGGCCCGACTTCGTGTATCTGGCGTCCTTAGCGCCGTCTGACGTCGGAACTGATGGCGCGATGTGGGCAGCGTGGGACATGACGTGCGTCCTCCCGTCGGAGCCTTGTCCTTCCTCAAACCGTCGGTCCTGGTGACCTTGTCCAGCCCGGCGCGTGCCCTGGTCGATCTTTCTGCGGTGCGGGGTCAGGGCCCCGGTGGCACTCGTGCGGGCCTTCGTGAGCATGTCTTTTGATTCCCATGGGGCTCATCTCCTTGGTGGTAGTGATGGTTAGCGGGTCGGGGGGTCGGAGAGGGTGGAGGAGCCGCGGGAGCCCCACACTGGCTCCAGGGCGGCGTCCTCAGCCTCAGTCGCGACCCGGAACGGCGGGTCGGTCGGGGCGGGCAGTGCCCGGCGGCCCTGGCCGCGGGTAGCACGCAGGCTCAGGGCGATCGAGACGGTGATGATCGTGGCGACCACCGCCAGGGAGAGGGTGGTGGGGATGTAGAAGATGTCGATCTTGAGCATCATCTTGATCCCGACCCAGATCAGCACCAGGGCCAGGCCGATCTTGAGGTAGATGAAGCGGTGGATGAGGTCGGCCAGCAGGAAGTACATGGCCCGCAGCCCCAGGATCGCGAAGGCGTTGGCGGTGAAGACCAGGAACACCTCATCGGTCACGGCGAAGATCGCCGGGATGGAGTCCACGGCGAAGACCACGTCGGTGACCTCGACCAACACCAGCACCGCCAGCAGCGGGGTGGCCAGTAGTACCCCGCCCCGGCGCACGGCCAGCTTCTGCCCGTGGTAGGCCTCCGTCATCGGCACGAAGCGGCGGAAGGCCCGCAGCACGGCCGACTTCTCGGGGTCCAGGTGCTCGTTGCGCTGGCGGATCATCCGGTACCCGGTGTAGAGGAGGAACGCGGCGAAGACGTACAGGATCCAGGAGAAGTTCTGGATCAACACAGCCCCGGCGGCGATGAAGATGCCGCGGAAGACCAGGGCGCCCAGCACACCGAGGAACAGCACCCGGTGCTGGAACTCACGAGGGACGGCGAAGTAGCTGAAGATGATGGCCCAAACGAAGACATTGTCCACCGCCAGGGACTTCTCGATCAGGTAGCCCGCGAAGTACTGCTGGCCGATCTCTGCACCCCACACCGCCCAGAGGATCACGCCGAAGGCGACGCCGAAGGCGACCCACACCCCGGACCACACGGCCGCCTCGCGCACCCCGATCACGTGGGCGTGGCGGTGGGCGAACAGGTCGATGGCGAGCATCACCACGATGAAGGCCAGCACCGCGGCCCAGACCCAAAACGGGAAATCCATGACAAGACCCTTCCGATCGACTCGATCGGAGGTCTCTCCCAACCCGATACGGGCCCGCCCGCCGGACCCACATGGGCCGTAGTGACGACGGGACGCTGGTGGGATACTCCCCTCCCTGCAATAACTAGTGAAGCACACTTCACGTGTTGGGGCAAGGGGCCACGCTACCAACCGCCGCGTTAAATCACCATCGTGTCCAACCCGCGGGTGAAGGGCCCACGCCGGTATCGATCTCGTACGTGGAAGCGCCATCACCGTCGAACGAAAGTCCAGGAATTCGACTCCGTGGAACCCCTGGGCAGACGAGGCCCTCCGCCAGGTCAGCTCTTGACGGGCGATGCCGGCCGCGGTCAACGCGGCGAAGTCGTCGTGGGTCAGCTGGGTCAGGGGTTTGCCGGTGGCGACAGCAGCCGCGCGATCACTTCGGAGGCCATCGCTGAGGCGACCCGTTCGTTGTACCCGCAGGCGCGGGCGCCGGTAATGAAGGTCTGCAGATCTGCACCGATCGCGGTGACGGGCACGTCACGCCACAGCGAGGAGAACTTGCGGTACACCAGATAGTCCCAGCCGGGGTGCAGCCGTCCGGTGACCAGCAGGAAGGTGATGAACGGACGGCTGCCGCTGTTCGCGGCCCTGCACGCTCAACGCCTCGTGTTCCCAGTCGCGTACCGGGGGCCAGCGGCGCAGGAACGGCTTGGCCCAGTAGGTGAACGCGGTGTCGACGGGATTGTTGCGAACAGTAGGGTGAGCAGTGCGAGCACCACCGTGAAGTTCGAGGCGAGGATCGCGGGCGCCGTCTTGCGCCACGCCGTGCTGAGCGCTGCGCGATCGTCCTCGGTGCGCTGCAGTTCCTCCCGATACCGGGAGATCAGCAGCAGGGCGTAGTTCGTGCCCGCACCGAACACGAGCACGCTTACGATGCCCGCATCGAACTCTAGACTCCAGAACG
>DAOOHL010000081.1:0-10957 GCA_035416185.1 Propionibacteriaceae bacterium | reverse complement strand
TGCAGCGCGACGGCCGGGGCGAGGCCGGTGACCTTGTTCACCTGGGCGGCGTCGGCGATCTTCTCCTTGACGTCACGCGGGGTGCCCTTCTGGGCGAACACCTTGAACCGAGTGCCTGAGTTGCCGTATGCCCACGAGGGCACCTCGATGGCGAGGTCGGCGAGACGATCGGCGATGTCGGCGAACTGGGGCATCGTTGCTCCTTCATTGGCACACGAGTTCATGAATCGATTCATAGTAGAACGGGGCAATCGATATCGTCAACGGTGACAGGCCAACTCTTCGTACGGGTTGAGGCGTGTAACGTGACCGGTCATGACCCGGATGTCATCGGGTTCAAGGAGGGTGCAATGACGCAGTCGGAGGCGTACTTCGCGGCAGCTGATCTCGGCGCGACGAGCGGTCGGGTGATCCTCGGTGTGCTGAGCGAAGGCCGAATGACTTTGAGTGAGGTACGGCGGTTCGAGACACCGTCGTTCAGCGCCGACGGACACCTGTTCTGGGATGCCGACCGCCTCACCGCTGAGCTGGTGGCGGGGTTCAACGCAGCCATCGAACAGAGCGGCGGGGCGCTCGCGTCGATCGGCATTGACACCTGGGGAGTCGACTACGGGCGCTTCACGGCGGCCGGGGAGATGCTCGAGCAGCCCTTCAACTACCGGGACTCGCGCACTGACGGCGTGCCGCAGGAGGTCTTCGGTCGCATCCCGGCCGAGGAGCTCTACCGCCGCTGCGGCCTGCAGGTGATGCCCTTCAACACGATCTTCCAGTACGTCTCGCAGGCCGATGATCCGCGCTGGGACGAGGTCGACGTTGTTCTGCTGTTGCCGGACCTGCTCGGGTTCCGGCTCACCGGGCGCAGGGCAGCCGAGGTGACGATCGCGTCCACCACCGGGCTCCTCGACGTGGCGAGCCGCCAGTGGTCGGCCGAGACCTGCTCCGATCTCGCTACCGCGTACGGGCTGCCGCTGCCGCGCATCCTGCCCGACCTGGTCGAGCCCGGCACGATTGTCGGTGAGACGACCGCACTCAGCCAGCCCGTACCGCTCGTCGCGGTTGGCGGGCACGACACCGCGTCCGCGGTGGTGTCCGTCCCTGCCGAGAACGACCGGTTCGCGTTCATCTCGTCCGGCACCTGGTCGCTGGTGGGTCTCGAGCTCGACCAGCCGGTGCTGACCGCCGAGAGCCAAACCGCCAACTTCACCAATGAGCTCGGCGTCGACGGCACCGTGCGCTACCTCAAGAACGTGATGGGGCTGTGGGTGCTCACCGAAACCATGCGTGGGTGGGACGCCGCGGGCACGCCCCAGCAGCTGCTGCCCCTGTTGGCAGCCGCTACTGACGAACCAGCCATGGCCTGCGTCGTCGACATGAACGACGAGCGGCTGCTGCCCCCTGGCGACATGCCTGCGCGGCTCGCTGCCATGGCGACCGAGACCGGGCAGACCTTGCCCAGTCACCCGGCTGGCATCGCTCGGGTCATCGTCGACTCACTCGCGTTGGCCTACCGGAGAGCGATCCGTGATGCCTGCCGGATGGCCGACAAGCAGATCGAGGTGGTCCACATCGTCGGGGGTGGGTGCCAGAACTCTCTGCTCTGCCAGCTCACCGCCGATGCCACCGGGCTGCCCGTCGTCGCCGGGCCGGCCGAAGGCACAGCTCTGGGGAACCTGCTGGTCCAGGCGCGAGCGATGGGTCACCTGACCGGTGGTCTGACCGAGCTGCGGAAGGTGGCGCGCGACTCGTCTGAGCTGGTCACGTACTTCCCGTCGGTCGATGCCGACCCTGAGGCGTGGGGCGCAGCCGAGCGGCGCGCGTACGGAGCCTGACAGACCTTTCGCCCGCGTTCAGGCCTGTAGCGCGGACCAGCCGGCTGGCAGCGCCTTGATGGCCGGAGGCCGCGACGTGACCTCAACCTCGCGTCCGGACTCGATCGACTCCTCGATCGCCAGCATGACGTCGAGCACGTGGAAGGCCAGCTCTCCGCTGGCACGGCTGGTCTGGCCAGCCATGGCTGAGCGGACCATGTCGACCACACCAATGCCGCGGCCGATGCCCTCGGCCTCGATGACCGTCTCGACGGGGTCGGCTCCGGCTCGAGCGAGGGTCACCGTGCCGTCGAAGCGGTTCGGGTCGGCGGCGATCACCTGCGCCTCGGACCCCGTGAACTCCAGCACGGCGACGCGTACCTGGGGTGAGTCGAAGCTCATCACGGCCACCGACGTCGCACCAGACTCGTGGAACAGCAGCGCGTTCGCGGTCGTCGGGGCTTCGACCGGGAACGTGGTGCCAGCCTTCGGGCCCTGGTGGACGAGTCGCCTCGTGCGGGCCTTGCCTCCTCCCGCAATCACCTTCGTCACCGGGCCGAGCCCCAGCACCAGGGCGGTGAAGTAGTACGGTCCGATGTCGAGCACCGGGCCACCGCCGCGGGCGAAGAGGAACTCAGGGGAGGGGTGCCACAGGTCGGGGCCTGGCGTCTGGAAGATGGCCAGCCCGGAGGTTGGAGTGCCGATGTCGCCGGCATGGATGTGCCGCAGGGCGGTCTGGAACCCCGGCCCGAGCACGGTGTCCGGTGCACAGCCGACTCTCCGCCCCTGAGCCGAGGCCAGGTCGAGCATGGCTCGCGCTGAGCTGCGGTCCATGCCGAGAGGCTTCTCGGTCCACACGTCCTTGCCTGCGGTGATCGCCTGCTCGCTCACCGCCACATGGACAGCTGGAATGGTGAGGTTCACGACCAGGTCTACGTCGGGGTTCGCCAGCACCGCGTCAGCGCCACCGCTGGTGGGCACCCCGTACGCCTCCGCCTGAGCCGCGGCGCGCTCCTGGTCGAGATCGCCGATCGCGACCACCTGCACATCGGGGTACGTCGTCAGGTTCTTCAGGTACTGGGTGCTGATGTTGCCAGCGCCCACGATCCCGACGCGCACCGGAGTCACTTGCTCCAGCCCTTCAGGAACTCCACCGACGCGGTCACCTGAGGCAGCAGATCGCCGTCAGCCTCGTCGAACTCGACGACCCAGACCTTGCCAGCACCCGCATTGAGCACGGCGTCGAGGTCCATGTCGCCCATCCCCAGCGCCGCGTTCGGCCGCCGCTCACGGCTGCCGTCGAGCACGCCGTCCTTGATGTGCAGGTGGGTCACCCGATTGCCGAGCCGCGACAGCAGGGCCGGGACGTCCTGCCCTGCGAACGCGGCCCAGTAGGTGTCGAGCTCGATCGCGACATCGTCGCGGAGCAGGCTGACCAGCAGCTCAAACCCGGACACGCTGTCGATGGTCGAGTCGAACTCACGGTCGTGGTTGTGGTAGCCGACGGTGATGCCCAGATCAGCGGCCTGCTCGGCACCGGCATTGATCCGGTCAGCAAGAGTCGCGATGCCGTCGCGGGACGACAGGAGGTCCCAGTCGCCCGGCGAGGGCTGGATCAGCGTGGTCACGCCAAGCGCCTTGGCCGCTGCCAGCGATGGTGTCCAGTCACCGTTCACCGGCATCGTGTGGGCACTGCCCGCCCGAAGACCATGCTGGGTGAGGGCCTCAGGAAGCCACGGGAAGTGCTCGATCCCGTACGGCTCGACCTCGTCAAGCCCGAGCCCAGCCACGGCGGCGAGCGTGGCGTCCCGGTCGGCGTTGAGCAGGTCACGGACGGTGTAGAGCTGAAGGCTGAGGGTCATGGTTCCCACGCTATCGGTCAGGTTCCCCATCGGAGCGGCATCCCACCAGGCTTCCGCCGGGTTCACCGTTCGGAGCTCCAAGAACCCGGATCCACGCGACAGTCGTGGCGACCCGGTGCGTCGAGGCGGTCCGACTACGGTGGCGGATGTGACTTCCCCAGACGCCGCCCGCCGCACCCGTGAGCGGGAGGCCCGCCGTGCCTTCGTGGCGGCAGCGCTCAAGGACCCCGGCATGGTGGCGGCCGTCCTGCCCAGCTCAGGACAGCTCGCTGAGGCGCTCGCGGCCGTCGTACCAACGACCGTTGCTCCCATCGTGGCGGAGCTGGGTCCGGGTACGGGAGTCGTCTCCGGCCGCATCCTGGACCGGTTGTCAGCCGGTGGTCGGCACCTCGCCGTCGACCTCAACCCCAGCATGGTGGCCTACCTCCGACGCGTTCATCCCGAACTGGACGTGGTCGAGGGCGATGCGCGGCACCTGGTCGAGATCCTCCAGGAGCGCGGCATCGACCACCTCGACGCGGTGGTGAGCGGGCTGCCGTGGGCCGTCTTCCCGGACTCCCTCCAGCACGACATCCTCACCGCTGTGTGTGAGGCTCTCACGCCGGAGGGTGCCTTCACGACGTTCGCCTACCTGCATGGCCTGCCGCTGGCTGCGGCTCGACGATTCCGGGCCAGGCTTGAGGCGATGTTTGCCGAGACCACCATCAGCCGACCTGTCTGGCGCAACGTGCCACCCGCTGTCGTCTACGTCTGCCGTACACCCCGCTGATCCGCATGGCCACGTGGTGGGCGTGGGGTTGACCTCGGCCCCGCAACCTGTGGTTGGATTCCAGACAGCAGTTCCGCACCCCCAGCCGGAGCCAAACAGACGGGCATTCACCCATGGACCACCAGCGCAGTGACCTCGGGTCCTTGCTGGTTGCGCGACGTCATGTCGACTTCATGCGGCTGGGCTCGACCATGTGTCGCGCCTGACGAATGGCGCCGCCCTCGACCAGGGTCACGGTCACTCCCTCATCTGAACCAGGCTGACGCCTGCTGAGATGTCACGCCCGTCTGTTCGCGGCTGAACCGGCGTTTCGACGGGTGTCTCGTGATGTCACGAACGAGCCGCAGTCCTGCTGCGTTGACCTCTCACGTGTGCGTTGACCACCATCAAAGGAACACGTCCATGGTCATCACCGGTCTCGTCCTCGGAGCCGTGCTCGGCTTCGTCCTCCAACGCGGGCGCTTCTGCGTCACTGGCGCCTTCCGCGACGTCTGGCTGCAGCGCAAGACTCGCTGGCTCACAGCCTTCCTCATCGTCATCGCCGTCCAGAGCGTCGGCTACTTCGCCCTGCTCCAGTTCGGCATCGTCAAGGACACCGCCAAGGCGCTGCCCTGGGCCGCGGTCATCATCGGCTCGATCATCTTCGGTGTCTCGATCGTGCTGGCTGGCGGTTGCGCCACCGGCACGTACTACCGCTCCGGTGAAGGTCTCGTCGGTTCCTGGATCGCGCTCGTGGGGTACGCCGTCGGCGCAGCCGCGATGAAGTACGGAGCCCTGAAGTCCACCAACGAGGGACTTCGCAGCATCACGGCTCCGAACCTGGTCTCCATCCAGGCCACCCTGGGCATCTCGCCCTGGATCCTCGTCGCTCTCTTCGTCGCCGGCGTCGGCTACGCCAGCTACCGCCACCTGACGGCCAGGACGAAGCTGCCGGTGGCCACCCTGCCGGCGCGCTACACCGGACTGCGCCACCTGCTCTTCGAGAAGACGTGGCACCCGTTCGCCACCGCCCTGGTGATCGGCGTCATCGCGATCGCGGCCTACCCGCTGTCGTACGCCGCCGGCCGCCAGGCCGGTCTCGGCATCACCACCCCGTCGGCCGACCTCGTCGCCTACGCGGTGACCGGCGACGCCAAGCTGATCAACTGGGGCGCGCTCCTGGTGGTCGGCATCCTGATCGGCTCGTTCATCGCAGCCAAGGGTTCCGGTGAGTTCCGGATTCGGATCCCCGACACCCAGCAGACCCTCCGGTCGGTCGTCGGAGGCCTCGGCATGGGTATCGGCGCCTCGTGGGCCGGCGGCTGCACCATCGGCAACTCGATGGTCTACACCGCACAGTTTACCTACCAGGGCTGGGCCGCTCTGCTGTCCACGCTGCTCGGCGTCGGCCTCGGTGTCCGGCTGTTCATCACCAACCACCGCCGCGCTGGTGCCGTCACGCCAGCCGCTGCCGCACCCTCACCCGTCCTCGTCAACGCCTGACCCGTCACCCTCAGAAAGGACGCCACCATGGCACAGCACCGCCTCGACACGTTCACCCTCGTCTGCCCCTTCCCCTTGGTGGAGGCGAAGCAGGCCATCGCCCAGATCCCCGTGGGCGACGAGCTCGTGATCGACTTCGACTGCACCCAGGCCACCGAAGCCATCCCGCTCTGGGCGGCCGAGAACGGTCACCCTGTGACGCACTTCGACCGGATCGGCGACGCCGGCTGGACGATCACCATTCAGCGAGCCGCCTGAGCGACACCACGTGAAGGCAACGGCCGGAGCCCAGTGTGGGCTCCGGCCGTTCGCGTGCGGGTGGGGGTAGTTCTGGGTCTCGATCGCCGAGATGACCTTGCCGTCCTTGACCGACCACGCCCTCAACCTGGCCCTGAGTGCGTGCTTCGACCGACGAAGACTCGACAACCCGCCCGCTTCTGCGCTTCCTGTGCCAGGGTGAAGGCACCGCCACCCATATCCGCGATTCGAGACCCTTGACTTTCGGGTGCCGACGCACAAGGCTATGAATCGTTTCAGGCTCACCGACGAGAGGTACACAGCCCATGACCATCTCCGCCCCTGTTGGACTCGCTTTCGAGTACCGCCCCGCCACGGAGCCGGCCCTAGGGATCGGCACGGCAACACCTCGGCTCAGCTGGCATGTGGGGTCAGCCCCACAGGGGTGGGTACAGGACTCGGCTGAGCTGGAGATCACCCGGACGCCATGGGGCGGGGAGGCCCGTACCACCACCCATGACCTGGCTGGCGACGACCAGGTCTACGTGGCTTGGCCCGAGGAGCCGCTCGCCTCTCGTGAGCGGGCGAGCGTCCGCGTACGGGTGACCGGCGCGGGGGCGACCTCCGAGTGGTCGGAGCCCGCGGTGGTCGAGGCTGGGCTGCTTGAGCCTAGTGACTGGGCCGCGCAGATGGTCAGCCCGGTCGGGATCGCCGGCATCGACTCGACCGCCCCCGCGCTCGTCTCGTCCTTCGGCGTCGAGGGTGCTCCGACTGCGGCGCGCCTGCACATCACCGCGCACGGGTGGTACGAGGTACAGATCAACGGCCAGCGGGTCAGTGACGACTACTTCGGCCCCGGCTGGACGGTGTATCCCAAGCGGCTTCGGTACTACTCGTACGACATCACCGATCTGGTGCGCGAAGGCGACAACGATGTCGCCGTCCTGCTCGGCAACGGCTGGTGGCGCGGCAAGCTGACCTGGCTCGGTCGACAGGCCGTGTACGGGGATCGGCTCGGCGCGATGGTCAGGATCGACGTCGCCACCGACCAGGGCACCTCGGCGCACCTGACGTCGACGGACTGGGAAGCGGTCGAGACCAACATCACCGCCGATGACATGTACATGGGGCAGGACACCGACCTGACCCGCCCGCTGCTGGGCGATGAGCGCCATCCAGTCGAGGCGGTCGATGTCGACCTCGACACGCTGGTCGCCGCGGTGGGGCCGGCCGTCAGGGCGACCGAGGAGATCGCCGCGCAGCAGGTCTGGCGCAGCCCAGCTGGCAAGCTGCTCATCGACTTCGGCCAGAACCTGGTCGGCCTGACCCGCTTGACCGTGCGCGGCCTCGACCGCGGCACGGTCATCACCATCAAGCACGCCGAGGTGCTGGAGAACGACGAGCTGGGCACCCGCCCGCTCCGCTCGGCGAAGGCCACCGACACGTACGTCGTCGCTGGTGAGGCCGAGGAGATCCTGGAGCCGCGGTTCACCTTCCATGGCTTCCGGTATGCCCAGGTGGAGGGCATCGACGAACTCGATCCCGCCGACATCACCGCGATCGTCACCTTCTCCGACCTCACCCGGACCGGCTGGTTCGACTCGTCTGAGCCGCTGCTGAACCGGCTCCACGAGAACGCCGTGTGGGGGATGAAGGGCAACTTCGTCGACGTCCCGACCGACTGCCCGCAGCGTGACGAACGGCTTGGCTGGACCGGTGACATCCAGGTCTTCTCGCCCGCGGCCCTCTTCCTGCACGACGCCGTCGGCTTCCTGTCGAACTGGTGCGAGGATCTTGCCGCTGACCAACACGAGGATGGCCTCGTGCCGATCGTCGTGCCGGACGTTCTCGATGCCGAGTTCGCCGCGTGCGCGTGGGGAGACGCGGCCTGTGTGGTGCCGTGGAACCTGTACTTGGCCACGGGCGACACCACGATCTTGGAGCGTCAGCTGCCTTCGATGAAGGCGTGGGTCGACAAGATCTCCAGCATCTCCGGCGACTCGCGGCTGTGGCTCGGCGGGTTCCAGTTCGGCGACTGGCTCGACCCGGCTGCGCCGCCGGAGTCGCCGGCGGCCGCCCGTGCCGATGCTGATGTCGTGGCCAGCGCCTGCTACTTCCACTGCGCTGATCTGGTCGCCAAGGCTGCGGCCGAGGTGGGCGACTCGGCCACCGCCGAGCAGTACGGCAGGCTCGCCCTGGAGATCCGTCAGGCGTTCCGGAAGCGCTTCGTGACCGGCGACGGCCATGTGCTGTCTGACGCTCCCACGGCCTACTCCCAGGCCATCGTCTGGGGCTTGCTGGACGACGACCAGGCCCAGTTTGCCGGGGCGCGACTGGCAGACTTGCTCCGCCTGGAGTCGTTCCGGATCTCGACCGGCTTCGTCGGGACGCCGCTGATCAGCGATGCGCTGACCATGACCGGCCAGGCGACGGCTGCGTACAACCTGCTCATGCAGACGCAGTGCCCGTCGTGGCTGTACTCGGTGACGATGGGCGCGACCACGATCTGGGAGCGGTACGACTCGATGCTGCCCGACGGCAGCATCAACCCAGGCGAGATGACCAGCTTCAACCACTACGCCCTCGGGGCGGTCGTTGACTGGGTGCATCGCGTGGTGGCTGGGCTTCAGGTCGATGTGCCGAACCGAGTGGTCACCGCGGCTCCGGTGCCTGGTGGGGGCCTGACCTACGCCAACGCAACCCTGGCGACACCGTACGGAACGGCGTCAGCCGGCTGGTCGGTCGACGGCGACACCGTGACCGTGTCGCTGACCGTGCCGGTCGGAATGTCGGGCCGGTTCAGCCTGGTGGACGGGCTGACCGAGGAGGTCGGCACAGGGCAGCACACCAGGATCTACCGCTGGGCCACCGAGCAGGTGGCCCCGACCACCATCCGCGAACTGGTCGACTCTGAGCGGTGGGCGCAGGTCGTCAGCGCCCTGGTGGAGGCCGGTGTGGCTGAGGATGACCGGGAGGTCGCCGGTCGCCTGAAGCGCTTCATCGGGGAGCCGATCCCTGCCGACGGCTTCGTCCGGATGGTCTCCCGCCCCGGCTTCGGGGACGCTCCCGAGGGGCTGTCGGAGAAACTGTCCGCGATCCTCGCCTGACCCGTCACGACGACGACCAGCAACGCTTCGCAGACCAGCAAGCTGAGAGAGAGAATCACGACATGACCGCGACACCGATCGTCAACACTCATGTGCACGTACCTCCGAACTTCTCGGCGTTCACCACTCCCGCAGATGTGGTCGAGTCCGCCACCAAGGAGGGCGTCAGGGCCCTGGGGATCTCGAACTTCTACGACCAGCAGGTGTACGAGCGGTTCGCTGAGTTGTGCGCCGACGCGGGCATCGTCGCGCTGTTTGGCTTGGAGTTCATCACCCTGATCGCCGACCTCGAGCAGCAGGGCATCCGGATCAACGACCCCGCAAACCCTGGCCGCATGTATCTGTGTGGCAAGGGCATCTCGCCGTTCAAGGAGCGGTCGGCCGAGGCTGCCTCCACCGCTGTGGCGATCCGCTCGGGCAACGACCAGCGGGCCGCGGCGATGGTGTCGCAGCTGGCTGAGCACCTTCGCACGGTGGGGATTCCGAACGACCTCTCGGCCGACGTGGTCGCCGAGCAGGTCGCCGAGCGCGGTGACGTGCCAGCGTCGTACGTCTCGCTCCAGGAACGGCACATCGCCCGCGCCGTCCAGGAGGTCGCCTCGGCGTCCGATGACCCGGCGGGAGCGCTTGAGAAGGCGTACGGGGGAGCGCCAAAGGCGGATCCAGCCGATGTCGTCGCGGTGCAGGGCGAGGTGCGATCGCGCCTGATCAAGGCTGGCACACCTGGCTTCGTCGGCGAGGTGCCGCTGACGTTCGACGAGGCCTACGCCTACGTCTTGGCGATGGACGGGATCCCGTGCTACCCGACGCTGGCCGATGGCGTCGACCCGGTCTGCCCCTTCGAGGCAGACCCGGACGCGCTGGCCGCCGAGCTCGTCCGGCGCGGGATCCACGCGGCTGAGCTGATCCCGATTCGCAACAAAGTGACGACGGTCGACGCGTACGTCAAGGCCTTCGCCAACGCCGGGATCATCGTCATGGCCGGTACGGAGCACAACACGCTCGACCGGATCCCCTTCGATCCGGCCTGCGTCGACGGTCCAATCTCCGACACCGCCCGGCAGGCGTTCTGGGAGGCAACCTGCATCGTGGCTGCCCACCAGGCCAGGGTCGCCGCTGGCCAGCCCGGCTTCGTCGACGACCAGGGCACCGTGATCGGCTCGGCCGCCTACGACCACCGCGCCACGCTCATCGCTGAAGGCGCCGCCATCATCAACGGCTGATCGTCAGCCCGACACCCGCCGTCATCTGTCAGACCAAGGAGAACCCGCCCACATGTCCTCGCTCACCGACCAGATCATCGAGGTCTCCAACCGGTTCGGCACCCCTGAGTACTCCCGCGCGGGAGGCGGCAATGCCTCGGTGAAGGTCGACGGGGTGCTGTGGATCAAGCCGAGCGGCGTGCCGCTCCTGACGCTTGAGGCAGCTGACCTGGTGCCGTTGAAGCTGGACGTGCTGCTGGATGCTCTGGAGACCGATACCGACGAGGAGGGCGACCCGGTGCAGATCGCGGCGCGCAAGGCGCAGGTCGCCTCGTACACCGGGGGTCGTCGGCCGAGCGTCGAGATCCTGTTCCACGCCTTGATCCCCGAGCCGCTGGTACTGCACCTGCATCCCCTGACGGCCAACGCGCTGACCTGCAACGACGACACCGTCGCCCTGGCGGAACGTCTGCTGGGTGACGAGGCGGTC
>DAOOHL010000080.1:0-10960 GCA_035416185.1 Propionibacteriaceae bacterium | reverse complement strand
AAGATCGCCATGACCGGCCGCTACTTCATGACCGCGATGATGCTGCTCGCCTCGCTGGCCACGGCGATGGTGTACGGGGCCGGCGGCGTTCTCGCAGTCCAGAACCTGCTCACCGTTGGCACGCTCACGGCGCTGGCTGGGCTGCTGGCCCGGCTGTACACGCCGCTGATCCAGCTCACGAACGTACGGATCGACGTGATGAGCGCGCTGGTCAGCTTCGAGCGGGTCTTCGAGATCCTCGACCTTGACCCAGGCATTGTCGATGCCCCGGACGCCGTACCGGTGCACGGCCCGGCGTCGGTCGAGTACCGGTCGGTCGACTTCACCTACCCGGACCCGGCGACGTACTCCCTGGCGTCGCTCGAACCGCTGCCGGTCATCGACGAGAAGGCCAACCGGCCCGTGCTCACTGACGTGTCGTTCACGGTGCCACCAGGGCAGACGGTAGCCCTCGTCGGTCCGTCCGGGTCCGGCAAGACCACCCTCACCCACCTCGTGTCGAGGCTGTACGACGTGACCGGCGGTGCCGTGCTGGTGGGTGGCACCGACGTGCGCGAGCTGACCCAAGACTCCCTCCACGCCGCGGTTGGCTACGTGACCCAGGATGCCCACCTGTTCCACGACACGATCCGCAACAACCTCACGTACGCCAAGCCCGCCGCGACCGAGGCCGAGATGTGGACCGCGCTGGCCGACGCGCAGATCGCCGACCTGGTCCGACGCCTGCCTGACGGTCTCGACACGATGGTGGGGGAGCGTGGCTATCGGCTCTCCGGCGGGGAGCGGCAGCGGTTCGCCATCGCCCGGCTCCTGCTGAAGGCGCCGCCGATCGTCGTCCTCGACGAGGCTACGGCGCACCTCGACTCGGAGTCGGAGGACGCCGTGCAGCGGGCGCTTGACGCGACGATGGAGGGCCGCACGACGATCGTGATCGCGCACCGGCTGTCGACCGTACGGGAGGCTGACCAGATCCTCGTGCTGCAGGACGGTCGGATCGTGGAGCGTGGACCGCACGCGATCCTGCTCGCGCAGGGCGGGGTGTACGCCGAGCTCTACCGGCTGCAGTTCGCCGACGACACCTCAGCGCCCTGGGTGGCCGACGATGGCGCTGAGGCGCCGCAGTAGGCCGGTCACGGATGTTCGAGCGCCAAATGTCCATGCACGAGAGAGACGACGGACGCCCCCTCACCCGTCGCGGAAGCGACACGCTTCATCGAGCCTGACCTGACGTCACCGGCGGCGAAGATGCCAGCCACCGTCGTCGCCAGGTCGGCTGGTGGCAGGCCGTCGGTCCAGGTGGTCTGGGGGACGGCACGTCCGGTCAGCACGTAGCCGCGCTCGTCGCGCGCGACCGCGTCGGGCAGCCAGTCACATCGCGGCTCGGCGCCGAGCAGCAGGAACAGACCCTGGCAGTCGACCCGTACGGTCTCGCCGGTGGTCAGGTCTTCGTACGAGACCCACGTGAGCCGTTGGCCGGTGCCCCCACCGCCGGTCACCCGACACGCTTCGTGGACCTTGATACGGGGGTTGTAGGTCACCTCCTTGATCAGGTAGGTCGACATCGTCGCGACCAGCGGCCGTCGCGCGAGCAGCGTCACCGACCGCGCGAAACGCGCCAGGTGCACGGCCGCCTGGCCTGCCGAGTTGCCGCCCCCGACCACGATCACGTCGGCGCCCTCCATCTCGCGGGAGGTCGTCATGCCGGCGCCGTAGTGGACGCCACGGCCCTCGTACGGCTCGAGCTCGTCGATGCCCAGCCTTCGGTACGCGACTCCCGACGCGACAAGGAGACTTCGCGCCGAGACGCTGCCTCCCCGGGTGACAACGCCGAAGGTGCCGTTGGCGTTGATCGCGAGATCCTCGACCGGGCCGGACCGGGTCGGTACGATCGAGACTCCAGCCGGCGACGATCGTGGGAGCGCACATGAACGACACCATCAAGCTGGTGGGGGTTGGTTACCTCATCCTCGTGGCCAGCCTCGTTGCCGAGTTCCTGGGTTCAGCGGCGATCGGCGCGACCGGACTGGTGCCGCCGAACGCGACCGGCAGCACCTGGTTCTGGGCAGTCACGGTGATGATGCTGATCGCCGCCCCGCTTGTGCTCGGTGCGTCGTACCTTGCCAGTGTGCGGTTGATGAAGCCCCGGACAGCTGCCGAGGGCCTCCCGGTCGGGCTGGTCTGGGCCGGGATCGTTGGTCTGACCCATCTGCTGATCGGCCTCGGCAACGGCACCCTCGACATGTTCCTGTCACCCGGAACGTACGTCATGCTCGCGGCCGTGGTGCTCGGGCCGTGGCTCGCTGGCCGGGTCAAGGAGCGCCAGGCGGTCTAAGCGCCCGTACCGCTGGGCAAACGCATTCGCCCAGCACGGGGCGCCGTCCCTAAACTCGGACCTTGCACCGCACCCGTACGCCGATGAGGGGACACATGTCCGGTCCGAACGACAACTACGACCCGAAGCAGGTCTCACCCTTGGGTGAGGGCGCCGTCGCCGCCATGGTCGCCGAGGCGTTCGCGGCGTTCGCAGCGGCGACGAGCCTCGCTGACCTCAAGGCCGCCCGGCAGGCGCACGTGGGGGATCGTTCGCCCTTGGCGCTGGCCAACCGGGAGATCGGGGCACTGCCGCCCGCAGCGCGCAAGGATGCAGGCGCCCGCCTGGGCAAGGCACGCGGTGACGTGCAGCGGTCGTACGGGGAGCGCGAAGCTGAACTGGGGGAGGCGGAGCTCGCTCGCACCCTGGTCGACGAGCGGGTTGATGTCACCTTGCCGGTCGAGGTGGTGCCGATCGGCGCCGTCCACCCGATCACCGCACTGATGGACACCCTCGGCGACGTGTTCATCGGGATGGGCTGGGAGATCGCGGAGGGCCCGGAGCTCGAGGCCGAGTGGATGAACTTCGACGCCCTCAACATCGGGCCGGACCACCCGGCGCGGGGCACCACTGACACGCTGTTCGTCGACCCTGTCGAGTCACATCTGGTGATGCGCACCCACACTTCGCCGGTGCAGATCCGCTCGCTGCTCAACCGGCCGCTGCCCGTCTACGTGGTCTGCCCCGGCAAGGTCTACCGGGCCGACGAGTTCGACGCGACCCACGTGCCCGTGTTCCACCAGATCGAAGGTCTCGTGGTCGACAAGGGCATCTCGATGGCCCACCTTCGCGGCACGCTCGACCACCTGGCGCGGTCGATGTTCGGCGATGTCCGCACCCGGATGCGGCCCAACTACTTCCCGTTCACCGAGCCATCGGCCGAGGTGGACCTCGAGTGCTTCGTGTGTCACGGGGAGTCCGTCGGCAACCCCGACGCACCGTGCCGCACCTGCTCCAGCGAGGGCTGGATCGAGTGGGGTGGCTGTGGCGTGGTCAACCCGCGGGTCCTTCGTGCAGCTGGCATCGACACCGACGTCTACTCCGGCTTCGCATTCGGCATGGGCGTCGAGCGCACCTTGATGTTCCGCAACAACGCGGCAGACATGCGCGACATGGTCGAGGGCGACGTACGGTTCAGCCGGTCGCTCGTGGGAGGAGCACGATGAGGGCCCCGGTCAGCTGGCTGCGCGAGTACGTCGCGCTGGACTCCGCCGTCACCGGTCGCGAGATCGGCGAGGCGCTGATCCGCGCTGGTCTTGAGGTCGAAGCTGTCGAGCGGGCCTCCGACGTCGATGGGCCGCTGGTGGTGGGTCGGGTGCTCAGCGCCGTCGACGAGCCGCAGAAGAACGGCAAGGTGATCCGCTGGTGCCGCGTCGACGTGGGTGCTGAGCACAACGCGGGCGCGTCCGAACCGGACGAGAACGGTGGTTCCCGTGGCATCATCTGCGGCGCCCACAACGTCACGGCCGGTGATCTCGTTGTGGTGGCGCTGCCAGGCACGACCCTGCCCGGCGGCTTCCAGATCGCGTCGCGCAAGACATACGGCCACATCTCCGACGGCATGATCTGCGCCGAGGATGAGATCGGCATCGGCTCCGACCACGCCGGCATCATCGTGCTGCCCGAGGGCTCGGCGACCCCCGGCGACGACGCCAAGGTGCTGCTCGGCCTGGGCGACGAGGTGCTCGACATCGCGGTCACCCCCGACATGGGCTACTGCCTGTCGATCCGGGGTCTGGCCCGCGAGACCGCTCAGGCGTTCGGGGTCGCGTTCACCGACCCGGTCCAGGGCGTGACCCCGGCTGCGGTGGCCGACGGCTACCCCGTACGGCTCGAGTCCGAGGGCTGCCCGCTGTTCGTGGCGCTCACGGTGACCGGAGTTGACCCCACGGCGCCGAGCCCCAGCTGGCTGCAGAACCGGCTCCGCATGGCCGGGATGCGGTCGATCAGCCTGGCGGTCGACATCTCCAACTATGTGATGCTCGAGACCGGCCAGCCGAACCATGCGTACGACGGGTCGAAGCTGCGTGGGCCGATCGTCGTCCGGCTCGCCCAGCCGGGGGAGCGGATCACCACCCTCGACGATGTCGACCGCGCGCTCGACCGAGCCGACCTGCTGATCACCGACGACTCGGGACCGATCGGCATCGCTGGTGTGATGGGCGGAGCCTCGACCGAGATCGACGCGACCTCGTCGACGGTCGTGATCGAGTGCGCCTCGTTCGATCCCGTGACGATTGCCCGTGCGTCGCGACGCCATAAGCTCTCCAGCGAGGCGTCGAAGCGGTTCGAGCGGGGCGTCGACCCGAACGCCGCCTACGCCGCGGCGCATCGAGTCGCTGCCCTCCTGGTCGAGCTGGCTGGCGGCACGCTGTCGCCGGACGAGACGGTCGCGGGAGCGGTCGCCGTCCCCCCGTTGACGGAGTTCGCGGCAGACCTGCCGGCTCGCGTCCTCGGCACTGACGTGTCGGCCGAACGTGTGGTCGAGGTGCTGGAGGCATCGGGCGTTACCGTTGAGCGTGAGGCTGGGACGCTTCGCTGCATCCCACCGACCTGGCGGTCCGACCTGCGCGACCCGTACGACTTCGTCGAGGAGATCGGCTGCAAGATCGGCCTTGAGACCATCGAGCCGGTCGTGCCGCGCGCTCCCGGTGGCCGGGGGCTGACCGTACGGCAGAAGTCCCGCCGCGCGCTCTCATCGGTGCTGCCGACCGCTGGCTACGTCGAGGTTCTCTCCTTCCCGTTCGCCTCGGCCGACGAGGCCGACCGGCTCGGCCTGCCCGCCGACGACGACCGCCGCTGCCTCGTCCGGTTGGCGAACCCGCTTGCGGACACGGCTCCGTACCTGCGCACGACGCTCCTGCCCGGGCTCTTCGCGGCGGTCGCCCGCAACCGGTCGCGGAGCCAGGACGACCTCGCGCTGTACGAGGTGGGTTCGGTCTTCCGCGGTCCCAGCGGCGTCGCTCCCATGCCGCCAGTCACGTTCCGGCCGTCGCCAGACGAGCTGGCTGCGCTCGACGATGCGCTGCCAAGGCAGCCGGTCCATGTGGCGTCCGTGGTGACCGGCGCGTGGCGGCCCGCTGGGTGGTGGGGCGCTGCCGAGCCCGCTTCGTGGCGTCACGCGATCGCCTTCGCCGGCACAGTCGCCCGGTCACTGGGCGTCGAGCTGGTCCGTGCGGCCGACAACCACGCCCCCTTCCACCCCGGGCGCTGCGCGAAGCTGACCGTCGGTGACATGGTGGTCGGGCACGCTGGGGAGCTGCACCCGAGCGTCTGCAAGGCGTACGGGCTGCCGCCCCGCACCTCGGCCGCCGAGCTCTCGTTCGACCGCCTGCTTGAGGTTGCGCCCGGCCCCGGCGACATCACCCCGGTGTCGGCCTGGCCGGTGGCAAAGGAGGACGTGGCGCTGATCGTGGCCGCCGACGTTCCGGCAGCCGAGGTCGAAGCCGCCCTGCGCGAGGGGGCTGGTGAGCTGTTGGAGTCGATCCACCTGTTCGACGTCTACACCGGCGAGCAGGCGGGTGAGGGCCGCAAGTCCTTGGCGTACGCCCTCCGCTTCCGGGCCCCGGACCGTACGTTGAAGGACACCGACGCGGCCTCAGCCAGGGATGCCGCGATCGCTGTGGCCGTGACGCGATTCGGAGCCGTCCCGAGGATCGGCTGACGGACCACCGCCACCCTCCGATCGGACTGTCAATCGGACCCTGATGCGGGGGCGAAGCGTCGCCGGGGTAGGGTGGCCGGATCAGTGCCAGTGAGTGACAGGGAGCGGCGGTGGTGACGAGACGACCCGGGCCACGGGTCTGTCTGGTGACGCTGAACTACGCACCCGAGGTGTCAGGCATCGGCCCGTACACCGCCTCGCTGGCCCACGGCCTGGCTCAGCGCGGTTTCCGCGTGCGGATCGTCGCAGCGGCGCCGCACTACCCCATGTGGCGCGTGGCAGACCGCGGAACGTGGTCGCCAGAGGAGCGCGACCACGGCGTTGAGGTGCGAAGAATCACCTCGTACGTGCCCCGCCGGCCGCGCATGCTGAACCGGGCTCTCTTCGAGATCCTGTACGGTCTGCGCTTCGCCAGTCGCTCGTATGACGACGATGTCGTGGTGTTGGTCAGCCCGGGCATGCTCGCCTCTGCGGTGATGAGGCTGAGACTGCCCCGCCGCATCCCGGTGGTGCTGTGGGTCCAGGACGTCTACTCGGCGGGAGTGACCGAGGTTGGTGGCCGCGGTGGCGTCGCGGCGAGGCTGATCGCGCAGGTCGAAGGGTGGCTCATGCGTCGTTGCGACCGCGTCGTCGTCATCCACGAGCGGTTCACCGAGCAGCTGGCAGCCCTCTTCTCACTGCAATCGGACACGATTCGGGTGATCCGCAACTGGGCTCAGGTGGACAACGCGACCCGGGCAGAACCTGTTGACCTGCGGGCCAGGTTTGGGTGGCCCGCCGATGCCACGCTCGTCGTCCACGCAGGGACGATGGGGGTCAAACAGGACCTGGGCAACGTCGTCGCGACGGCGCGACTGGCGGAGAGCACCGGTGCGCCGATCAGGTTCATCCTGATCGGTCAAGGGAGCCAGCGGGCAGACCTCGAGGAGCTCGCACGCGGCTGCCACACCATCGGTTTCATCGACCCTCTTCCCGAGGCGCGCCTGGTACCCACCCTCAGGACCGCGGACCTGCTGCTGGTGAATGAGGCTCCGGGCGTCGTCCAGACGGCTCTGCCGAGCAAGCTCACGACGTACTTCTCATCTGGCCGGCCCGTCATCGCGGCGACTGAGTCCGACTCCGTCACGGCGACTGAGGTGACAGCCTCTGGGGCTGGGGTGGTCGTCGCTCCGGGTGACCCCGAGGCACTGATCATGGCGGTTCAGCAGTTGGCCGCCGCTGACACCGCCCATCTGCAGCGCGCGGGGGCGTCGTACGTGTCGTCCATGTTGGAACCCGACGCGTCCCTGGACGACTGGGCCGAGACCTTGGCCTCGCTCACGGAGGAGCAGGTCACCATGGCAGTGCACACCGGTAAGGGAAGTGAACGATGACGTCGTGGTCCCCGGGACAGCTCGACAGGGATGCAGTGACCTACATCGCGGGCCACCGAGGGCTCGTTGGCTCGGCAGTGTGGCAGCACCTGCAGGCGGAAGGCTTCACACGCCTGGTCGGCCAGACCTCGCAGGAGCTGGATCTCACCGAGCGGGAAGCCGTACGCGCCTTCATGAAGGCCACCCGCCCGAAGTACCTAGTGCTCGCGGCCGCCCTCGTCGGGGGGATCCAGGCGAACAGCACCCGCCCCGTCGACTTCATCTCCAACAATCTGCGAATCCAGACGAACGTGTTGGATGCGGCGCTGGAAAACGAGGTCGAGCGCGTCCTCTTCCTCGGCTCAAGCTGCATCTACCCAGCCCACGCCCCCCAACCGATCAAGGAGGAGTACCTCCTCACCGGTCACCTGGAACCCACCAACGACGCGTACGCCATCGCCAAGATCGCTGGGATCCTCCACGTCCAGTCGGTGCGGCGACAGTACGGTCTGCCATGGATCTCGGCGATGCCGACGAACCTGTACGGGCCGAACGACAACTTCAACCTGGCTGGCTCCCACGTACTACCAGCCCTCGTGCGGCGCTACTGCGACGCCGTCGAGGCCGGTGCTGGATCGTTGACCAACTGGGGCACGGGCAGGCCCCGCCGCGAGTTCCTCCACACCTCTGACATGGCTAGGGCCTGCCTTCACCTGCTCGAGAACTATGACGGCATGTCCCAGGTCAACGTTGGATCGGGGAAGGATCTCACCATCGCAGAACTTGCGGCGTTGGTCGGCGACGTGACCGGCTTCTCGGGGCAGGTCGTCTGGGACACGACGAAGCCGGATGGGATGGATCAGAAGCTGCTCGACGTCAGCCTGATCCGCAGTTTGGGCTGGGAGCCGCGAATCTCGCTGACAGAGGGTCTAGCTCGAACCGTTGCCTGGTACCGAGAGCACCGTAAAGCGGTTCGCCAATGACCACGCAGGCCGACCGGCGCAACAACTGGCGGCTCGAAACGTTCAGGGCGACCGGATACGACCGTGGCCGACCCTTCCTCGTTCAAGCTGCATGGCACCTCGTCTCACCAGTTCTGATGTGGGTGTTCGTCCCTTCTGCGTGGCGCTGCGCAATCCTCAGGTTCCTGGGGGCAGACATCGGCGAAGGGGTGCTGATTCGTCACCGGGTACGGATCCACTGGCCATGGAAGCTGTCGATCGGCGATCACTCGTGGGTGGGCGAAGGCACCTGGATCCTCAACCTGGAGCAGGTTCGGATCGGATCGCAAACCTGCATCTCGCAGGATGTGCTGCTGTGCACGGGCTCGCACGATCGACTGTCCTCTTCGTTCGACTTTGACAATGCTCCGATCGTGGTCGGTGACCGCTGCTGGGTGGCCGTGCGCTCCACGGTGCTGCGTGGCGTGACCATCGGTGACGACGTTGTTATCGGGGCCGCGTCCCTCGTGACGAACGACATCGCGTCGGGAACAATCGTCCGTGCACCCCGGGCTCAGCAGGTGTGATGCACGCCCAGGCGAGGGGTCGGTGACGTGCGCATCGGCCATGTGGTGACCCTGCTCAGCCCTGACGGGGCGTACGGCGGACCGATGCGGGTGGCGCAGAACCAGCTCGCAGAGCTGCAGGCCCGCGGACATGATGTGCGGCTGTACACGACGCACCGAGGCTTCTCAGTAGCTCCAGTTGAGACCGGCGGGATCCCGGTGACTGCCTTGCCAGCGCGAACAGTGATGCCCGGAATGGGATTTGCTGGCACGGGGTCATGGCGATTGCTCCGGGCGCTGACCAAGGATCTGGCTCATCTGGACGTGCTTCACGTCCACCTGGCACGCGACTTTGTGACTCTGCCGGCGGCGAGACTCGCCCTGGCCAGCGGGGTACCGCTGGTGCTGCAGACGCACGGGATGATTGACCCTTCCGAGCGGCTTCTCAGTAGGCCGCTGGACGCAGGCCTCACAAGGCCAGTGCTCAGCCGTGCCTCCGCGGTCTTGGCACTGAATGCAACAGAGGAGGACCACCTTCGAGTCGTGAGCGGAGGCTCGGCCGAGATTGTGCGGCTCGTGAACGGCGTACCTCTCCCGCCGGACGTCGGGCAACCGCTCGATGAGGTGCTGTACCTCGGTCGACTTCACGAGCGTAAACGGCCGGCTGTCTTCGTAGAAGCTGCCCTCCGGATCGCCGGTCGGCACCCGGGCGTACGGTTCACAGTTGCGGGGCCGGACGAGGGGGAGGGCGACCGGCTCCGTCACATGGTGGAGTCTCACGGGCGGCCCAGCAACATCAGCCTGGGTGCGGCCGTCCCTCCTGAGAAAGTCTTGGGTCGCATGTCGCGAGCGCGCGTCTTCGTGCTCCCGTCAGTGCGCGAACCATTCCCGATGGCTGTACTGGAGGCGGCGTCGCTGGGCTTGGCCATCGTCATGTGTGAGGATAACGGCTTGGCATCGATCTTCCGTGAGGCGGGTGCCGCCCTCGTCTCCAACCCAGATCCTGACGCGGTCGCGTCGGCTATTGAGGTGTTGCTGAACGACCCCAGCGCCGCAAGACAGCTCGGCTGCCGAGCTCGCCGCCTGGTCGCAACTCACTTCACGATTGGATCCGTCGTGGACAAGCTCGAGCTGATCTATGGCGCGGCCTCATGAGGGTCGACATTGTTCAGCCATGCGTCCCTCGGTATCGGGTCGAGTTCTTTGAGAGGTTGATCGAATCCCTGTCCAGGGAAGGCGTCACTGTTCGTGTGCTGGCTGGACGGCCTTCTGGAGATCAGGCCCTACGATCGGACGCGGTCGTACCGCCCTGGGTGACCCCGATCGAGCAGTTCTCCGTCCGTGTGCCGGGAGGGACCGTGTCGGGTGTCCGTGGCCGCCGGCCCTGGCGAGGGGGCAGCGGGGTCGTCCTGCCCCTGATTGGTTCCTCACCGGACTTCGTTCGCGCTCTCGCTGACCGGGCGCAGGGTTCCCGCCTGGGTCTGTGGGGACACGTGGGCTCGTACGTGGCACGTGGCAGCCGGATAGATCTGGCGGCCGAGCGTTGGATGATGCGCCGCGCGGATCACGTCTTCGCGTACACGCCCCACGGCGGCCTCCAGGCTGAGCTGGCAGGCGTGGACCCTACAAGGATCTCGGTCGTCATGAATGCCGGCCCAACGGACGCGTTGGAGGCAGCCAGGGACGCGGTCAACGAAGCCCAGGTGGCGTCCTTCCGCACTCGGTACGGCCTCGGGGACGCACCGTTACTGGCTGTTGTCGGCGGGCTCGACCACGCCAAGCGGCTTGATCTGCTCTGCCGTTCCCTCGATGTGCTGCATGAGTCGGACCCCGATGTGAGGGTGGTCGTCGCGGGTGCCGGTGCGGGCGCTGCCATCTTCGACGAGAGCGTTGCACGGGGCCAGACCGTGCTCGTGGGGTACGCGGGTCCCGAACAGTTGGCCACCATTGCAGCGGCCAGCCGAGCCCTGGCCAATCCGGGGCGGATCGGGCTGGTCGCCGTCGATGCGCTGGTTCTGGGCCTGCCGGTCGTGACCGCGGCCGGGTCTCACCACGGGCCTGAAGTG
>DAOOHL010000079.1:4400-11034 GCA_035416185.1 Propionibacteriaceae bacterium | reverse complement strand
GGGTTCGCCCGCTCCTTCTGAGGTCGCGGACCGCCTGAACGTCCCGAGCGTCAGTGCTGCGGGTGCTCCTTGATCGCCGCGTCGACGAGGTTGGCCGGAAGCTGCTCGTAGCCGTGGAACTCACGGGTGAACGAGCCTGAGCCCTGGGCCAGGCCCCGCAGGTCGATGGCGTACTTGCTCAGCTCACTGGCTGGGACGAGCGCCTTGATGATCGCGTGGTTCGCCGCATCGGTATCGGTGCCGAGCAGGCGGCCACGACGGCTGGTCAGGTCGGTCATCACCGCACCCATGTGCTCGTCGCCGACCACCACCGTCACCTCGTCGATGGGCTCCAGCAACGTCACCGTCTTGGCCGACGCTGCCTCCTTGAGGGCATGCTGCCCCGCCAGCTGGAACGCCATGTCGGAGGAGTCGACCGAGTGGGCCTTTCCGTCGTACAACGTCACCTGCAGGTCGACGACCGGGTAGCCGGCGATGACACCCTTCTCGAGCTGGGCCCGTACGCCCTTCTCCACCGACGGGATGAACTGCCGGGGTACGGCGCCGCCGACCACCTTGTCGACGAACTTGAACCCCTCACCGCGGCCGAGCGGCTCGACCTCGATCTGACAGACGGCGTACTGGCCATGGCCGCCCGACTGCTTGACGTGGCGGCCCATCGCCTTCGCTGACGCGACGAACGTCTCCCGCAGCGGCACCTTGAGGTCCTCGGTGGTGACGCTGACTCCGTACCGCTCCTTCAGCCGGTTGAGCAGCAGGTCGATGTGGGCCTGACCCATGGTCCAGAGCACGATCTGGTCGGTCTCGACGGTGCGCTCAACCCGTACCGTCGTGTCCTCGACCGCGAGCCGCGCCAGCGCATTGGGCAGCTTGTCCTCGTCGTTGCGCGACGCGGCCTTGATGGCGACCGGCAGCAGCGGCTCAGGCGCGGTCCAGGGCGCGATCAGCAGGGGCTTGTCGCGGCTCGACAGCGTGTCGGAGGTCTCGGCATGGCCCAGCTTGGGCAGCAGGACGATCTGGCCGGCGATGGCCTTGGTGATGGGCTGCGAGGTGAGGCCGACCGGGATCGTCATCTGGCCGATCCGCTCCTCCTCCGCGTGGTCGGGATGCGCCGGGTCCTCCTTGCCGGTGAACAGCGAGCGGTTCCCCGCGACCCGGACGATGTCGTCGGTCGACAGGGTGCCGTTGAAGATGCGGACGACCGACAGCCGGCCCGCGAACTGGTCTGACGTTGTCCGGATCACCTCGGCGACGAGCGGGCCGTCCGGGTTGCCGATCTCGGCGGCGGCTTCGTCGCCGTCAGGAGTGGTCACGTCGAGCCGGTGGGAGTCGGGGGTCGGGAAGGACGACTCGATGACGGCGAGCAGCTCTTCGGTACCGAGCCCGTTCACGCTGGTGACTGGGATGACCGGGAAGAAGCGACCGTTCTTGACCGCGACCAGAAGGTCGTTGACCAGCTCCTCAGTTCTCAGCACGTCGCCCTCGAGGTAGCGGTCCATCAGGTCGGCGTCCTCGGACTCCTCGATGATCCCCTCGATCAGGGCGGCCCGGTAGGCCTCGACGATCGCGATCTCCTCGTCGGTGGCGGTGCGCTTCTCGACCTTGCCAGAGCTGTAGTCATGCACCCGCTGCGAGACCAGGGAGATGTTGCCGGCGATCTGGCCGTTGACCTCGAGGGGGGCGTACGAGGGCTGGACGGACTTACCCAGCGTGTCCTGTAGGGCAGCCAGGGCGTCGGCGAAGGTCGTGCGGCCGTCGTCAAGCTTGGTGATCACGATCGCGCGCGGCAGGTCGACCGCGGCGCACTCGTTCCACAGCGCCGCGGTGGCGGAGTCGATGCCGTCGGCGGCGGCCACCACGAACACGGCAGCGTCAGCGCCGCGTAGGCCGGCCCGGAGCTCACCGACGAAATCGGGGTGACCAGGGGCGTCGAGCAGGTTGACCACGACCTCGCCAGCCGGGATCGCGGCGACCATCATCTGAGAGGTGCGCTCAAGATCCTCCTTCTCGCCGCGGTAGCCCGTGATCCGGGAGCGGAGAATGTGTTCGAGCAGCGTTGTCTTCCCAGAACCTGACGAACCCACCAGAACCACGTTCCGGATCTCGTCGGGGGTCGACACCTGGGCGATGTTTGCGCTCGTCTTTGAACTCATGCGCGGAACCCTACTCGGTTGGATTCGCCCAGTCTGGGGGAGGGGTCAACTTCGTTCCGGCAAGCAGCGTCAGTGCTTGTCGGAGCCGCCCCCAGCGAGTGGCTCACGACGGGTTCGATGCACCATGACGGCGAGCACCAACCCCACGATGACCAGACCAACACCGCGCGGCCCAGGGGCGAGGGTCGTACAGCTCACTGCAACCCTGGGCTGTGGCCGTTTGCCAACACTCCTCACCCGGACCACGTCGGTTGTTCCACGCGACCCAGAGGGGGACGAGGCCCAGCCAGAGACCAGGGCCATGATCACGCGTGTCCCGATCAGCTTCGCTGCAGCCAGCAGGGCCACCAGCGAGACGACGAGCACGTACGGGCCGATCGTCAGCATGCCGACGAAGGCGAGCGAGAACAGGCCGCCCACCAGCAGCCACTCGAGGAACGCTCCGGCGCTCTTCATGCCTCACTGTCGCTCATTTGGTCGATCGGCGACAGGGATTGTAGGCTGAGGTGCTGTTGCGCTCAGGTATCCGAAGCCATGTGTCGGACGCCGCGCCCACGAGCCGCTCAACATTACAAGGAAGATGGTTTCACACGTGTCCACGTACAGCCCGAAGCCTGGTGAGATCACCAGGAACTGGCACGTCATCGACGCCTCCGACGTCGTCCTCGGCCGTTTGGCCGTGACCGCTGCGACGCTCCTGCGCGGCAAGCACAAGCCGACCTTCGCCCCGCACGTTGACCAGGGCGACTTCGTCGTCGTCGTCAACGCGAGCAAGATCGCGCTCACCGGCAACAAGCGCGTCACCAAGATGGCCTACCGCCACTCCGGCCAGCCCGGTGGCCTCAAGGCCGTCCCGTACGGGGAGCTCCTCGCGAAGGATCCCCGCAAGGCCGTCGAGCTCGCTGTCTGGGGCATGCTGCCCAAGAACAAGCTGAGCCGTCAGCTGATCAGCAAGCTGAAGGTGTACGCCGGGCCTGAGCACCCACATGCCGCTCAGAAGCCTGAGCAGTACGAGATCACCCAGATCGCACAGTGAGATTGAGGATCGATGTCTGAGACCACCATCGACATGATCGACGACGAGACCCCCGAGGGCTTCGTCGACGAGCAGGACCGCCAGATCGCGTACCGCGCTGAGGCGCAGCCGTCGCAGGCCCAGTCCTCGTCGCGCCCCGCCGTCGTGACCAACACCGGTGGCACCGGCCGTCGCAAGGAGGCCGTCGCTCGCGTCCGCCTCGTTCCCGGCACCGGCACCTGGTCGATCAACGGCCGCACCCTCGAGGACTACTTCCCGAACAAGGTGCACCAGCAGATCGCGTCCGAGCCCTTCGAGACCGCTGCGGTCGCCGGCTCGTACGACGTCATCGCCCGCATCGCTGGCGGTGGCATCACCGGCCAGGCTGGCGCCCTGCGTCTCGGCATCGCCCGGGCGCTCAACGCTGCCGACGCCGAGGCGTCGCGTCCCGCGCTGAAGAAGGCCGGCATGCTGACCCGCGACGCCCGCATCAAGGAGCGCAAGAAGGCTGGCCTCAAGAAGGCCCGTAAGGCTCCTCAGTACTCCAAGCGCTGATCCCTGGGGCGCCTGCCCCAGCATTTCGCGCGATCGACCGCGCCACTTCTGGACCTGTCCAGTCGGGTGGCGCGGTCGTTGCGTTTCCGGGCGCTGCGATAAGTTCAGCGACATGGCAAGACTCTTCGGGACCGATGGCGTACGGGGTCAGGCGAACGTCGACCTGACCGCCGAGCTCGCGCTCGACCTCTCGGTCGCGGCGGCCCACGTGCTGGGCGAGGCGGGGGCGTTCGGCGGGCATCGGCCTCGTGCCCTGGTTGGCCGTGATCCGCGGGCGTCAGGTGAGTTCCTTGAGGCCGCCGTCGTGGCTGGCCTGGCGAGCGTCGGGGTCGACGTGATTCGCGTTGGTGTGGTGCCGACCCCCGGGCTTGCCTACCTGGTCGCCTCGATGGACGCAGACTTGGGCGTGATGCTGTCGGCGTCGCACAACCCGATGCCTGACAACGGGATCAAGTTCTTCTCCCGGGGCGGCGTGAAGCTCGACGACGACCTCGAGGACGCGATCGAGGAGCGGCTCGGCAACCACTGGGACCGCCCGGTGGGAGCTGCTGTCGGACGCGTCACCGACGATCCTGGCGCGGTGGACGGCTATGTGGCGCATCTGGTGGCGTCACTGGGCGCCGACGCCTCGCTGGACGGCCTGACGATCGTCATCGACTGCGCGAACGGCGCCGCCTCGATGACCGGCCCCGCTGCGTTCGCCGCTCAGGGTGCCACGGTGATCCCGATCCACCACACCCCCGACGGGCTGAACATCAACGACAACTGCGGCTCGACCCATCTCGGTGACCTGCAGCGGGCAGTGGTCGAGCACGGCGCCGACCTGGGCATCGCGCTCGACGGCGACGCCGACCGGTGCCTGGCGGTCGACGCCACCGGTGAGGTCATCGACGGCGACCAGATCCTGGCCGTTCTCGCCATCGCCCAGCTGGAGCAGCACCGCCTCGCCAGTGAGACCGTCGTCGTCACCGTGATGAGCAACCTCGGCTTCATGCACGCGATGAAGGAGCACGGCATCCGCGTCGACCAGACCAAGGTCGGCGACCGATACGTGCTCGAGTCGATGAACGCCAACGGCTTCACCCTCGGCGGAGAGCAGTCAGGTCACGTGATCCTGTCCGAGTTCGCGACGACCGGTGACGGCGTCCTGACCGGCCTGCACCTGACCGCCCGGGTCGCGCGCACGGGCCGTACGCTCGCTGACCTTGCCTCAGTGATGACACGCCTGCCGCAGGTGATGATCAACGTGAAGGGCGTCGACAAGCTCCGCGCCGGGTCGGACCTCGAGATCAAGGCCGCTGTCTCCGCGGCGTCGCGCGAACTGGGCGACACTGGCCGGGTCGTGCTGCGGCCCTCCGGTACGGAGCCCCTGGTGCGCGTCATGGTCGAGGCGCCCACAACCGATCAAGCGCAGCGCATCTGTGAGCATCTGGCCGAGGTTGTCCGGGATCGTGCTGGTCTCTGAGGTCATGAAGGTTTCTGCGCAATGTGCCGCGGGCACTCGAGATGCAGGAGGAGCGAGCGGCCCGGAGCGAATCGGAGGGGTCGAGTGACGACGAAGAGCGAGGCTGGAAGCGAGCGGCACAGTGAGCGCGGAGCGCGAACAGTCACACACTGTGAGCACCTCGCTGAGGTGGTCCGGGATCGGGCAAGCCTGTGAGCATCGGCCGAGTGTTTGTGGCGCTGGTCGGCATCGTGGACGCCCGCAGCTGGGTGCTGATGCAGGAGCGCGACGAGGGTGCGCCGACGGATCCTGACAAGTGGAGCCTGGTGGGTGGCGCGATTGAGCCTGGTGAGGCGCCTGACGTGGCTGCTCGGCGAGAGCTCCTGGAAGAGACTGGCGTCGACTGCGACGATCTGGTCTTTCTGGGTCACGACAGCGTCCCCTGCGCAGACCACGGCATCGATGAAGTTGACCTCTACACAGCTCGCATGGACATCACCGACGATGAGGTCGAGTGCCACGAGGGGCGGCAGATGGTCTTCGTCGACCCTGCGCAGTTGTCAACGCTTGATCTGACCAGCCTGACCAGGGCTGTGTACGGTGGTGTGCTGACCTTCCACCAGCCCTGACTGCGCTCAGTCACGGAGCCCAGCGATGATCTCGGGGAGGAACCAGGCGAGGTCCTGAGGAGGGTACGGGCCGGGGTGGGCGGCAGCGGCGATGGCTTGGATCGACGCGCCCACGACAGCAGCCTCCCGCGGACCCAGTCCAGCAGCCAGGAGCGTGCCGCAGATGCCCGCCAGCACGTCACCCGAGCCCGCCTGGGCTGTCCAGGCCGGACCTGGTACGGCGAGGGAGACGTGGTGCTCACCGGGTACCGCGACGTACTGGGTGGCGCCCTTCAGCAGGACGGTGGCCCCGGACCTCTCGGCTGCCTGCCGTACGGCTCCGACCGGGTCTGACGTCACCGTGCGGCGTTCGGCGCCGAGCAGCCTGCCCAGCTCGCCAGCGTGCGGTGTCAGCAGCACGCCGGGACGGTCGATGGGTGCCTCAGGTAGGTGGGCCAACCCATCGGCGTCGACCACCAGCGGAAGGCCGGTGGCGAGCAGCTCGGCGATGCGCTCCGTACCGTCAGGTCTTTCGCCCCAGCCCGAACCAACGACCCAGGCCTGCACGCGTCCCTCGGCGCCAACCACGTTGGGCAGGGCCCGACGGACCTCATCAGAGACTCGCTCGGGGCCGAGAACCCGCACCATGCCGGCGCCGGCGTAGACCGCCCCGTAGGCGGACAGGACGCCAGCGCCCGGGTAGCTGTCAGAACCCGTGTCGAGCCCGATGACACCGCGGGAGTACTTGTCACTGGTCGCGTCGGGGAAGGGCCAGACGGCTGCCACATCCGACCGCTCCCACTGGACGAGCGGGGCCTCCGGGAGAGGCAGCCCGATATCGACCAGGGTGACCTGGCCG
>DAOOHL010000079.1:0-4300 GCA_035416185.1 Propionibacteriaceae bacterium | reverse complement strand
GACGAGCGGGGCCTCCGGGAGAGGCAGCCCGATATCGACCAGGGTGACCTGGCCGCAGCGGCTGCGGGCTGGCTCCATCACGTGGGCGGCCTTCCAGGCGCCCATCGTGACCGTACGGGTGGCGTGGAACGAGACGTCAGAAGGCGAGCCGGGGGAGTCGGAGTTCAGACCGGAGGGAATGTCGCAGGCGACCACCACCACCCCTTGGGTGCGGCAGGCGTCGGCGAATGTCGCCACGTCATCCGGCAGACCAGGTCGGGAGCCCATTCCGTACACGGCGTCGATCACCACCGCGGTGGTCGGCAGCGCCGCCAGGGCGGCAGGCAGCCCGTCGAGAATCCGGCCACCAGCACTGGCGTACGCATCCCATGCGGCTGGATGCACCTTCGAGGATGTCTGCCAGACCGACGTGGGGATGCCCCGCGCGGCGAGCATGCCGGCCGCGAACAGCCCGTCGCCGCCGTTGTTCCCCGGGCCAGCGAGCAGCAGCACCTCGCCGCCACCAACCCGGTCAAGCTCCTCGGCCACGGCATGGGTGAGACCGACGGCTGCCCGATGCATCAGGGTGCCGTCGTGGAGCTCCCGACCCAGGGACTCCTCGGCAGCCTTGATCTCTGGGGTCAGGTGGATGGGAATCATCGTCGTCCTCCTCTCGATGTTGCTCACCGCTCACCTACGTGCAGGGTCTCCCGCTATGGCCGAGGACCTGTACGTGGGTGAGAAGTTAGCTACGCCTCAGCCGATTCGCAGACCACGTACGCCACTGCGAGGCCCGCATCATGGCTCAACGACAGGTGCACCTTGGTCACCCCGAGCTCCCTCGCACGGGCGGCGACCGTCCCACGGATCTCCAGCACCGGCTCGCCCGCTGTGCCCGTGACTACCTCGGCATCCAGCCAGGACAGACCGAGCGGGGCGCCGAGCGCCTTCGCCAGGGCCTCCTTCGCAGCGAACCGGGCCGCCTGCGAGGTCGGGTTCTTCGCCGCCTCGGCCGGGGTCAGCAGCCGCTCCACCACCGCGGGCCGTCGGGCCACCATCGACTCCCAGCGTTCGACCGAGCAGACGTCGATCCCGATCCCGACAATCACCGGCTGGTCCTACTCGACCGTGACCGACTTGGCCAGGTTGCGCGGCTGGTCGACGTCGTGGCCCTTCAGGGTGGCCAGCTCGCAAGCGAAGATCTGCAGCGGGATGATCGCCATCAGGGGCTGGAACAGCGTCGGCACCTGGGGCAGCGGGAGGAGGACGTCGGCGTACGGCTCGACGTCGGTGTCGCCTTCTTCGGCCAGGACGATGGTCTTCGCGCCACGAGCCCGTACCTCCTGGATGTTGGAGACGACCTTGTCGTGCAGCTGGTCGCGGCCCTTCGGCGGGACGACCACGAACACCGGGACGCCATACTCGACCAGCGCGATCGGGCCATGCTTCAACTCGCCAGCGGGGAACCCCTCGGCGTGGATGTAACTGATCTCCTTCAGCTTCAGCGCACCCTCGAGCGCGATCGGGTAGCCCACGTGACGGCCGAGGAAGAGCACCGACGGCTGCCGAACGAAGTCCCGGGCTAGCTGCAGAACGGTGTCGAGGTTGTCGAGCACTCGCTGCATCTTCGCCGGGGCCTGCTCCAGCTCGCCCAGCAGCACCGCGATCTCGTCGCCGAACTTCGTCCCCCGTACCTGCGCCAGGTAGAGGCCCAGCAGGTAGCAGGCGACGACCTGGGTGGTGAACCCCTTGGTCGAGGCCACGCCGATCTCGGGGCCAGCGTGGGTGTAGATCACCGCGTCGGACTCGCGGGGGATCGTGGCGCCGTTGGTGTTGCAGATCGCGATCACCTTCGCGTTCTGCTCGCGAGCGTGGCGGATCGCCATCAGGGTGTCTGCGGTCTCGCCCGACTGGGAGATTGTGACCACCAGCGTGCGCGGGGTGATGATCGGGTCGCGGTAGCGGAACTCCGAGGCGATCTCGACCTCGCAGGGGATCCGGGTCCAGTGCTCGATCGCATACTTGGCGACCAGCCCGGCGTAGAACGCGGTGCCACAAGCCACGATGACGATCTTGTCGATGCTGCGCAGCTCGGACGCTTCGATGTGGATCTCGTCGAGCACCAGCTCGCCGTCGGCGTTCAGTCGCCCCAGCAGGGTGTCGGCCACTGCCTTCGGCTGTTCGAAGATCTCCTTGCGCATGAACCAGTCGTACCCACCCTTCTCGGCAGCCGACAGGTCCCAGTCGATGTGGTACGGCCGGCTCGGCGCTGGAACGCCCTCGAAGTCCGTGACCGTGATCGTGTCGGCGGTGACGTCGACGACCTGGTCCTGGCCCAGCTCGATCGCCTCGCGGGTGTGCTCGATGAACGCGGCCACGTCGGAGGCGACGAAGGTCTCACCCTCGCCCACGCCGACAACCAGGGGCGAGTTGCGCCGGGCGGCGACGATCCGGCCAGGCTGTTCGGCGTCGACCGCGACCAGCGTGAACGCGCCCTCGAGCCGGTGGCAGATCGCCCGCATGGCATCGGCGAGGTCAGGGGTGCGCTCCACCTCGCGGCCCAGGAGCTGCGCGGCCACCTCGGTGTCGGTCTCGGAGTGGAAGCTCACGCCTTCGTTCTTCAACTCCGTACGGAGCTCGGCGAAGTTCTCGATGATCCCGTTGTGCACGAGCGCCACGCGCCCGGACTGGGAGACATGCGGGTGGGCGTTACCGTCGGTCGGGCCGCCGTGGGTGGCCCACCGAGTGTGGCCGATGCCCTGGTGCGAGCCAGGCAGGGGAGTGGCGGCGAGGTCCGCCTCGAGGTTCTTCAGCTTGCCAGCCTTCTTCGCCGCAGCGATCCGGCCGTCGGCGACGAGGGCGACACCCGCCGAGTCATAGCCGCGATACTCCATCCGCCTGAGCCCGTCGACGACCACCTTCTCGGCCTGCCGCGGTCCGACGTACCCGACGATTCCGCACATGGCTGCCACAGTAATGCCAAGGTTCTCCGGTAGGCCGGTGCGCTTCGGGCGCGGACAGCAGCAATCTCGATGGAGGAAGCCCAGCATGGCAGCTGACGACGACCTGTACGACGCCGTACAGGCAGACGACGCCGCGCCGGAAGACGACCCGTACGGTCCGTACGTCACCACCAGTCGAGAGGTGTGGGCCGACCTCGCCCAGACCCTGCAGTTACCGCTCTCGGAGGAGACGCTCGACCGGATCCGGGCCACCGGCGACCCGATCGACATCGACCAGGTGCGTCAGGTCTACCTACCGATGACCGAGCTGGTGAACCTGTTCATCGAGCACAAGGGCATGCTGTACGGCGAGACGAACAAGTTCCTTGGCTTGTCCGAGCGCAAGACGCCGTTCGTGATCGGCGTCGCGGGGTCGGTCGCGGTGGGGAAGTCAACGACGTCGAGGCTGCTGCGCGAGTTGCTTCGCGCCGAGGGGGCAACGGTCGACCTCGTCACCACCGACGGATTCCTCTTCCCGAACGCCGAGCTCGAGTCACGCGGGCTGATGACGCGCAAGGGCTTCCCCGAGTCGTACGACCGGCGTCGCCTGCTGCGCTTCGTCATGGACGTGAAGTCCGGCGTGCCCGAGGTCAAGGCCCCGGTCTACAACCACCTGGTCTACGACATCCTCGAAGGCGAGCACATCACCGTACGACAGCCAGACATCCTGATCCTCGAGGGCCTCAACGTGCTCCAGCCGGCCCGACGTCGTACGGACGGAACGATGGCCCTGGCCGTCTCGGACTTCTTCGACTTCTCCGTGTACGTCGACGCCGACACCGAGATGGTCCGCCAGTGGTACGTCGAGCGCTTCATGCACCTGCGCGACTCGGCCTTCCGTGATCCCAAGTCGTTCTTCGTACAGTTCTCGAAACTCTCCGACGACGAGGCCATCGCCATGGCGCGCAGCGTCTGGGATGCCGTCAACGGCCCCAACCTCGAAGCCAACATCCGCCCCACCCGCGGCCGGGCAACCGTCGTGCTGCGCAAGGGCGACAACCACGACATCGAGTGGATCCGGATCAGAAAGGTCTAAATGAGCTCGAGATCGCCAGCGACACCGAGGCGCATGGCGGTGCGGTAGTAGTCGAGCAGCTGGTCGCAGATGTAGGACCAGGTCCGGTGCTCCACCCCCGCTCGCGCCTGGGCGCCCAGCCTGGCTCGCAGGTCGGCGTCGTCGACGAGCGTCGCGACATGCTTCCGGAGCTCCTTGAGCTTCCCGGGCTTGTACAGGTAGCCGTTGACCCCCGGTTGGACCAGGTCGATCGGCCCGCCGCGAGCCGGCGCGACCACCGGGAGACCGCACGCCTGCGCCTCCT
>DAOOHL010000078.1:0-11060 GCA_035416185.1 Propionibacteriaceae bacterium | reverse complement strand
CAAGCTGACCAAGGGCAAACGGCTGTGGAAGATGGCGCCGCTGCATCACCACTTCGAGATGCTCGGCTGGAACGAGGTCACGGTGGTGGTCAGGTTCTGGATCATCGCCGGGCTGGCGGTCGCCACCGGATTGGGTCTGTTCTACGCCGAGTGGGTGGCCACCCAGGGATGACAACGCTCCCGCCAGCAAGACCAGCCGACTGGCTGGCAGAAGCCGACCGTTCGTCCGCCTGGTCCGAGGTCACTGCATTGGTTCTCGGCATGGGTGCGAGCGGGTTCGCAGCCGCCGATGCGCTGCTCGAGGTCGGGGCACAGGTCGTGGTCATCGCCGAGGCTGGCGACTCGGCTGAGCGTCGGCAGATCCTTGAGGTGCTCGGCGCGTCCGTACGGGAGTCAGCTGCCCAGGTGATCGACGACCTGGCCGCCGACCTCGTGATCGTCCCCCCTGAGGCAAGCCCAGCGCTGGTTGATGCGGCCATCGCCACCGGAGCCCCGATCTGGGGCGACGTGGAGCTCGCCTGGCGGCTCATGCATGCGGAACGACCCGCGCCCTGGCTAGGGGTCACGGGTGTCGAGGGCCGCGCCGAGACCGCCGACATGCTGGCGTCCATCCTCTCCAGCGCGGGACTGCGGACCGTGACGGTGGGAGATCCCGAGCGGCCGGTCATCGAGGCGCTCAACGACCCCGAGCCGTACGACGCACTCGTCGTCAACCTCACGGGGGAACGGCTGCACTGGGTCTCGTCGGCGACCTTCCACTCAGCGGTCGTCCTCAATGTCGACCCGGCTGATGGCGGGCGCGGCGACCACGATCTGGGCGTGATCTACCGAGGCGTCACCCATGCCTGCGTCTACAACGTCGCCGAGCTCCGTACGGAACACCTGGTCGAGGAGGCGGATGTCACCGACGGAGCCAGGGCGATCGGGTTCACCCTGGGCACCCCGGCGGTGTCGATGGTCGGCCTCGTGGAGGACCTGATCGTCGACCGGGCCTTCATCCCGCAGCGTCGCGACTCGGCCCTCGAGGTGGCCAAGCTGCACGACGTGGGGCCGCAGGATGACCCGCTGCGAGCCGCCTGCGCCCTAGCCGCCACCGCGCTGGCCCGATCCTTCGGTGTGCCAGCGAAGGCTGTTGCGGACGGTTTGAGGGCGGTGGATTCGGCCGACACGCGGCCAGGTTCCCCGTGATCCTCGGTGACCCGTCGGAGACTGGTCAGATGATGGAGGATGCCCGGGTCGTGACCACCCTTGGCCCGCCCGTGGTTCGGGGGCACTGAGCGTCGTGACGGCCACCACTTCCCCCCAGCGCACCGTCTCCCGTACGCCATCACGCACCGCAGCCAACGACCGGACCGCACGTGGTCTCCTGCAGCACGCCCTCGACACTCCGCTGGCGAGCATGTACCTGGTCATCGCCTCAGCTGGCCTCTTGCTGGGACTGGGGGTGCTGATGGTGCTCTCGTCGTCCAGCGTGCTGGCTGAGGTCTCGTCCGCGACCAACAACGACCCGTACTACTACGTCAAGCGGCAGCTGATCTTCCTGGTGGTAGGCCTGGCCGGCGCCGCCGTCATGGCCCGCGTCGCCCCCCGTACGCTGCGGTTCCTCGCCTGGCCAGCCCTACTGCTGGCCATGGTCACCCTCACTCTCACGTTCGTGCCCGGGCTCGGTGTGGCGGAGGGCGGCAACCGGAACTGGCTCCGGCTGGGCAGCTCGCTGCTGCAGTTCCAGCCGTCCGAGTTCGCCAAGATTGCGATCTGTCTGTGGGGTGCCGACCTGCTGGCGCGCAAGGAGAAGATCCTCGACCGGCCACGTGAGCTGGTGCCGTACCTGCTCTTCACCGGGATCATCATCGGGCTCGTCATCATGCAGCACGACATGGGTACGGCGATCATCATGAGCGCGATGGTGGTGGCGGTGCTCTTCCTGTGCGGCGCCCCGCTGCGCGTTCTCGGCGTGCTGTTCTCCATGGCGGCCGTCGGTGCCCTCGTGCTGGTGCTGACGTCGAGCAATCGGATGAGCCGCATCCTCGGCTTCTTCGACCCCGCGGCCGACATCGAGGGCGTCAACCAGCAGCCGCTGCGTGGGATCTACGCGCTGGCCTCCGGCGGCTGGTGGGGGCTGGGGCTGGGGCAGAGCAAGCAGAAGTGGGGCATGCTCGCCGCCGCCCACACCGATTATGTGTTCGCCATCATCGGCGAGGAGCTCGGCCTGGTCGGTTCGGCCGCCACCATCGGGCTGTTCGCCATCCTCGGCTACGCCGCACTACGGATCGCCAAGCGCTCCGATGACGCCTTCTCTCGCAACCTGTCGGTCGGTATCGGTGCCTGGTTCGTGCTGCAGGCGATGGTCAACATCGCCGTCGTGCTGCGGCTGGTGCCCGTCATGGGCGTCACGCTGCCTCTGGTGTCGTACGGCGGATCGTCCCTGCTTGCCACGATCGCCACGGTCGGGTTGCTGGTCGCCTGTGCACGCAACGAACCTGCGGCGAGGCGGGTGCTGGCTCGTCGCAAGCAGCCGGCCAAGGCACGTGTGACCACGGTTGTCGACGGGAGACGCTGACCCATGACCACAGTGGTCCTTGCTGGCGGTGGAACCGCTGGCCACACGTCGCCGCTGATCGCCACCGCAGAGGCGCTGCGCCAGCTCGAGCCAGAGGTGGCGATCACCTGCGTCGGCACACCGAAGGGCCTCGAGACGCGCGTCATCCCCGCTGCGGGCCTCGAGCTCGACCTCGTTCCCGCCGTACCGCTGCCGCGCAAGCCGGGAGTCGACCTGCTGACCCTGCCGTGGCGGCTGAGTCGGGCCGTCTGGAAAGCTCGCAGCATCCTGAAGCAGACCGGGGCACAGGTCGTGGCGGGCTTTGGCGGCTATGCGTCGCTGCCCGTCTACCTGGCTGCCCGCACGCTGGGGCTGCCAGTCGTGGTTCATGAGCAGAACGCCCTGCCCGGCGTGGCGAACAAGGTGGCGGTCGGGTTCGCCAAGGTGGTGGCAGTCTCGTTCCCGAACACTGGACTGAAGGGGCAGCGCTACGTCGGGCTGCCGGTCCGGGCGGCCATCGCGACCCTGGACCGGTCGGCCCGCCGCGCGGAGGCTCGCGCCGCGCTGGGCCTTCCGGCAGACGGGCCTGTCCTCCTCGTGTCGGGTGGGTCCCTCGGGGCCCAACGGCTGAACACCGCCATCGCGGGGGCTCTGGGCCGGCTGCTCGACCAGGGCGTCTCGGTGCTGCACGTGCTCGGGTCGAAGAACTTCGACCCCGAGCGGCACGTGGGTCGCACAGTGGGTAGCGCCTCGTACGTGCCGGTCGCCTACGTCGACCGGATGGAGGAGGCGTACGCCGCAGCCGACCTGATGGTCGGGCGTTCTGGTGCCGGCACGGTCGTAGAGACGGCGGTAGTCGGACTGCCGAGTGTCTTCGTCCCCCTGCCACACGGCAACGGTGAGCAGCGCCGCAACGCGGAGTCCCTGGTGGCAGCCGGCGGCGCGAAGCTGGTGGCCGACGCTGACCTCACGCCAGACCGGCTGATCGCCGAGGTACTGCCCCTGATTCAGGATCCGACGGTTCTCGACCGGATGAGCAGGGCGGGCCGTGACCTGGTGCCGGGCGATGCAGCGGAGGCGTTGGCGCGCCTGATCCTCGCGGAGGCCCGCTGATGTTGGTCGAGCCAGTCGTGGTGACCCCCGTCGCCGAGGTCTCGGCTGCCCACTTCATCGCCGCCGGCGGAGCGGGGATGAGCGGGATCGCCCAGCTGTTCGCCGACAGCGGTGTACGGGTGTCTGGGTCCGACCAGGCCGACTCGGCCGCGCTCCGGGCTCTGGGCGAGGCGGGTGTGACGGTCTCGGTGGGTCACGACCCGAGCCAGGTGGGCGACGTGGACGTGGTTGTGGTGTCGTCGGCGATCAAGCCCGACAACGTCGAGCTCGTCGAGGCCCAGCGCCGAGGCATTCCGGTGTGGCACCGCAGCGCCGGTCTAGCCGCTCTGATGCAGGGCAAAGCTGGTGTCTGCGTGACCGGCACCCATGGCAAGACGACGACCAGCGGCATGACAGCGGTGATGCTGACGGCGGCCGGACTCGACCCCTCCTACGTGATCGGGTCGCCCCTGGCCGCGTCAGGGCTGACCGCGCACCTGGGCAGCGGTGCAGCGTTCGTGGTCGAGGCGGACGAGTCTGACGGTTCCTTCCTGCAGTACCCCACGGTCGTCGCCGTGGTGACCAACATCGAAGCCGACCACCTCGACAACTGGGGCACCGAGGCTGCCTACGCCGCTGGCTACAGGCAGTTCGCGCTGGCCCCCAGCGTCGAGGTGCTGGTGGCCGGGGCGGACGACCCCGGCTCGGCTGCGCTGGCCGACGAGGTCCGTGCTGCTGGCCATCGCGTGGTCACCTTCGGCGAGTCCGCAAACGCAGACATACGGCTCACAGAACTGGCGTACGAGGGCACCGCGGCCCGCGCGACCCTGCGCTGGGCTGACCAGAGCCGCGACCTGCGGCTGCGCGTACCGGGCGGGTTCAACCTGCACAACGCCGCCGCTGGGTTCGCGGTCGGGCTGGAGTTGGGGGCTGACCCAGACCTGCTGATCCACGGCGCAGCCGAGTTCGCGGGCACCCTCCGCCGGTTCCAGCCCGTGGGGGAGGCGCGCGGGGTACGGGTCTTCGATGACTACGCCCACCATCCCACCGAGCTGACCGCGACCCTGACCGCCGCTCGTACGGTCGCGGGGCAGGGTCGGGTGATCGCCTGTTTCCAGCCGCACCTCTACTCGCGCACCCGGGACTTCGCCGACGAGTTCGGCGAGGCCCTGACGCTGGCGGACGTCGCCGTCGTGACCGACGTGTACGGCGCCCGCGAGCTGCCGATGCCCGGGATCACCGGCGAGCTCGTGGCCGACGCCGCAATGGACGCGGGTGCGGTCATGGTCACGTACGTGCCGGACCTGGCCGATGTTCCCGCTGCCCTGGCGGCGCTGGCCGAACCAGGGGACATCATCCTCACCCTCGGTGCTGGCTCCATCACCACGGTCGGCCCGCTTACCGCAGCGGCCATTGAGGCGGGCAACTGATGGCGGGCAAGCCGACCGACATCACCGGGTCACGGCGAAGGAGGCAGCGCGCCCGCATGATCCGGCTGGCGCTGCGCGGCCTCGTCGTCGTCGCCGTCCTGGCGCTGATCGGCGGCATCGTCTGGGGCGTCGGGTTCAGCCCGCTGCTTGCCGCCACCCGCGTCGAGGTGAGGGGTACCGCCGTCCTCACGGTCGACCAGGTCACGGCGACAGCCGCCGTACCCCTCGGCACTCCGCTGGCACGTCTGGACACCGGCTCCATCGTGACCAGGGTGAAGACGTTGGCGCCCGTGGCCACCGTGGAGGTGTCCCGGTCCTGGCCGCACACCGTCGTGGTCACCGTGGTCGAGCGCACTCCGGTGTACGGGCTGCGGACGGCTGAGGGACCGGTGAAGCTCGTCGACAGCTCAGGTGCCGCCTACTACGAGGTGCCGACGGCGCCCGATGGACTGCTGCCCGCCAAGGTGGCCTCGAAGGAGGATCGCGCGCTTCGCGACGTCGCGGTGGTGGTGGTGGCGTTGCCTCCGTCCGTAAGGTCGAGCGCGACCCTGGTCACCGCGGAGTCGGTCGACAACATCGTGGTCGAGCTCGACGGCGGTCGGCGGCTGGTCTGGGGGAGCGCCGAGCAGTCGGAGGCGAAGGGCAAGGTCGCCGAAGCCCTGCTCAAGGTCAAGGCAACGGTGTACGACGTGAGCGCCCCCAGCCATCCAGCGACCCGAGCCTGACCGATAGGGTCGGCAGCGTGCTGGCTGACGACGTGTGCGTCCAGGTCGCGAAGCTTGCGGCCACCGATACGGGGCGCGGATCGGAGCGCCTGGCTGCTCCCGTCCTGACTGATCTCAGGCGAGCGGTGGAGTCACTCCTGGCCAGCTGTGGCGACCTTCGAGTGGCGATCCTCACCGGCTTCTACATCCCTCGAGCCGACCCGCCAGCGGCAGAGACCGACGGGCCTCTCGGAGCGGTCCAGCTGGCCGCCGTGCTCCAGTCCCTCGGCGGTCGGGTGACGGTCGTCACGGACAGCCACTGCGCACCTGTCCTGCGAGGTTCGCTGGACGCCACTCAGCCCGATCCCGGTGCCATTCCGATCGACCTGCTCGTCTGTGACGATCCGGCCGAGATCACCCTCGACCTCACGCACGCGATCGCCATCGAACGGCCAGGCCGCAGCGCCGACGGCACGTACCGGAACATGTATGCCGCTGACATCAGCGGCTGGTGTCCGCCCCTGGATGACTGGTACGCAGCGGTCGACGCGGTGACGCTCGCCATCGGCGACGGTGGTAATGAGGTCGGCATGGGCCGCCTCGACCCGGCCCTCGTGGCGGCCGTGGTGGCTTCTGGGGACGTGGTGCAGAGCGGGGTCACCTGCGATGCCCTCTTGGTGGGCGGGACCTCCAACTGGGCGACCCACGCACTGAGCGCAGCGCTCGTCGCGTCGACGGGCACCAGAACCGGCGCCGCTTGCCTCACGGAGGTCTGGTGCCGCGACGTCCTCGCCGCCGGCATCCACGCCGGCGCGGTCGACGGAGTGTCGGCCCAGAGCACGCTCAGCATCGACGGGTTGGCCTGGCCCGATTACTGGCGCATCCCAGCAGCCATCAACGACCTGCTTGATCCACGCCCCACGCCAGCCCGGTAGTCTCCGCCGCGTGAAGGTACGGAACCGTCCCAAGGAGCACCACGTCATCCTGACGATGGCGGCTCTGGTCATCCTGACCCTGCTCGGGATCCACACCGTGTGGCCCGACGCGTTCGGCGTGTTCGTCGCCGTGGCGGGCGCCATCGGCGCGCTGGTGGTGCTGTACGAAGTGCGCCTCACCAAGCGGATCGCCCAGGCTGAGTTCATCCGCGACCTGCAGACCGGGTTCAGCTCCGACGAGAACATCGGCGCCCTGTGGCGCAAGCTCCTGCTCAAGGAGCCGATCCCGGTCGAGGACCGCGCCCTGATCAGCAGCTACCTGACCTTCTTCGAGACCCTCGGGCTGCTGCTCGACCGGGGCGCCATCGAGCTGAAGCTGGTCGACGACCTGTTCCGCAACCGGTTCTTCACCGCTGTGGGCAACCCCGACATCCTGCGGCAGACCCTGATCAGCCAGGCGGGACCTCGACGCGGTGCTGGTCGACGGTTCCGGGCTGCACGCCATCAGAGGGGTGTACCGCGACGGCGCGCTGGTCGCAGCCGCCGTCATCCTGGATCCCGTCCACTACGAGCGGCAGTCTGCCGTTGCCGGGCCAAACCTGCCTGATGCGAGCAGCACGGCAGTGCTGCATGCCGTCCTGGTTGACCCGAACCACCGCAACCAGGGCCTAGGCCGCACCCTCGTGGAGCTCTTGGAACGGGTCGTGGTCGAGGACGAGGACTGGAACAAGCAGCACGTTGTCTGCCGCATCCACCCCAAGAACCGAACCGGACGGGCACTGCTGACGCTGCTCGGCTACAAGCGCACCAACCGCTTCGCGGTGAGCCACTGGTTCCACCAGGCCACCTACGTCCGCAAGCTGCCCATCGTCCGCAGGCAGTGGGCTCGCTGACCTCGCCAGTGACCCGGCTGACGTCCCCTGCTCAGGCCCGAGCGGCGATCGCCAGCGCCGCGGCGACGAACGCTGCCGCACGCTCCTTGTAGTCTCGGTAGATTCCGAAGCTGGGCGCCGCCGGTGACAGCAGCACCACACCGCCGGGCCTCGCCCACTCAAAGCCAGCGCTGACCGCCTCCTCGAGTGAGGCGCATTCCCGTACAGCCGATCCCGACCCGACCAACTCGATTGCGACCTCCGCGGCGATCCGTGGACCCACGTCCTGGATGGTCAACAGGAGCGTGTCCGCTCGGCGATCTCGAACGAAACGACCGAGCGGACGGTAGTCGATGCCGCGGTCCTGACCGCCGACGATGAGCGCCGTCCTGCGGTCGGGGAAAGCCTCGAGTGCGGCGATCGTCGGTAGCACGTTCGTGGCCAGGCCGTCATCGATGAAGGTCACGCCGTCCACGGTGGTGACCGGGGTGAGCCGGTGCTCCAGCGGCTGGAACGAGCGGGCGGCTGAGCGCAGCGCAGCCGGATCCGACGCCTGGGACACACCCGCCTCACGGAGGGCCGCGACTGCCAGGACGGCGTTGAGCCGGTTGTGCCTGCCCATCAAGGGCACGTCATCGACCCAGTCCTCGACCTCCACATCAGCGGCCGTGACCCAGTGGACGCGCGGGCCGAGCAGGTCGGCGTGGGCGCGCAGGTCGGGTGACTCACCATTGGCTACCGCGACCTCAGCGCCTGGCCGGGTGCACAGCGAGAGCTTGTCGCGGTAGTACGTCTCGAGGTTGCCCTCGTGCCAGGGCAGATGGTCAGGGTTCAGCGACGTGACCACCGTGACCGCAGGAGCCACCTGCAAGCTGGTCGCCTGGTAGCTCGACACCTCGATCACCCAGTAGTCATAGTCAGAACCCGCCTCCGGATCCCAGGGAGCGAGGCCGATGTTCCCGCCCACCATGCAGCGGTATCCCCAGCTGTTCAGCAGGTGGCCGACCAACGAGCTGGTGGTGCTCTTGCCCTTCGTACCCGTGATGCAGATCACCCGTCGTCGGTCCGCGCCGGCGAGCCACAGGCCGAGCCCGCCCACGACCTGTACGCCTGAGGCCCGCAATGTACGGACCTCGTCGGCGTAGACCGAGATGCCAGGCGCGACGACAACGATCTCACAGGTCAGCAAGGCCGTCAGACCGCCCTCATGGGTCCCGATGACCGACGGCATCCCGTCCTGAGGGCGGTCGTCCACGAGGACGGGTTCGATCCCGAGGTGGTGGCACGCACGGAGGTTCGCTCGTCCTTCCACGCCGAAGCCGTAGATGCCGACCCGGCGTCCGACGAGGTCAGCCCAGGTCAACAAGTCGGGCATAGCGCTCAGGGATCAGGTGGGGTCCGACCGCGCGCAGCAGGTCAGCTGGCTCTGGGTCGGCGTACGGTGCGGAGCGCTCGACCAGCTCGGCGAGGAACGGCGTATTGCGATCGGGCCGGTCGGCCGCCATGCGCAGTGCGACACGGCTCTCGGTCACGTCCCCGACGCACTCCCAGGGCTTGGACTCGTCGCCGAGACCCAGGAGTCGCTCGAACTCGGGGAGCAGCTCTGGGTTCTGCAGCGGCTCGACGGTCGGGAAAACGGCGGCCAGAGCGGTGGCGGGCACAAACGGGCTGAGGATCAGGTCGATGAAGGCGCACTTGTCACACACCCCGCACCAATGGTCGAGCCGACGAGCGGGGTCGATCGCGAACGACCGGTTGCAGCTGCGGAAGGTGGTGAGGTACTCGCCACAGTGTCGGGCGAAGTAGTCGGCGATCCACAGCTCGGTCGACGAGCGCAGCAGAGAGAAGTAGTCCGGCAGCCCCGACGCTCGAAGCAGCGAGACGAAGGACCGCTCGAACTCGAGGCTCTTGGAGAACTGGTGGTTCACCTCATGGCCGCGGGCGTCGACCAGCGTCGCCGACGAGGCCGACCATTCGTTCGACATCACGACGGCATCCCGGTCGAGCAAGGCGGCGGCCAGCACTGCCATGGCCGAGATGATGCCGGTGACTGGCACGTGACCGTTCAGGTAGCCGCGAGCCTTCGAGGCCAGCACCTTCTCGTCGATCGACCGTTCGGCCCGCACGACCGGGAGTCCGGTCAGGGCTGCCGGGGCCTCGATCGCCGCATAGCGGTCATCGATCCGGTTGACGATGAACAACGCCGCATCGTCGACCTCCCCCTGCAGCATCGCCACGCTGACGATCGAGTCCAGGCCCCCGCCGAACGGGATGAGGGGGCGGGTGCGGGCGCGGTCGACGGGGCCCAGTGGGGCACCTGCGTCGACGCCGCCGCGGAGCTCCAGGTCGGAGAGGTCGAGACCGTCGGGGAAGTCCTCGGGCTGCGTCTCCCGGAGCCGGTAGGCGAACTCGCCCAGACCTGACACGTAGTAGGTGCGCAGGAAGGACCGTTCCTCATCGCGGATCGGGGTGCTGCCCACGTCGATGACCCTTGGGGCGCGGGTCTTGTAGTACGACACTCCCGCCAGCAGGTAGAGCAGACGAGTCGCCTCGGACACGATCGGGGACGACCAGTCGCCACCCTCAGGGAAGGCGAACACCTCGGTGAAACTGTCGTCACCGATCCGGTAGTGGCACGCCACCCGGTTCTGGTCGGGGTCGACGTCATAGCCGACGTACTCGAACGGGTCCTCGGCTCGATGCGTGTTCAGGGGGGCGCTCCTCTCGTACCGGGACCCGAGCAGCATACTGGTGACCGCCTGGCGGCTGGCGCGGCTGGCTGGCGCGTCAGGCGAGGAGGTCGTGGGTGTCGTACGTCGCCTATCTCGCCATCGTCGCGACTGTCTGGACCGTCATCCTGCTGCCGGAGGGCAGACTCCGGGGTTTCGTGTACGCCCTCCCGATCCCCATGTCGATCGCACTGCTGGGCACGGCCGCGTCCGCGACCGGGACAGGGACCCAGCTGCTCGGGGTTCCCCTCCTGGTCGTCTTCTTCCTCGTGGTGGCGTTGGTGGAGGACCGGGTCGGCCGGCTGGCGGCCGTGATCGTTGGCGTGCTGGTTGTCGTGGCGTGCGGAGCAGCACTGCACCGGTGGGTGACGCTGACGTGGCCGCAGGCGTACGGGGTGGCGGCCGCGCTCTGGCTGCTCGGCGGTGTGGGGGTACGACCGCTGTTGGCCCGATGGCCGCACACCCCTCGCACCGCTCGACCGGCCCCAGCCCTGCCGAGCCGGTTGCGCTCGCTGGTAAGCGTGCTCGTGGCGGCCGGGGTCTCGTTCGCGCTCGGCTCGTGGCTGGGCCCGTTCGTGGTGACGTTTCCGTACTCCGGCGTTCCTGTTGCCCTGCTGCTCACTCGAAACCCTCGAGACTTCACCGCAGACTTCGGTTGGCGGTCGGGGGTGCTGACTGTGTTCCTGGCGGCACATCACGAGGCGAGCCAGAGGATGGGGCCGGTCGAGGCGCTGGCGGTGGGGTGGGTCGCGTGCCTCG
>DAOOHL010000077.1:0-11237 GCA_035416185.1 Propionibacteriaceae bacterium | reverse complement strand
CGTTCAGGAGCAGGTACTCCTGGCCGTCGTACTTGACCTCGGTGCCGCCGTACTTGGAGAAGATCACAACGTCACCCTCGGAGACGTCGAGCGGGATGCGCTTGCCGTTGTCGTCGGTGCGGCCGGGACCGGTCGCGACGACCTTGCCCTCCTGCGGCTTCTCCTTGGCGGTGTCGGGGATGACCAGGCCAGAGGCGGTGGTCTGCTCGGCTTCGAGCGGCAGGACGAGGACGCGGTCCTCGAGCGGCTTGATCGTGGCTGCCACGTCAAGACCCCTTTCACTGTGAAGTGACCAGTCGGTCACGCGATTTGTCGTCAAGGTGTCGCCCTGAGCGTCGTCGCGGGTGCCGCCAGGGCTGGCACACTCACTGGGTGAGTGCTAAGCCGAACCTACACCCGGCTTAGCACTCGATCAAGCGGAGTGCCAGGGCTCAGCCCAGTCCGCGCTGGAGCCAGCGCTCGGTGCCCCCGCTGTGCTCGCGCGGGTCGGCGAACCGTGACAGGCTGGAGGCCGCATCACTACCGAGGAACGGAGGCCGGATGACTGCGTCCTGGCACCACGACACGATCTGGTGGCACGTCTTTCCGCTGGGCTTCACCGGCGCTGAGAAGACCCGTGCCCAGGCAGGCGATGACCTTCACCATCGGCTGTCGCACCTGACCGAGTGGCTCGACCATGCGCTCTCGCTCGGCGTCAACGGGCTCCTGCTCGGCCCGATCTTCGAGGCCAGCACCCACGGGTACGACACGATCGACCACTACCGCATCGATCCCCGGCTCGGCGATCTCGACGACTTCACGGCGCTGGTCGGTCACTGCGTGAACCGCGGCATTCGCGTGATGCTCGACGGCGTGTTCAACCACGTCAGCCGCGAGCATCCGATCGTGGTCGAGGCGCTCGCCGAGGGCCCGGACAGCGAGGCGGGCCGGTGGATCCGCTGGGTCGACGGTTACCCGCGCTGCTTCGAGGGCAACGAGCCGCTCGTGGAGCTTGACCTCACCTACGAGCCCGTCCAGCAGTACGTCTCGGACGTGATGATGTTCTGGCTCGACCGTGGTGCCGACGGCTGGCGGCTGGATGCGGCGTACTCCCCCGGCGCATCGGTGTGGGAGCCGATCCTCGCTCCAGTCCGTGAGCGGCGACCCGACACCTTGGTGCTTGGCGAGGTGATCCACGGTGACTATGCCGCGTTCGTCGCGGAGTCGACCGTCGACACCGTCACGCAGTACGAGCTGTGGAAGGCGATCTGGAGCTCGCTGAACGACCGCAACCTCTGGGAGCTCGCTCACGCGTTGGAGCGCCACGATGCGATGCTCTCGTCGTTCGTACCCGTCATCTTCCTCGGCAACCACGACACCACCCGGATCGCCACCAAGCTCGCCGACGACCGCCACATCGGTCACGCGATCGCTCTGCTCGCCCTGCTGCCCGGCATGCCGAGCATCTACTCCGGCGACGAGGAGGGCTTCACCGGCGAGAAGACCGACGGCGAGTTCGGTGACGACGCCGTACGGCCGCCGTTCCCCGGCACACCGAACGACCTGCTGCCGTTCGGGGCGGGGGTACGGGAGCTGTACCAGCGGCTCTTCGCCCTTCGCCGGCGTCATCCCTGGCTGGTCGACGCCCACGTCTCGACCCGGGAACTGTCGAACGAGTTCGTCGAGATCGACCTGACCGGACGCGACGGCGAGGGCCGGATCGTGCTGGCGCTCAACCTGTCAGACCAGGCCCGACAGATGCCCGCTGGCGAGGAGCTCACCGACTCCGACCCCGCCCCTGGCCACGTCGCCGCCCACGGCTGGGCGGTCGTCCGCGCCTGACCCTGCGGTTCAGGTCACGTCAGGTCAGGTTCAGCGCTAGGCCAGGGTCACACCATGGCCTTGGTGTGACGACCAGGGCTTCGCCGTACGACCAGCACCCGCACGCCCGTTCCCGTCGGCGTCACCACCAACGTCGCTGATCCCTTGCCTGAGGGTTTGAGCTGCTTGCGGAGCACCGCCGGGTCGATGTCGACGCCCCGCTTCTTGATCTCCAGGGTGCCAATCCCCGCGTCGCGCACCCAGGCACGCAGCGCTCGAAGGTCGTACGGCAGCTGATCAACCACCTCGAACACGTCTCCGTACGGGCCGACGTCGGGTCGGCTGTCACTGGTGAGGTAGGCGATCCCGTCGACCAGCCCACGCAGGTTGTGACGAGCCGCCAACGCGCCCAGCGCGCCGGCCCGGATGACGGCGGGGTCGGGCTCGACGAGCCAGTGCCCTACCTCGCCAATCGGTACTGCAGATCCGTCCGCCGCCAAGTCAGCCCCTGAGGGCAGCAGCACCGCCGAGCGGCGGCCCTGACTCGCTCCCGGGCCGGCCCAGATCGTCGCCTCGACGGCATCGCCGGAGTGGGAGACCCACGTCACTTCAGCAGAGTTCGGCAGCACGCGGTGGGGCACTCCCGGTCCGAGCTTGATGCAGGCCGTACGGGAACCGTCAAGCAGGCCGGTCACGAAGTCCCAGGACGGGCTCAGGTCGGCGACGTCCCAACTGCGTCCCCGGGCCGTCCGGCGAGCGGGGTCGCAGTAGACCGCCGTTCCCGGTGTCAGCAGATCGGGCGCGACCGCTTCCGCATCGCCGACCACCACCTCGACCCGGAGGTTGGCTCTGGCGAGCACTGCCACGACCGGATCCCGCTCCACCGCGACGACCTGCATCCCGGCCTCCTGCATCGCCAGGGCATCCAGCCCCAGCCCGCAGCCCAGGTCGACCACCCGAGTGGCGCCAGCCTCTGTCATCCGAGCCGCACGCCACGCCGCCACGTCCCACCTGGTCGCCTGCTCCAGACCGAGCGTGGTCAGGAAGCGCAGGCGACCCGCACCGACCTTGACCGCAGCCCGGCGCTGCAGGACCGCCTGGTCGAGCACGACCGCGGCCTTGTCGGCATCAAGACCGCGCCGCAGCACGGCTGCCGCCGCCAGCGACGACGGATCCGCCTGGTCGCCCGCCAGCGCCAGCCACGGCTCCGCCTCGGCCGACACCAGCCAGCGCGCCACCTCCACGTCCACACGAGCACCCTACGAGGCATGGCCGCGCTCGTAGGGGTGTGGCGGCCCGCGCCTCCGCCGTCACGCCGCAGCGGGACGACGACACCTGTGCATTAGAGTGCGGCGCATGAAAGTGATCGCGTGGATCCTCGCCATCCTCGGCCTCCTGGGACTCGTCGCAGGGATCGGGCTGGGGCTGTACAACCAGCTGGTCCCGCTGCAGAACATCTATGTGCTCGCCAGCACCGTCAACCGCAACGGCGACAACGTGGTGCTCACCGATCCTCGGCCCATGGTGCTGCTGCAGACCGGCCTGGCACTGGTCGGCGGCCTGCTGCTCGGTCTCGGCCTCGGCATGCCGAAGAAGAGCCGCGGTTGGATCCGCGAGGATGCGGTCAATGAATACAAGCGCAGCCTCGCCGCCGACGCCACCAAGACCCGTACGGTCGACACCCAGAAGCGCACCGAGACCGCCTGAGACCTCCTCTAACGCTTGGGTGATCGACCCTCAGAGCAGGGTGACCGCCCAGCTGACCGGACGGCCGTCGCTGTACGGCAGAACACCGTGGAACTGGGTGACCGCCTCGTCGAAGACCAGCGGCAGAAAGTACCGATCTCCCTCCCACAGGGGGAGATCGAAGGCCAGGAGCCGGTCGAGGGGCTGCCAGGTCAGCGCGCCTTCGTGGTTCGCGGTCAGCGTCACATCCGGGTCAACCTCGCCGACGAAAATGAACCCGAACCAGTCTTCGCCACCCGTGCCGAAGCCGGGCCACGACACCGTACCCCGTAGTCGCAGCGCAGTCATGTCAACGCCAGCCTCCTCGAGCACCTCCCGCCGGGCGGCGGCCGCGACATCCTCCAGCGGCTCGACCTTGCCCCCGAGTCCGTTGTACTTGCCGAGGTGCTGGTCGTCTGGTCGACCGACGCGGTGGATCAACAAGACCTGGCGACGGTCAGGTGACAGCACATAGACCAGGACGCCAAGGATGGGCGTGTACGGCCCTTCGACAGGCTCAGGGACCGAGCCCGTGCCGACCTCCGCGTGGTGCGTGGGGACCGGAGCAAAGAACCCCTCGGCGGAGGTCATCTCAGACGACGACGGTCGAGACCGGTAGCCCCGAGTCGGCGCCGATGTCGAGGCTGGTGGGCCGTACGCCTGCCTTGACCGCCTCGACGCCGACGACTGCGATCATCGCGCCGTTGTCGGTGCACAGCGCAGGCCGGGGGCGACGCAGCGTGATGCCGGCAGCTGCCGTCCGCTCCTCCAGCAAGGCCCGCAACCGCGAGTTCGCCGCGACCCCGCCGCCCAGCAGCAACGTGTCGACGCCCTGGGCCAGGCACGCGTCAACCGCCTTCGCGGTCAGCACGTCACACACGGCCTCCTGGAACGAAGCGGCGACGTCGTGGATCGGCACGTCCTCACCGTCTCGCTGCCGTAGCTCGACCCACCGCGCCACCGCGGTCTTGAGCCCGGAGAACGAGTAGTCGAACCGGTGCCGCTCCAGGTCGCGCTGCGTGGTCAAGCCGCGCGGGAACGCGATGGCCTTGGGGTTGCCTTCTCGCGCGGCCTTGTCGATCACGGGGCCGCCTGGGTACGCCAGGCCGAGCAGCCGGGCGACCTTGTCGTACGCCTCACCGGCCGCGTCGTCGATCGTCGAGCCAAGCTCGGACACCCCGTCGATCAGGTGGTCGACGCGCAGCAGCGACGTGTGGCCGCCGGAGACGAGCAGCGCCACGGCAGGCAGCGGCAGCGGACCGTGGTCGAGCAGGTCGACAGCGACGTGGCCGACGAGGTGGTTGACCCCGTACAACGGCTTGTCGAGCGCCACCGCCAGCGCCTTTGCGGTAGCCAGACCGACGACGAGCGCGCTCATCAGGCCAGGGCCAGCGGTGACGGCGATGGCGTCCACCTCCGAGAGGTCAACGTCAGCGGTCGCGCAGGCACGTTCCAGGGCGGGCAGCATCGCCTCGAGGTGGGCGCGCGAGGCGACCTCGGGTACGACGCCGCCGAAGCGGGCATGCAGGTCGACTGAGCTCGCCACCTCATTGGCCAGCAGGTCGTGGCCGCGGACGATCCCGACGCCTGTCTCGTCGCAGCTCGACTCGATCCCGAGCACCAGCGGCTCAGACACCTGCCACCTCCGTCTCGATCTCGATCTCCTCAGGCGAGGGAATGCTCTGCGGCTCCAGGTCGAGCGCGCAGACGAGCGCATGCCGACCGGCTCCGTAGTAGTTGTCACGGCGCGCGATCGGCCGGAAGCCGGTGCTGTCGTACAGGCGTCGCGCAGCGTCGTTGGTCTCCTCGACCTCGAGCAGCAGCCGGGTCGCGCCAAAGGCCTGAGCCCACTGGATGCCGGCCCGGACCAGTTCGCGAGCAAGCCCCTCACCACGGTGTTCTGGAGCGACGACGACGCGCAGCAGGTCAGCGGTGTCGGCGACCGCGCTGAAGGTGGCCACCGCGACCACCTTCTCCTCGGCGTCACGGTCGACGAGCACACATCGGTCGTCGGCCTCGATCTCGGCCAGCCAGGCCGTACGGGACCAGCGGGACCGGTCGAACCCGGACTCCTCGAGAGCGAGGATCGCGTCGAGGTCCGCCACAGTGGCTCGGGAGACGATCATGCGGTCCTTCCCTCCCGGTCGCGCTCGGGTCGCTCAGGGGGCAGCGCCGACTTGCGAGCCCCCGGTACGGTCGCGTCGGCCTGCCGCAGGTAGAGCGGCTCCGTCCCGGCATCGGGCAGGTCGGCGATGTGGGCAGCCATCAGCCCGGCATCGAGGGTTTCTGCCCCCTGGGGATTCGGCCGGCCGCGGTGAACAGCCGGGTACTTGTCGGCACCCGGCCCGTACACCGGCAGGTCAGGCAGTTGGTCGGGCGTGGTGACGTACGGGCCACCGGTGCGCCGGCCATGCTCGTACGTGGCCCAGTAGAGCTCCTTGCGGCGGGCGTCGGAGCACGCGACGTACGGGCCATCGGCGGTCACCGCGAGCCCGACGGCGTCGAGCGAGCAGACCCCCTTGAGCGGGATCCCGAGCACGTACGACAGGGTCTGCGCGGTGACGATCCCCACTCGAAGCCCCGTGAAGGGGCCCGGTCCGAGGCCCACCACGACGCCAGCCAGGTCAGACAGCCGGTGACCGGTCTCGGCGACCGCGTCCCGTACCTCCAGCATCAGCCGCTCGGCGTGGACGTGAGGCTCGATGATCGTGCGGGAGGCGAGCACCGTACGGCCGCGGGCCACCCCGACCGAAACCCCGGTCGAGGTGTCGATCGCCAGATGGATGTTGGTGTCGACCGGCATCAGGTCACTCATCGGCAGGCTCCGGGGTCACGTCGATGGTCAGGTCGACGCCGGCCCAGCGGTCACCGACGCCGTGGAGCCGCACCGTACGGGTGTCGTCGATCGGGTCAGCCGACCGCTCGATGTCGATCTCGAGGCGGTGGTCAGCCAGCTGCTCAGCTTTGCCCTCGCCCCACTCGATGACCGTGACGTGGTCATCGAGGGAGGCGTCGAGGTCGAGGTCGTCAACCTCAGCGAGGTCAGCCAGACGGTAGGCGTCCACGTGAACCAGCCCAGGCCGTCCGCCCAGCGGCCGATGGACGCGCGAGATCACGAACGTTGGGGAGATCACCGGGCCAGCGACCTGGAGTCCGGCCCCGATGCCTTGGGTCAGGGCAGTCTTACCGGCGCCGAGCGACCCGCGCGCCAGCACCAGGTCTCCGGGCTGCAGCAGATCGGCGAGCCGTCGGCCGAGCGCGTGCATGTGCGCCGCGGTCGGCACGACCATTACCACCGAATCCACACGATCCCCTTCCAGATCAACGCCTCATCCTACGGGCGACGAGCACGGGCGACGGACACGGTCCGAGGGCCCCGGCGATCGGGTAGCGTCAGCGGACCAGGGCCAGCAGGAAGCCGTCGTACCCCTTCGCGCCCACCGTCTGCATCGCTGTCGCGTCGAGGCGGGGGTGGCTGCCGACAAGCTCGATCACGGCCCGGCTGCCCCGGACCGACTCGTCGTCGGAGTCTGGATCGACGATGCCGCCGTGCCGCACCACGTTGTCGACCACGATCACGGTGCCGGGATGCGACAGGTGCAGCGCCGCCTCAACGTAAGCGGAGTTGGAAGCCTTGTCGGCATCGATGAAGACCAGGTCGTACAACGGCGCACCCGCGTCGATCATCCGCTGCAGGCTCTCGATCGCTGGCCCGACCACCACGTCGACGATGTCGGCGACGCCTGCCTGGGACAGGTTCTGCTCAGCAACAGCGGCGTGCGCGGGGCTGATCTCCAGGGAGGTGACGTGGCCGTGGGGCGCGACAGCGCGGGCGAGGTGGATGGTGCTGTAGCCACCGAGCGTGCCGATCTCGAGCACCCGGCCTGCGCCGACGATCCGGGCCAGCAGCGCCAGCAGCTTCCCCTGGGTGGCTGAGACCTCGATCGCTGGCATCCCGGCCTGCTGCGTGGCGGCGCGGGCTTGAATGAGGAGCTCGTCGTCGGTCGCCAGATGGGCAGCGAGGTAGTTGTCGACCTGGGCCCAGACGGGGTCGTACGGGCATTCGCGCGGGCTCACGATCGCCGCTCAGCCAGGAGTGCCTGGTAGGCCGACTCGGACGAGTCCCGCAGGAACTGCGAGCAGCGCTGCTCCTCAGCGGTCTCCCCGATCCGACCCGAGGCGATAGCCAGCGCTGCAAGCGCTCGCAACCAGCCACGGTTGGGCTCGTGCTCCCACGGGACTGGGCCCGAGCCGCGCCAGCCGTTGCGGCGAAGCGCGTCCAGACCGCGGTGGTAGCCCGTCCGGGCGTAGGCGTAGGCGGCGACGTCACCGTCGAGGTCACCTCGGTCGAGGGCCTCCTCGGCCAGCGTCGCCCATGCCAGCAACGAGTCGGGATGAGCGGCGGCCGTGCGGGCAGCCGACTCCGACGTGGTCAGGTGCGTCTCCGCGGGGTCCTGGGGCAGGCGGGTCTCGGGGACAGCGCCAGCGAGCAGGTTCTGGTGGGTCATGCACCCACCCTACGGTGCGTCAGCGACGGTACCCACGGTCGCGGCGGAAGGGCGCCTTTGCGGGGCGCGGACGTCGCACGACCGCTTGGGAGCGACGAGGGCTGCGTAGTCCTCCTCAGCGATCGGCGTACGGTCGACGACCGCGCCCGCCACTGCTTCGACTGCCTCGGCATCACCGTCGACCTGCTCCAGCTTCGGCTTCGTCCCGGCCATGCCGGCCAGGCGGAGCACCGTACGGCGCTGGTGGGGAAGCACGAAGCTGACGACCGTGCCGCTCTCGCCCGCGCGAGCCGTACGGCCAGCGCGGTGCAGGTAGTCCTTGTGGGTCATCGGCGGGTCGAGCTGGAGCACCAGCGAGACATCGTCGACGTGGATGCCGCGGGCGGCGACATCAGTGGCGACGAGGACCGGCAGTTCGCCCTCCTTGAACGCGGTCAGGATCCGGGAACGGGCGCCCTGGCTCAGGCCGCCATGCAGCGCGCCGGCCATGACGCCGGCGGCGCGGAGCTGGGTGGCGACCCGGTCAGCGCCCATCTGCGTACGGACGAACACGAGCGTGCGGCCCCGGCCACGACCAGCCACGCGGGCGGTCAGCTCGTTCTTGTGGTGGGGGGCGATCACCCAGAAGGCGTGGGTCATCGTGCCGACCGAGGCGGTGTCCGGGTCGACCTCGTGGATCACCGGATCGGTCAGGTAGCGCTTCACCAGCGCATCGATCGCCTCGTCGAGGGTGGCCGAGAACAGCAGCCGCTGGCCGTCGCGCGGGGTGGCGTCGACGATCGTGGTGACAGCTGGCCAGAAGCCGAGGTCAGCCATGTGGTCGGCCTCGTCGAGCACCGTCACCATGACCTGCGACAGGTCAGCCGCGCCCTGCTCCATGAGGTCGATCAAGCGCCCAGGCGTGGCGACGACCACGTCGACGCCACGCTCGAAGGCGCGCAGCTGGGGCCCGTAGGCCATGCCGCCGGCCACCAGCGCGCACGACAGGCCGAGCGCCTGAGCCAGCGGGGCGAGCACGTCGGCGACCTGGAGGGCCAGCTCGCGGGTGGGCACGAGCACGAGGCCGCGCACGCCGAGGCCACCGGGCTCGTCGGCCAGGCGGGCCAGCATGGGCAGGCCGAAGCCGAGCGTCTTGCCGGAGCCGGTCTTGGCCCGGCCAAGCAGGTCCCGCCCAGCGAGCCCGTCGGCGATCGTCGCCGCCTGGATCGGGAACGGGGTCGTGATGCCATCGGCAGCGAGCGCGTTCACGAGGGCGTCGGGCAGCCCCAGGTCACTGAAGCCGGTCTGCACCTGCTCGACCTTCTCGTGGCGGCGGGCCACCCACTCCATGTGGTCGGACTCGGGCTTGGCGAAGGACTCCTGGCGACGTGGCGCGCGGTCCCCTGGGCGCGAGGGCTGGTAGTGATGACGCCCCTCCGGGCCACGCCGGAACGGCGGCTCGCGACGGTCGTCGCGGTCACGGTACGGGCGGTCATCGCGCTGGTAAGGACGATCATCGCGCCGGTACGGGCGGTCGTCGCGGTCGCGGTAGGCCGGTCGATCGTCGCGCTGGTACGAAGGGCGGCGGTCCTCGCGCTGGTACGGCTGGCGGTCGTCGCGCTGGTACGGGCGACGGTCGTCGCGTGCCCCGTACCCGGTCCCTGAGCCTGTCGAAGGGCCGCGATCATCGCGCTGGTAGGGACGCTCGGGGCGGTCACGGTAGGCCGGACGGTCATCGCGCTGGTACGGACGGCGGTCATCACGCTGATACGGCGCGCGGTCGTCCCGCTGATACGGGGCCCGGTCGTCGCGGCCTCGGTACCCGGTCCCCGAGCCTGTCGAGGGGACCCGGTCGTCCCGCTGGTAGGGCGCCCGGTCATCACGCTGGTAGGGACGGTCCCCGTACGCGCGTTGCGGCCGTCCGCCCTGGCCACGGTCATCGCGGTCACCCGAGGCCCGCTGCGGACGGTCGGCGTAGCGCGAGCCACGGTCGTCGCGCGAACCCCAGGTCGGCCTGTCGGCGCGGTCTGCGCGGTCGCCGCGAGGAGCGCGGTCGTCGCGGCCGGTCCGCTCGGGGCGAGAACCCCGGGGAGCGTCGGCAGAGGGACGGCGAGTGCTCTTGGCGCCCTTGCCCACCGGCGGCCGGGATGCGTCGCGCGCCTGCTTCTGGTCAGCCGTCCACCGCTTCTTCGGTGTGGCTCCCTGGGCGCGCGGCTTCCCGGGTGTCTTGGGCATGTGGGGCTCGATTCAGCAAAGGTGGGCGTACGGAGCGCCCGGCGGCCCCGTCCGAGAACCGGCCGGGGGTACCTACTTTATCAGGGCTCCCCCGCTCAGCCGACATCGGCGAACGCGGGCACCGTAGGCTGGCGGCATGCGCGTCGCCATCGTTGCGGAGAGCTTCCTCCCGCAGGTCAACGGGGTGACCAACTCGGTGCTGCGGGTGCTCGAGCATCTGCGAGCAGGCGGGCATGAGGCCATCGTGTTCTGCCCGGTCGACACGGACGTGCCGGCGTCGTACGAGGGCTTTCCGGTGGTGCCGCTGAACGCCGTCGGGCTGCCGTTCTACGCCGATGTGAAGGTGGGTCTGACGCCGGGCTACCAGGTCGAGAAGCTGATCATCGACTGGGCCCCCGACGTGGTGCACCTGGCTGCACCCTTCGCGATCGGTCACAGTGCGGTGCAGGCGACAGCGCGGCACTCGATCCCCAGCGTCGCGATCTACCAGACCGAGATCCCCTCGTACGCTGCTCGTTACGGCTGGACTCCCGTACAACCCCTGCTCTGGCGGCGAGTGAAGCAGATCCACGAGCTCGCGACGCTGACCCTGGCCCCGTCGACGTTCGCGGCCGACCAGTTGAGGTCGCACGGCATCCCGCGGGTGCACATCTGGAAGCGGGGGGTCGACGGCGTACGGTTCCACCCTTCCCACCGCGATGAGGCCCTTCGCGCGGAGCTCGCGCCTCAGGGGGAGGTGCTGATCGGTTACATGGGTCGGCTGGCCCCTGAGAAGCAGGTGGCTGACCTGGGTGTGCTCGCCGATATCCCCGGCGCCAGGATGGTCGTGATCGGCGACGGTCCCTCGCGCGGTGAGCTGGGCAAAGCGCTGCCGGATGCTGCGTTTCTCGGCAAGCTCGGCGGGACCGAGCTGCCGCGTGCGGTGGCCAGCCTGGATGTGTTCGTGCACACCGGCGAGCTGGAGACGTTCTGCCAGTCGATCCAGGAGGC
>DAOOHL010000076.1:0-11323 GCA_035416185.1 Propionibacteriaceae bacterium | reverse complement strand
CTGGACGGACGGCTATCGTGTGCCCGCAGGAGGTGCCCATGGCACAAGCATCGGGACGGTCCGCCCCGACACTCGAGGGTCGGCTCGTCGTCGTCACTGGTGCTTCGCGCGGCATCGGTGCAGCGACGGCGCTCGCCGTCGCTCGTCACGGCGCCGACGTCATCCTGGTCGCTCGGCGACGCTCCGAGCTGGAGGCCGTAGCCGGGCAGGTCGAGAGCCTAGGCCGGTCGGCTTTCATCGTGGTCCTGGATCTCCGCGACTGCCAGGCCGCGATCTCCGCAGCCGAGCGCATCGTGGCCGACGTCGGGACTCCGGATGTCGTCATCGCGAACGCCGGTCACTCGATCGCGCGGGGAGCCTTGGATTGCGCGGAGCGGTTCGACTCCTACAGCCGGACCATGGGGGTCAACTTCCTCGGCGCTGTGGCGTTCCTGGGACCGATCCTGACCGGCATGGCGGCCCGCGGCTCCGGTCACATCATCGGGGTGACGACGGCGGCAGCACGAACCCCACTGCCAGGCTGGGTCGCCTACTCAGCGTCGAAGGCCGCCTTCGACACCTGGCTCCGCGCGGCCAGGCCTGAGCTTGCGGAGCGGGGTATCCACGTGACCATCTGCGAACCTCCGCTCACTGACACGGCCATGATCCGGCCCGTGCACGGCCACTCGCCCCGCGCCATCCCGCCTGAGCGGGTCGCCGACTGGATCGTCTCGGCCCTGGAGCGGCCTCGTGCGCACCTCGGCCCGTGGTGGATGCGGCCGGCTTCCGTACTCGTGGCGGCAGCCCCGTACGCTACCGCCTCCCTGATGTGGCGCTTCACGAGGCGACCCCAGCTACGGCCGCGCACCCCGACCGAGAGCGGCTCTGGCGCGTGAACGAGGCGGTGCGCGGACTGGGGCGGGTGCTCGGCTCGTACGGGAAGACTGCGCTCATCAGAGCCGTCCTTCGCTGGGGACTGACCCCGCATGCACTTCTGACGGCCACCGCTGCCCGGCACCCAGACCGCGAGGCGTGGGTCGATGCGCAGGGCTCGCTGACGTACACCGAACTGGTGGCGGAGATTCACCGGCGCGCGGCACCCCCTTCGACCAGCTCAGGGACAGGAGCAATGGGGCCGGGATCGGTAGTTCGGGAGACTGACCCTCGGGAACTGGTCCTCCAGGCCATGGCTGCCTTGTCTGCTGGCCGGGGCGTCCTTGTCGGGGGCGAACGGGCCGGGACTCGCGCCGTCACCTCCCCGCCACGGCGAGGGATCGTGTTCTTGACCTCCGGCACCACCGGGGCTCCGCGGGTCGCCCGGACGAAGGGTGGGATCCTGCGACTGCTGCCGTACCTAGGCATGATCGGTCGGCTCCCTGCCCTGACGGCACCCCGCGTGGGGTCAGTGGCGCTTCCTGACCACGGCCACGCCTTCCTCCTGGTGGTGATGACCTGGGCGCTCGCTGGCACCTACGTGCAGGTGTCCGGCCGCGTGGACCGGCTCGACGTGCTGTCCGGCGTACCGATCCAGCTGTCGGACGCGCTGAACGCTGGCTGGCTCGGGTCGGTGCGGCTCGTTGTGGCGGGCAGTGACCGGCTCCCCCGGGATCTGGCGCAGCGGCTTGGCGCTGATCTGGGAGCCGAGGTATGGGACTCGTACGGCTCGACGGAGGCTGGGTCGATCAGTCTGGCCAGCCCAGCAGATGTAGCAGCAGGAACCGTCGGGTACCCGCTGCCGGGGGTGTCAGTGCGATGTGTCGGTGATCGGCTGGAGGTGACGACGCCGTCCACGCTGTCACCGTTCACCGATGACTGTGGCCGGATCGATGCGGCGGGTCGCATCGTGCTGACCGGGCGCGCAGACAACCGGCACGTCAGCGGCGGCGAGGTCGTCGACCCCGACCTGCTGCAGCAGTGGCTGGCGGCCGTTCCGGGAGTCAGGGGCGTGGCCGTCCAGGTGGTGCCCGATGCCCGGTTTGGTTCGCGGCTGGCGGCCGAGGTGGTCGGAGAACTGCCCGACGTCGAGCTCATCCGCCAGCGGATCAGGCGAGATCTCGGACCCGCCCACGTCCCGACCACGATCGTGGTGATCGATTCCGGTTCGGGGCTGGAAGAATGACCCCGTGAATGCTCTCGCACTCGCCATCCTTGCGGTGGCCGTCGTGCTGGCCGTCAGCGGCGCTGCGAAGGTGTCCGCCCGGCAACAGACCGAGGACGCCTTCGAGGCGCTCCGGATCCCTCTGGTGCCACGTGCACTGGGAGCGGCGGTGCTGCCGTGGGGCGAGATCGCGCTCGCCCTGGCACTGCTCGTGCTGCGCGGCCCAGCTCTGGTCGTCGCTGCCGTCGCGGCGCTGGTGCTGTGCCTGGCCTACACGGTGGTGATCGGGCGTGCACGCGGGTTCGCCGAGCCGGTGACGTGCTCCTGCTTCGGCAAGTTCGGCGCTGCGAAGGTGTCAACGACCACGCTGTGGCGAAACATCGTGCTCAGTGCTCTGGCGCTCCTCGCTCTGGCTGGCGCTGCCACTGGGCAGCATGTCTGGTCGCTGGTGACCGAGCACCCTGGCTGGGTCGTCGTCGCTGCCCTTGTCGCTGCCCTGTTCGCCCTGATCGCTGCTGGCTCGGGGACCCCCACGACATCGGCCGTCTCCGGATCCGCTGCCGGATCTGCCGCTGTGGACCCGGAGTCTGAGGTTGTCGGCGAGGAGCTCGACTACGAGCGGCACCCCATCCCGTACGCGCAGCTCCGCACGCCGGAGGACACCGTGACCACCCTGCGCGACCTGGCCCGGACCCAGGCCCGGCTGCTGCTGTTCCTCTCGGCTGGGTGTGGCTCGTGCCGCCGGACCGCGGAGCGGATCGACGGGTGGGCCGAACAGCTCGCGCCAGCGGTCAGCATCGTGCCCATCTATGCGCACGCCCCTGGCCAGGTCGAGTTCGCCGTGCCGTTCTACATCCAGCCCGACTACAACGCCAGCCAGGTGCTCGAAGCCCACGGCACACCCGCAGCCGTCCTTCTGGGTGCTGACGGGATGCTCGCTGGCGGTCCGATCGCCGGGGAGGACTCTGTACGACGGTTCGTGGAGGAGATTCTTGAGCAGATCCATGGCGCGCCCGAGGTGACCGAGCTGCTCGAGTCCGACATCGTCGAGGGCACTGTCGTCTGAGGCTCGGAATTCTGAGAACGACGAACCGGCCCCGGTCTCCTTCACAGGAGACCGGGGCCGGTTGGTGTGTGACCTGGGTGGGTCAGGCAGCCTTGACGGCCACCGCGATGTGAGCGGTCACCGCATCGTGGAGCTTGATGCCCACGGTGTGGTCGCCCACGGTCTTGATCGGCTTGCCGATCACGACGGCGCGCTTGTCGACGGCCGGGCCACCGGCCTTCTTCACCGCGGCAACGATGTCGGCCGCGGTGATGGCGCCGAAGAGCTTGCCCTCGGAGCCGGCAGCGCGGGCGTCGACGCTCACGTCGAGCTTCTCGAGCTGATCGCGCACCTGCTGGGCGTGCTCCACGCCACGGATCTCGCGAGCGTCACGCGCGCGCTGGATCCCTTCGATCTGCTTCTCGGCACCCTTGGTCCACGCGATGGCGTAGCCCTGCGGGAGCAGGAAGTTGCGGCCGTAACCGGGCTTGACGTCGACAACGTCGCCGGCAACGCCGAGCTTGGTGACGGCAGCGGTCAGAATGAGCTTCATACCGATGTCCCTTCTCAGCGAGCCGTCGAGGCGTAGGGCAGCAGAGCCACCTCACGGGCGTTCTTGACGGCGGTGGCGACCTTGCGCTGCTCCTGGACCGACAGGCCGGTCACACGGCGAGCGCGGATCTTGCCACGCTCGGAGATGAAGCGACGCAGCGTCGCGATGTCCTTGTAGTCGATGGCGCCGACGCGCACTGACTTCATGGGGACAATCTTCTTCTTGTTCACAGGCTTGCGCTGTGGTGAGGCCATTGTGGTGCTCCCTTTCTCGTGAGCCCGGCATCAGCCGGAATGTGCCTGGTGGATGGAAGTGAGCGGGCCCTTCGACATGCTCAGGGACCGAAGCCGGAACCCCTCGTCTTGCTCAGGGCCGACCAGTGTGCCGATCAGAACGGGGGCTCGTCCGGCTGGGCCTGGGCCCACGGATCTGCGGCCGGAGCTGAGGAGGGACGGGAACCGCCGCCACCACCGCCACCGGACCAGCCGCCGCCCGACGTCGAACCGCCGTCGGATGACCAGCCGCCACCGCCGCCGCCCGCGCCCGGTGGGTTGCGGGTGACCTTGGCGCTGGCGTACTTGAGAGCAGGCCCGACCTCCTCGACGTCGACCTCGAAGACCGTACGGCGCGAGCCGTCCTGGGCCTCGTAGGAACGCGACTTCAAACGACCCTGAACGATGACCCGCATGCCCTTCTGGAGGGACTCGGTCACGTTCTCGGCCGCCTGCCGCCACACCGAGCAGGACAAGAACAGCGCCTCGCCGTCCTTCCACTCGTTGGACTGCCGGTCGAAGTTGCGCGGGGTGGACGCCACCGTGAAGTTGGCGACCGCCGCCCCGGAAGGGGTGAAGCGGAGCTCCGGGTCGGCCGTGAGGTTGCCGACGACCGTGATGAGTGTTTCGCCTGCCATGAAGCTCTCCGTTGCTGGATGTGTCGAAGTTCGGTCAGGACAAGCCTGACAGTCACCTCGGACAGTTTTTGGGCGAGTCCCGACTACTTGGCGTCGAGGCGGAAGACCTTGGTGCGAAGGACCTTCTCGTCGATCGTCATACGACGGTCGAGCTCCTTGATCGTCGCCGACTCGGCGTCGAGGTTCACCACGACGCGGAATCCTTCGGACTTCTTCTTGATGTCATAGGCGAGGCGCGAACGGCCCATCATGTCGATGTTGTCGACCTTGCCACCGGCCCCGGTGATCACCTTCAAGTGGTTCTCGATCAGCGCCGGAACCTGACGGTCGTCAACGTCCGGGTCGACGATCACCATGATCTCGTACTTACGCATGCGCGAACTCCACCTCCTCTGGTCTGTACGGCCACGGGACGTTCCCGTGGCAGGAGGGCGAATGCCTTCGGCCGCCATGGGGGCGACCAAGGAGGAACTCTACCGGTCGCGTCCGACGGGTTCCAAACGCTCGCTACAGGCCCACCACATCGTCGGCCGGTCCAGTCTGTCTGGCGCTCTGATGGGTCAGCTTGTCGAGATCCGAGGACACTGACGCGTCGATCTCCTCCAGTCGCGCCGGGTTCACCGGCGGGACGCTGAGCCGTCGGATCAACGGGTGGGACGTGGGCTCGTACGTCTCGTCGGCACTGATCAGCACCTCGTGCAGCTTCTCTCCGTCACGTAGCCCGGTGAACGTGATCTCGATGTCCTTGCCGGATCGGGCGATCAAACCCTGGGCGACCTCGAGGATCTTGACCGGCTCGCCCATGTCGAGCACCAGAACGTCGCCGGTGTTTCCGATCGCACCAGCCTGGATGACCAGCTCACACGCCTCCGGGATCGTCATGAAGTACCTGGTCACCTCACGGTCGGTGATCGTCAGCGGTCCACCCGCCTCGATCTGGGCCGTGAAGGTGTGCAGCATCGACCCTCGTGAGCCGAGGACGTTGCCGAACCGGACGGAAAGGTAGGTGGCGCCGGCCTCCTGGCCGTACCACGCCGTCAGCTCCTCGGCGATCCGCTTCGTCTTGCCGAGCACCGACGACGCCTCGGCAGCCTTGTCGGTGGAGACGTTGACGAACCGCCGCACTCCGTGGCGACGAGCGGCATCGAGCACGTTGCGGGTGCCGAGCACGTTGGTCTTCCAGCCCTCCTCCGGATACTGCTGGAGCATCGTCAGGTGCTTGAGGGCAGCGGCATGGAAGACCACGTCGGGCTTGTGGCTGTCGAAGACCGCCTCGAGGGCGTCGACATCTCGAATATCGCAGAGCACCACGTTCGGGGTGTCGAGCAGTCCGTGCCGGAAGATCCGCAGCTGGGTACCGTGCAGGAGGGACTCGTCGTGGTCGAGCATCACCAGCTCGCGCGGGCCGAACGAGTGGACCTGTGTGGCGATCTCGGAGCCGATCGACCCGCCGGCACCCGTGACGAGGACGACCTTGCCGCGCAGGTAGCCAGCGATCTCGGCCAGGTCGGTCTTGATCGGGCGTCGGCCCAGGAGGTCGGTCACGTCGATCCGGTGCAGCTGAGCGAGGTTGACCCGGCCACCCACGATGTCCTTCGTACGGGGCATCACCAGCAGCTGCAGCCCCTCCCGGTCAGTCACCTTGGAGACCTCCCGCATCAGCTCCGCGCTGGCGGTGGGCATGGCCACGAGGATCGTCCGTACACCCAGCTCGTCGGCCACCCGGACCATGTCGTCGCGGCTGCCGACGACGGCGTACGGGCCGAGGTGCAGGTTGCGCTTGGCCGGATCGTCATCGAGGAACCCGACGATCTCGAACGGGGAGTCGGGGTCACTGGCGATCAACCGACCCAGCTGCTGACCGGCGTTACCGGCGCCGTACACGAGCACTCTGGTCGCATCCGGGGCACTGCTCTCGCGGAGGTGACGGGTGAAGTAGGCGCGGGCCGCGAACCGTCCAGCGCCCATCAGCATCAGCGCGCCGATCGGCACGGTCAGCGTGACGAACAACGGGAAGCCAGGAAGCGCGATGATCCACGACGCCAGCCCGAGCACTGCCGTGATGACAAGCGTCAACAGTCCCAGGGTCAGGGCCTCCTCGAATGACCCGACGTGATGGCGGCCGCGGTAGATCTTGGTCACGTAGCCACCGACGAGCTGCATCGCGATGGCCCCGCCGATGTACCAGCCGATGTAGGCCCAGTCCTCGGGGTGGAGCTCGAAGTTGTAGCGGGCACCGGAGAAGAAGAGGGTCGCGAGCACCCAGCTGACCACGTCCCAGGCGGCGAGGCTGGCGCGCTGCCAGGTCACGCGCAGTCCGTCGCCGACCATGTCTCCCTTCCTGGGCCAGAGCCCGCTGGCCGTGGGTCAGTCTACTGTCGGGCGACTGGGTCCAGCGTCAGGGCGCTCCAGCCACGTGGTCGCCTCGCCCGCCGCTGCAAGCTTGTGCCGGTAGGCGGCGACGACCATGCGTACGGTCTCGTCGATCCCGAACGTCGACGTGTTCACGACAAGGTCGAACAGTGCTGTCTGCCGGGGATCCCAGCCGAAGATCTGCAGCGCCACCTCGGCGCGGGAGCGATCCTCACGGACCAGCCTGGCGCGGGCGCGGTCGACGGTGATCCGTCCGTCATGGGCTGCTCGGGCGACCCGGTCATCCACCGCGCCGTCCAGCTTCACGTGCAGCACCCGCGGATCCCGGCCGAGCACCGCGGTCGCGTTGCGGCCCAGAATGACCCCACCCGCCTCACCGAGGGCCTCCTTCACCGACGCTGTTATGTCGATGGCGAGCTTCGCATCCTCGTTGGACCGGTACCGGGACTGCTGCGGACCGGAGATGGCGGTCATGATCGACGTCACCAACCCCGATCCGCTCGCCCGGGTGTCGACGGCCTCAAGCCGCTCGCTGGCGAGGGTCGGGCCGATCCAGGGCACCCCGAGCTCGTCGGCGACGCGCGGTCCCACCTGCGAGGCGCCAGCCCCGTACGCCTCGAACAGCGTGACCACCGGTGCGTCCATCACGAGCCTCAGCGCCTCCCGCCTAGAGCCGGCCGGGGGCATAGACCGGCACGACGTAGCCGGTCGCCTCGAGCTTGGTCAGGTCCATCCGGGACCGGAGCGGCCGGGGGGCGATGCCCGCCTTGCCTGCGTAGTACTCCTGGGTGGTGACTGGCGTGACGTCGTCAGCGGAGGCGCCGTGGGCCTCGTACACCGCCTTGGCGATGTCAGCCCAGCTCATCGCGTCGCCGCCGTCGGTGCAGTTGTAGGTGCCGTACGGAGCGTTGCTGCGCACGAGGTGCGCGATCGCGGCGGCGAGGTTGGACGTGTGCGTCAAGCGACCCACCTGGTCGCTCACGACGGTCGGCTTCACACCCTTCTCCGCGAGCCCCGCCATGATCCCGATGAAGTTCTTCCCGTCGCCGACGACCCACGTCGTACGGAGGATGTAGTGCCTCGGCAGCACCCCGACGGCGAGGTCGCCAGCGGCCTTCGACTGCCCGTACACCGACAGCGGCGCCATCTCGTCGGTCTCGGTCCAGTCGTGCTTGGAGCCGTCGAAGACGTAGTCGCTCGACACATGCACGAGGGTCTGCCGGTTCGCGAGGGCGATCCGGGCGAGCATCGCCGGGACCGCCGCGTTGGCCTTCCACGAACCGCGGCGGCCTTCGTCGGTCTCGGCGCCGTCGACGTTGGTCCAGGCGGCAGCGTTGAGGATCAGGTCGTAGTCGGCCCACGGGAAGGCCGCGACCTGCGCCTGGTCGCCGAGGTCGAGGGTGTCGATGTCGAACCCGTCCGCGTCGGGGAACTCGACGGCCAGCGCACGCCCGAGCTGGCCCTTGTTGCCGAGGATCAGGGTCTTCTTGGCGGGGATCCGCGTGGCGTCGGCGAGCCGCGGGTGGGCCTTGTCCTTCTCGGAGATCTCGGCCTGGTCGAGCGGGATCGGCCACGGGATGGCGACGGTCTCGTCGGCGAGGTTCACGTAGGAGTACGACGGGATCTTGTCGGCCGACCAGTGGTCGTTGACGAGGTACGAGTAGGTCACGTTCGGCGTCAGCGTCTGGTAGGCGTTGCCGACGCCGCGCGGGACGTACACCGCGACCGAGGGGTCGACCTCGACGGTGAAGACGGTGCCGTACGAGTCGCCGTCGCGCAGGTCCACCCAGGCGCCGAAGTAGGTGCCCTGGGCCGAGGAGACGAACTTGTCCCACGGCTCGGCGTGGATGCCCCGGGTGGTGCCGACGGCGTCGTTGTAGGACATGTTGTTCTGGACCGGCTCGAAGTCCGGCAGCCCGAGGGCGACCATCTTCTCCCGCTGCCAGTTCTCCTTGAACCAGCCGCGGTTGTCGCCGTGCACGGGCAGTCGCACGACCAGCAGACCCGGGATGGGGGTGGTCTCGACAGTCAGATCCGCCACGGCGGCAACTCCTCTTCTCGTCCGTCCGGGTCAGGATAGTGCGAAGCGACGTACCCTCGCCTGCGTGAGCGAACCGACCCGACCGCGACGACCGGCCTTCACTGATCCGGCAAGGATCGAGACCTTGGGGACGGGCACCGATCCGATCGCCCGGATCGATGCGGCCCACGAGACGGCAGCCGTCCTGCTGGGTACGGGGCGGGCGGCCGCCGATCCCATGGTCACCGCCCGACTGGTCGCGATCGTGGACGAGGTGGGGATCACGACGCTGGCTGACCTGTGGGCCGACCGCCCCGCGCAGTCGTTGCCTGGTGCGCTGTGGCGGCTGTATGCCCTTCGCCAGTGGATCCGTGAGAACACCCCAGACCTGGCTCGGGAGTACGCGTACGGGGTGGGCTTCGCCGACGTCGACCATGTGGTGGCTGGGGTCGACCCACCGGGGTTGGAAGAGGTGCGCGAGGTGGCCGACCAGATTCTGCGGGGCGCCTTCGAGGGCGACTTCGCGGTGGCGTTGGAGCGGGCGGCCGCGTTCTGCCGGGTGGTCGTCGCGGGTCGCGCCTATGCCACCGAGGGGCTGCGCGCCGCGATCGGAGCTGCCAGGATCCGCGACACTGCGACGGAGCTGACCGAGTGCGCCCGACTGTGGCGTACGGGAGATCTCGCGTAGTTCGAAGCCGGCTGCGTGGACTGAGAACGCTGCCCGCGCGAGCGCTGAACAGTGCGTGAGTGCGTCGGGCCGGGAGCGCCTCTCGGCGCAAGGCCGCTCTCGGCGGCGAGTTGTGGAGCCCGGGGCTACCGCGGCCCGACGCAGGGATGACGATACGTGATCCGGCGTCGGTGGCCAAGCAGGTGGGTGCTGCCGCCGGCGGGGGGTCGGCCGGGAGCCGGGCCGCGGGCGGTGGCCGCGACGCGGAGTCGTCGCCAGTGTCACGGCGGAGGGCGCCGGCGTTGTCTGGACGAGGAGCGAGGAGGCTCTGGAGGCGGAGCCAGGAGCGAAGCGACTGGATCGGCCGGAAGAGGCCGCGACGCGGAGTCGTCGCCAGTGTTACTGCCCTTGCTTGGCGTACATCGCCTCCGTGGCCTGCTTGGCGGGGAGCCACCAGTCCTGGTTGGCCTCGTACCACGCGATCGTTGCCGACAGCCCTTCGGTGAAGTTCTTGTAGATCGGCTCCCAGCCGAGCTCCTCGCGAAGCTTGGTGGAGTCGATCGCGTACCGCATGTCGTGGCCAGGACGGTCGGCGACGAGGTCGTACGCGCTGGGGTCCTGGCCGAGCAGGCCGAGAATCTCCTCGATCACCTCGCGGTTGTTCTTCTCGCCATCGGCACCGATGAGGTAGGTCTCACCGATACGACCGTCGTTGAGGATGAGCCAGACGGCCGCGTTGTGGTCGTCGACGTGGATCCAGTCCCGGACGTTCTCGCCCTTGCCGTACAGCTTCGGGCGCAGGCCGGAGAGCACGTTGGTGATCTGGCGGGGGATGAACTTCTCGATGTGCTGGTACGGGCCGTAGTTGTTCGAGCAGTTGGAGATCGTCGCCTTCACTCCGAACGACCGCACCCAGGCGCGGACGAGCAGGTCGGAGGCACCCTTCGACGATGAGTAGGGCGAGGAAGGGTTGTACGAGGTCGTCTCGTGGAAGCGGTCGGGATCGTCGAGCTCCAGGTCTCCGTACACCTCGTCGGTGGAGATGTGGTGGAGGCGACGGTCGTGCTTCCGGACAGCCTGGAGGATCGTGTAGGTGCCGACGATGTTCGTGTTGATGAACGGCCACGGATCGTTGAGCGAGTTGTCGTTGTGTGACTCGGCGGCGAAGTGGACGACGGCGTCGCAGTCGGCGACGAGCCGGTCGACCAGCTCGGCATCACAGATGTCACCGACGACCAGTTCGACACGGTCGGTGGGCAGACCGTCCAGGGAGTCGGCGTTGCCGGCGTAGGTCAGCTTGTCCAGCACCACGACGGAGGCGTGGGTGTTCGCCGCCACCCAGCGGACGAAGTTGGAGCCGATGAAGCCGGCGCCGCCGGTCACGAGAAGCCTCTGCATGACCCCACCCTATCGATCGCCCACGCTGTGCTCGGTCACGCCTCGGCGAGATCGATATGCTGCACCGGACCGCAATCCAAGGAGGACCAGTGAAGGGCATCATCCTGGCTGGCGGTGCAGGCACCCGGCTGCACCCGCTGACGATCGGGTCGAGCAAGCAGATGCTCCCCGTCTACGACAAGCCGATGATCTACTACCCACTGTCCACCCTGATGCTGGCGGGCATCCGTGACGTGCTGGTCATCTCGACCCCCACCGACTCCCCCGCCTTCCAGCGGCT
>DAOOHL010000075.1:0-11339 GCA_035416185.1 Propionibacteriaceae bacterium | reverse complement strand
ACCGTCAAGTTGACCTCACTGGGATACCGCAGATCGCAGGTGGCCCGCGTTGCCACCCCGACGATCAGCTCGTCGATGCCATCGGCCGCAAGCCGGTCGCGGAACCACAGTTGCTCGGGTGTGGGCGGACGCCCGAGAGCAGCTGCCATCGCATCGACGGCATGGATGGTGGTCTCATGGCACATCCGCCGTGCGTACGCGGCACGCGGTCGAAGGCCACTCTCGATGAAGAAGGGGATGTCGAGGTCATCGGGAGCGTTGCCGAGGGCGTTCAAGACCTCCACCAGAGCGTCATCGAACCAGCCCAGCAGGTCGTCGGAGGAAGCTGCCTCTGCCTCGATCTCCGCTGGTGGTCGCCCCGGCCGCTGGTCCACCCGCGCAGCCACCGCCCGGTACACCCGTCCCAGGTGTGTGACGAGGTCCCGTACGGTCCAGCCTGGGCAGGTAGGCACGGAAGCCTCCAGCCCTGCGCGAACGGCGTTGTTGCGCAGCACAGCGGCCGCGTTGCCGATGGCCTCCCCGTACTCCTCCAGCTCCAGGTACCTCGTCATGGGGCGACCGTACCGAATCTCCTGTGGGATCACGGTCCAGAGACCGACCTGTTGTCCAGAACGGCACGCCCGCCCTGAGTCCAGGTCTAGGGTCGGCAGTGTCATCCGCGATCGTCGGCGGAGCCCGTACGCGCCCCTGCGACGTCGGAGCCAGCCCGAGAGGAGCAGCCATGGTGAAGATCGCTGACGTGCAGGTCGTCTGTACGGCGCCGGAGGGAATCAACCTCGTCGCGGTGAAGGTCCTGACCGACGTCGACGGCCTGTACGGGCTCGGCTGCGCGACGTTCACGTACCGCCACAAGGCCGTGGTGACGCTGATCGAGGAGTACCTCAAGCCGCTCGTCATGGGTCGCGATGCCGAGCAGATCGAGGAGATCTGGCAGCTGATGCACCAGAACGCCTACTGGCGTTATGGCCCGATCGAGAACAACGCGATCTCTGGCATCGACATGGCGTTGTGGGACATCAAGGGAAAGCTCGCCTCGATGCCGGTCTACCAGCTGCTCGGTGGCAAGGTGCGCGAGGGGGTGCCGGTCTACCGCCACGCCGATGGCCGCTCGCTGGGGGAGCTGGTCGAGAACATGCAGGCCTGGATGGAGTCGGGCGTGCAGTACGTGCGCTGCCAGATGGGTGGGTACGGGGGCGGTCGGCTCGCTGACGCCGGTTCCCTGTCGCCCGAGGGTGCGCTGCCCGGGCTGTATCTCGAGCAGCGCGCCTATATTCGCGACACGATCACCATGTTCGAGCATGTCCGCTCCGCGGTGGGGTTCGAGGTGGAGCTGCTGCACGATGTGCACGGCCGGTTGAAGCCGATCGACGCGATCCGGCTCGCGAAGTCGCTGGAGCCGTACGAGCTGTTCTTCCTCGAGGACGCCCTCGCGCTGGAGGACGAGGAGTGGTTCGGTGAGATGCGCGCCCAGACCACGACGCCGATCGCGATGGGTGAGCTGTTCACCAACCCGTTCGAGTGGCGGCGGTTGATCGAGTCGCGGGTGATCGACTTCATCCGCGTGCATCTGACCGCGGCCGGGGGCCTGACGCCCGTACGGAAGCTGCAGATCCTCGCGGAGTCGTACGGGGTGAAGACGGCCTGGCATGGCCCGGGCGACATGTCACCGATGGCACACGCGGCGAACATCCACCTCGACGTGGCGTCTCGGAACTTCGGGATCCAGGAGTGGTCGGGCACTCGCCCGCCGAACTTCATCCTGCACGATCTGGCTGATGCCTCCGAGGCGCTCGTGGACGTCTTCCCCGGGCTGCCGGAACAGCGCGGTGGCTACGTGTACCCCAACGACAAGCCTGGGTGGGGCATCGAGCTGGATGAGAAGGCAGCTGCGAAGTACCCATGCCACTCCGGCGTGACGACCTGGACCCAGACCCGGCTGCGCGACGGGTCCCTGCAGACCCCCTGACAGATCGCGGCCAAGGGGGCAGGCTGGAGACATGGCGACCTACGCGGTGAACCCGGCCGGCGTCGACAAGGCGCGGCAGCTGATCAAGGCGAAGCAGTACGTCCTCGAGTCCGTCTGGGGTGATGTCCAGCCCTCGACCGAGGATCAGAACGCCTTCCTGGAGCGGCACAAGGACGACTATGAGGCGTACGGAGAGTGGTTCCTTGGCCTGACCAAGGGGCCAGCCGACGACACGAAGGCGCGGTACGCGTTCGGGTACGGCGACTTCCGGCGGCTCCATCGGTCGGGATTGATTGCCTGCGTCTACCGTGCTGCCGAGTGGCATCACAAGGACGTCGAGCTCGCGGCGCATGAGCTCTTGCAGGAGCTGGACGCAGCGACCGGGCACCAGCCATCAGGCTCGTGAGTGGCTGGGTCACCTGAGGTCGCGGTCCGGCCTGCGGTGGCTGCCGACGCTGCGGCCGTCGCGAGGATCCACCACCGCGGCTGGACAGAGGCCTACCGCGGCCTGGTTCCGCACGCCCATCTGGAGGGACTTTCGTACGACGCCTGCCTCGCCAGGTGGCAGGCCGGGATCCAGGGGGCGACCAGGATGCTGGTCGCCGACGTCGGGTCCGCAGTCGTGGGCTTCGTGACCTTCGGCCCCTCGGCAGACGCCGACGCCCGAGCAGCCGGTGAGGTGTGGGACCTGTGGGTTCTGCCTGAGGAACGCAGCCGAGGAATCGGTGCAGCTCTTCTCCAAGCCGGGCTGGTTGAGCTGGCGACCTCGTACCGCGCAGGCCTGGTCTGGGTCCTGGAGGGCAACGCCCGTGGTCGCGCCTTCTACGAGCGGCACGGCGGAGTGCGGGACGGCGTGTCCCGTACCCAGCTCGTGGCCGGCGGGACGATGGCCGACGTCCGGTACCTGTTCGACCTGCGCGGCGTTCCCAGCGCGGGCCAGTAGTCTGAGCCGGCTGCACCCGACGGAAGGCTCCTGAATGAACTGGCTCCACGCTGTGATCCTGGGCATCGTGGAGGGACTCACCGAGTTCCTCCCCGTATCGAGCACCGGCCACCTCACGGTCGTCGAGAAGCTCCTCGGCTACCAGATCAACGACCGCGGCATCACGGCCTTCACCGCGGTCATCCAGGTGGGCGCGATCCTTGCGGCTGTTGTCTACTTCGCCCGCGACATCGTTCGCCTGGCGACGGGCTGGTTCCGTGGTGTCTTCAACGCCGAGCATCGCCAGGACTCCGACTACAAACTGGGCTGGGGGGTCATCATCGGCGTCATCCCGATCGTTGTCGCCGCGCTGGTGTTCAAGCCGTTCATCACCGGTGCCCTGCGGTCGTTGTGGGTGGTAGCGGGCGCCCTGATCGTCTGGTCGATCGTCCTGTGGCTGGCTGACCGGAAGATGGATGCCACTGCAAACCCGAGGGATGAGTCGTCGATGACGATGAAGGACGCGCTGATCATCGGTCTGTGGCAGTGCATCGCCTTGATCCCGGGCATCTCCCGTTCTGGCGCCACGATCTCGGGCGCGCTGTTCCGCGGCATCGACCGAGTGACAGCGACGCGCTGGTCGTTCTTCCTGGGCATCCCGGCGTTGATGGCGGCGGGCATCTACGAGGCGTTGGGTGAATACAAGAACATCTCCGAGACCGTCGGCTGGGGCGCGACGTTCCTGGGGATGACGGTGTCGTTCGTGGTGGCGTACGCGTCGATCGCCTGGCTGCTGAAGTTCGTGGCGTCGAACAAGTTCACGGCCTTCGTCATCTACCGGATCGTCGCGGGGCTCGTGATCATCGCCCTGCTGCTGACCGGTGTCGTCACCCCGACCTGACCGCGCCGCGATGACCGAGCTCACCCGGGCGGTTGACTTGAGGTCCGGACCTGCCCGGGTCGGGATAGCTCAGGAACAAAAAGACCCGGCCCACGAGGGACCGGGTGAGTATGGACCCATCTTGGCAAACTCCGTCGCCGTTATCAACCATCACCATCCTTGTGGCTTCCGTTGCCCGCCCGTGGGATCCGTGAGCTGGTTGCGGAGGTAGGCCACCTTCTGAACGTTCCACCACCAGTGATCCCCCACACCGTCGGTCTGCTTGCCCTGCAGGGCACCCGCCGTCTTGCTTCCTTGCGGGTTGATCACCCCGACCGGGACTCTCGCGCGCACCTCCCGCACCGGCAGAGCGAGGTCGGAATCGTTCGAGACGACAACGGCGGCATCGACCTTCCCTGCCAGGACGTCAAGCAGCAGGTGCGTGGCGACGTTGACATCGCTGCCTTTCTCCTCGAGGTGCAAGTACTGGGCTATGTAGCGAGCCCCGCGAACAGGTTGGCCACCCGAGTCTTGGACCACCACGGGCCAGGTTGCCTCGTGGATCACAGGACGACGAGTAACCGGGTCCAGAGTGGCCAACAAGCCTCGTTTCGTTCTCGCCACGTAGTTGCCGTATTCGATCCAGTCGACGACACCGCCGTTCTGAAGTGCCTTCAGATACACGTCCTGATCAGCGAACGCGGACGGGTTCGTCGACGAATCGACTCGAGCCGTGCAGTACACCACGCGATCGACCGTGGCGGAGCGCCAAGCGCCCTGCTGAGCAATGATGTGGGCAGCGAACGATCGAACATCCAGCCAGCGCCAGCCAGCGGTCCCCCGGCCGCAGACGGTTCTGCCCCCGTAGTACAGGTTGTATCCGTCCACGTAGACACCGACTCTCATGCCGTCGACGTTACGCAACGGCTCAGACAGAAATGCCCACCCGTTTCGCCCGTGCTTGCGAGCCCTCCTGGACCAGGTCCTTGTTGGTCAGGTCGAGCCGCGGCGCGGCGACCGACCCCGCCACCCCAGCGTGTGCAGATCCGCCACCAGCTGCTCAGTCAGCCCATGCAGCTATCCAAGCCCATCCGCCGCTCGACGGCCGCCGCGATGGTTACAGCCTCAGGCTCACGAGCCCATCGGGTCGCGTAGCGTGGTCGCCATTATGGTCGCCACGCCCTCCACACCATCCGGTATCCCGGAGCCAGCTCCGACAGTCCCGCCTGACCCCTCCGACGAGCGCCCTCTCATCGCCCGAGCAGCGGCCCGGCTCATCCGACACGCGCGGTGGTTCAGGATGGCGTTTCTGCTGACAACCATCCTGTCGCTGGGGCTCAGCGCCTACTTCGTCCTGCTGCTCGTGGCCTCAGCGAGTGCTGGGACGCTGACCACCGAGGCAACCGTCCTCGCCACGCTCTACCTCGTCGTGACGATCGGCAGCGCCGCCGGCGGACTGGCCCTGTCGGTCATGAACCAGACGGAGCAGAACCTGCCCCGCGCCCGGCTGACTGCGCGCGTCACGCTCGTTCTGCTTGTCGTGAGCCTGATTCTCGTCACGATGACGCGAGGCTTGGTTCTGCTGTCGGTGATCTACCTCTTCCAGCTCGCCTGCGTCGTGGTGTTCCAGCTCGTGACCGACCCCCACCTCAACCGGTCATCGACCAACCGATCACCCTGGGGCTCGGAGTCGCAGCTCAGCCACAAGGGCTACATCCCGCTCAACTTCTTCAACATCTTCTGGATTTTCCTCGTCGCCAGCGTCGTCGGGCTGTTCATTGAGGTCATCTTCCGGGCCATCACCGCCGGTGTGTACGAAGACCGCGCTGGCCTGCTGTGGGGGCCCTTCTCCCCCATCTATGGCTTTGGCGCCGTGCTGATGACCGTCGCCCTGAACCGCTTCTGGGACAAGTCGAAGGTGATCATCTTCGTCGTCGCCGGTGCGATCGGGGCCGCGTTCGAGTTCGCCACCAGCTACTTCATGGAGAAGTCCTTCGGCATCGTCGCGTGGGACTACAGCGGCACCTTCCTTAACATCGATGGCAGGACGAACTTCGCGTTCTTCTGCGCGTGGGGCCTCCTCGGTCTGGCGTGGATCAAGCTGCTCCTGCCCGACGTCCTCAAGATCGTTGATGCGGTGACGCTTTACCTCCGGACGGCCCTGACGGTAGCCGCCACCCTGTTCATGCTCGCCAACGGCGTCACCACACTCGTGGCGCTCGACAGCTGGTACGAGCGCGAAGTCGGCCACGCGCCCGCCAATGTTGTGCAGGAGTACTGCGCCACGCACTTCGACAACGACTACATGGCCAAGCGCTTCCAGACCATGAACCTGAACCCAGACAGGGCCAGCCGCATCTGACATCGCGGAAGCCGTACTCCCACGCCCACTAGGGTTCACCACATGCAGACACGGCACGTGGGCACGTCAGGGCTGCGGGTTTCTCGACTCGGCCTCGGCACCATGACGTGGGGCCGTGACACCTCCGTACGGGATGCCGGCGCTCTGGTCGACACGTTCTGCGAAGCTGGCGGAACCCTGATCGACACAGCTGCGGCGTACGGACACGGCGAGGTCGAGAAGCTGCTCGGCCATCTGATCAAGTCTCGGCGCGACGACGTCGTGGTTGCCACCAAGGCCGGTTACGTGCTGCACGACAAGGCGCGGGTGGTCGACACATCGCGCAAGGCCATGTTGGATGACCTGGCTGGCTCGTTGAGGCGGCTCAAGATGGATGCCGTCGACCTGTGGCAGGTGCACGCGTGGGGCGACGCTCCCCTCGAGGAGACGCTGGCAGCCCTTGACCACGCCGTCACCCGGGGCATGGCCCGTTACGTGGGTCTCTCGAACTTCATCGGCTGGCAGACCGCTCAGGCAGTGACATGGCAGCGGGCGGTACCCGGCCGGGTACCGATCGCGTCGGCCCAGGTCGAGTACTCGTTGCTCGCCCGTCGAGCTGAGGTGGAGATCCTGCCAGCCGTACGGGCCCTCGGTCTCGGCTTCCTGCCCTGGTCGCCGATCGGCCGCGGCGTGTTGACGGGGAAGTACCGGCGAGTTCTCCCCCGCGGCTCCCGCGGAGCGTCGGAGCACTTCGGCTGGTTCGTGGAGCCGTACCTCGACACCCGGTCGAAGAGCGTCGTCGAAGCCGTCGCCACGGCAGCCGACGGTCTCGACCTCACCCCGGCCCAGGTGGCTCTGCTGTGGGTACGTGACGCCCCAGGGGTGACCGCGCCGCTGCTGGGTGCCCGCACGGTGGAGCAGCTGCAGCCCTATCTCGAGGTCGAGGATCAGACCCTCCCGGATCCCATCGTCAGCGCCCTCGACGACGTGTCCGGCGGACCGAACGCCGGCCGTGCGGGCGTCAAGGCAGAGTGACGTCGATGGACACCATCGAGATTGAGTCGCTCGAACAGTTCGACGCTGCGCGCGCTGCTTCTCCGCAGTTGCGAGGGATGCTCGTGCAGTCGGTTGACCTGTCCGAGCGGGAGAAGGACCTGCTCAGTTCGAAACCGCGCGGCGCTGTCTTTCTCGGTTGCTCCCTGACGGCCCGCTCGGAGTCCTACCTGCAGCGCGGTGGAGCATTGATCTTCCCTCGGCTGCCTGATCTGCCCTTCGACCCCTACCGGGCACTGCTCTACTCACCGACCGACCTGTACGAAGGGCTGGCCGAGGCCTACACCCGGACCCCCGATGCGACCATCTACGCCTGGACCAGAACCCTCAGCCACCCGCCTGGGCTTCGCTCCACCCTCGCGATGAGCCTGCATGACCACTCGGTTGGTGATGCTCTCGACGAGGCGCTTGCGGACGTCTCCCCTGAGCTCACCGTCGGTGTGATGGGTGGCCACGCCCTGCTCCGTACAGACCCGCTCTACCGCGAGGCGGCAGTCCTGGGATCCCGGCTCGCTGAGGCTGGCCGGACCGTCCTGACAGGCGGCGGTCCGGGAGCGATGGAGGCAGCCAACCTCGGTGCCTACATCGCGGGTCATCCTGAGCTCCTCAACGAGGCGCTGCTCGGGCTGGCGGCCGTCCCCACGTTCAAGGGAGACCATGGGATCGACGGCTGGGCCATGACCGCGCAGGCAGTCTTGACCGCCCACCCCGACGGAGTCGCCAGCTACGGCATCCCCACCTGGTTCTATGGCCACGAGCCGCCGAACCTGTTCGCCACCCAGATCGCGAAGTACTTCTCGAACGCCCTCCGCGAGGACACCCTGCTCACCCGATGCCGAGGCGGGATCGTCTACCTGCCGGGTGCCGCAGGCACCGTACAGGAGATCTTCCAGGCCGTGACCGAGAACTACTACGCCACGGACCCCGCCCGGCTGGCTCCGCTCGTTCTGGTAGGGCACAAGCAGTGGACGACCCGGCTCCCGGCCTGGCCACTCCTGCAGCGTCTGGCTGCGGGCCGTCCCATGGAGTCGACGGTGCACCTCGTGGACACCGTGGCGGAAGCTGAAGCGGTGCTCTTGTCGCGGTGACGGGTCAGACGACGCAGAACTCGTTGCCCTCCGGATCGGTCATCACGACCCAGTGGCCCATGGGTCCGTTGTCCACCTCCTCAACCTGGGTTGCTCCGAGAGCTACCAGTTCAGCCGCGACCCGTCGAAGGATCTCAGCGTCACGTGACTCTCCGTACCGGCAGCCCTAACTGACCGCGCCTCCGAGCAGCGTCAGGACTCTCGCTCGGAGGCTGCCAGCTGCCCGCACGCACCGTCGATCTCCCGGCCGCGCGTATCCCGTACGGTCACCGGGACGCCGTGAGCCTCCAGCCGGCGGACGAACTCCCGCTCGTCCTCCCGGCGCGACGCCGTCCACTTGGACCCGGGTGTGGGGTTGAGCGGGATCAGGTTGACATGCACCCAGCCCCAGACGCCACGCTTCTTGAGCGCCTTGGCCAGCAGGTCGGCGCGGAACGCCTGGTCGTTGATGTCCTTGATCAGGATGTACTCGATCGAGACCCGTCGCTTCGTCCGTTCCGCATAGCCCCACGCCGCGTCGAGGACCTCGTCGACCTTCCAACGCTCGTTGATCGGCACAAGCTCGTCGCGCAGCTCGTCATCCGGCGCATGCAGCGACAGGGCAAGCGTGACCGGGATCCCTTCTCCGGCCAGCTGCTCGATCCGAGGAACCAGGCCGACCGTCGACACTGTCACGCCACGCGCCGAGATACCCAACCCGTCGGGCGCAGGTGACGTGATCGCCCGTACGGCGGCGACGACCGCCTTGTAGTTGGCCAGCGGCTCGCCCATGCCCATGAAGACGATGTTGTTGAGCCGCCCAGGACCACCCGGCAGGGAACCTTCGGCCAGCGTGGCTGCCGCGGCTCGCACTTGTTCGACGATCTCGCCCGTCGACATGTTGCGGTCGAGCCCACCCTGACCCGTCGCGCAGAACGGACAAGCCATCCCGCAGCCCGCCTGGCTGGAGACACACAGCGTCGACCTGACGCCGACAGCCCGTGCACCATCCGGGTCATCGGCCGATGCCGCCTCGCCGCGGCGGAGCCCGTACCGCATCAGCACCGACTCGACGAGTGTGCCGTCGTGCAGCTTCCACAGGGTCTTGGCTGTCGCTCCCCCGTCGGTCTCGCGCTGCCGGATCCTGGTCAGCAGGGGCGGGAAGAACGCCTCACGAACACTGTGGCGCACCGCGGCCGGCAGGTCGGTCCAACCATCCGGATCGACGCTGAGGCCCTCGAAGTAGTGCTGTGAGATCTGCCTCGCGCGGTAGCCGGGCAGGCCTGCCTCGGTGACGGCAGCGGTACGGTCGCCAGCTGGGAGGTCGGCCCAGTGGCGTGGCGGCTTGCCTCGTTTGGGGGCGGCGAGGGTGAGCTTCAGCTGGCGGATCGGGTCGCCCGCGGGCTCGGGTGCGGCGTCCGGCCGCGTGGGGTCAGACACCGGGCACCAACAGGAACATCACGAACCACGCAGCGGGAGCGGCCACGAGCACGGAGTCGATCCGGTCCATGACTCCGCCATGGCCGGGCAGGAAGTTGCTCATGTCCTTGATGCCGAGGTCACGCTTGACCATCGACTCGACCAGATCACCGGAGGTGCCGGTCACGACCATCACCGCACCCAGGACGAGGCCGACCCAGAACTGCGCACCGAGCGCGAAATGCGCCATCGCCGCACCGACAGCCATGGCCAGAAGGAACGACCCGACCAACCCCTCCCAGGTCTTCTTGGGACTGATCCGCGGGGCCAGCTTGTGTCGACCGAAGAGCACCCCGGCGATGTAGCCGCCGGTGTCACTCGCCGACACGCACAGGATCGTGGCGGCCACCCGGATCGCGCCTTGACTCTCGCCGAGCATCAAGGTCAGGAACGAGCCGAGCAAGGGAAGATAGGCGATCGTCAGCATGCTGGCCGCTGCGTCCCGTACGAAAGCGACCGGACCCTGGAGCATCCGCCACATCAGCGCGGCGACAACCGTCAGGCCGAGCGACGCCAGCAGGACGGTGGTTGACGGCAGCTCGCCGGGGCGTTCGGCGGCCAGGTACGACCCGACGACGATGGCCACGGTGCCGACCACGATCGGCACGATCGCCGAACTCATCTTGGCGTGGTCGCGCATCGCGACGTGGAGCTCGACGGCCCCGGCGGCAAGCGCCACAGCGACCAGGATGACGAAACCCCAGTTCCAGAAGACCAGCGTGCCGACGACCAGGCTGATCAGTACCAGGCCGACGATGATCGCTGCTGGCAGGTCACGGCCGGCCTTCTGGTTGACCGCGTCGACTCGTTCCTTCGCGAGGTCACGGTGAGAGCGACGACCAGCACTGACGCTGCTCGCCTCCGACTCCGCTGCAGAAGGACCGATCTCCGCTGTCACAGGTCCATCAGCTCGGCTTCCTTCGCCTTCAGGAGCTCCTCGACGGTGTCGACGTGCTTCTTCGTCACACCGTCGAGGGACTTCTCGGCGCGAGCGACCTCGTCCTCGCTGGCCTCCTTGTCCTTCTGCAGCTTCTGCAGCTGGTCGTTGGCATGGCGGCGGGTGTTGCGGAGCGCCACCCGGCCCTCCTCTGCCTTCGCCTTCGCGAGCTTCGTGTACTCCTTGCGGCGGTCCTCCGTCAGTGCGGGAAGCACAACCCGGATCGTGTTGCCGTCGTTCGACGGGTTGACACCCAGGTCAGAGTCACGGATCGCCTTCTCCACCGCGGCCAACGAGCCACGGTCGTACGGCGTGATCAGGATCGTCCGAGCCTCAGGCACCTGGAAGGAGCACAGCTGCTGGATGGGGGTAGGCGAACCGTAGTAGTCGGCGTTCAGCTTGGAGAACATGGCGGGGTGCGCCCGACCCGTACGGATGGCGGCGAACTCCTCCCTCGCATGCTGGACGGCGATGTCCATCTTCTGGTCGGCGCTGCTCACGATCTCGGCGGTCACGTCGGTTCCCTTCTCAGTTCTTCGGTTCGGTGTGTCAGGCGTGGACGGTGGTGCCGATGGGCTCCCCAGCGACAGCCCGGGCGATGTTGCCGGGCACGTCGAGGTTGAAGACCAGCATCGGAAGCTTGTAGTCGCGGGCCAGGCTGATGGCGGTGGCGTCGGCGACCTTGAGGTCACGG
>DAOOHL010000074.1:0-11380 GCA_035416185.1 Propionibacteriaceae bacterium | reverse complement strand
GGGTCGAAGCGGATCACCCCGGCCGATGACGCCTTCTGGGACCTCGTCACATCCGCTGAGTTCCTGTCTGAGGCGTTCGCCCGCGCCGCCAACCGCAGCACCTGACCCGTTGCTCGCCACGGGCGACCCGAGCCCTGATCATGCCCACACATCTTGACACCGTGAGGGTCGGTCGGTTGCGTCGGTGATGAAACCCTTGGTCGTTCGGCACACATGCTACGGGCGTCCGCCCGGCCATTCGACAGACTCAGGGATCGGTGGTGGGCGTGGTCGACGACGCCAGGAGCCTCCGGATGGGCCCTTCGACAAGCTTCGGGACCGGGTGGGTGCGGTCGACGGCAGGAGCGTCCGGGACGGACCCTTCGACAAGCTCAGGGACCCGTGGAGGCGCAGCGAGCGGAACGAGTAGGACATCATGAGAGCCATGAGCATCGACGAGAGCATCGACGCGCGGCTGGCTGCCGTCTCGGTGAAGGTTCCCGACATCCTGCTTCCCACCGAGGGCGTCGACCTTGGCCGCTGGGCTGTCGTCGCGTGCGACCAGTTCACCAGCCAGCCGGAGTACTGGGCGGCTGCTGACGAGCTGGTCGGCGCGGAGCCGTCGACGCTGCGGCTGGTCTTCCCGGAGGTCTACTTGGAGGACGCTGACGGTGATGCCCGGATCGCCAGCATCAACGCGACGATGCAGGACTACGTGGACCGGGGCCTCTTCCGTACGCTCGACCGGTCGATGCTGCTCGTCGGCCGGACGACCCACGCTGGCACCCGGTGGGGGTTGATGGTGGCGCTCGACCTCGACGCGTACTCGTGGGAGGCCACCGCCCGGACACCGATCAGGGCGACTGAGGGCACGATCCTCGACCGGCTGCCACCGCGGGTGCGGATCCGCGAGAACGCCGCCCTCGAGCTGCCGCACATCATGGTGCTGGTCGACGATCCGGCCCGCACGCTGATCGAGCCGCTGGTCGCCCGTCGCGCCGAGCTTGAGCAGGTGTACGACACCGAGTTGATGCTCGGCGGTGGCCACATCGCAGGCTGGCGGGTGTCGAGCGACGTTGACCTGGCGGGCGTGGCCGATGCGCTCGCGAGACTCGCCGACGCCACCGACACCGACAACCCGCTGCTCTTCGCGATGGGAGATGGCAACCACTCCTTCGCGACGGCAAAGTCGATCTGGGAGTCGGTCAAGGCGACCACTCCTATCGAGCAGTGGGAGGACCATCCGGCGCGCTACTGCCTGGTGGAGCTGGAGAACATCTTCGACGAGGCACTCGCGTTCGAGCCCATCCACCGGGTGCTGTTCGGCGTCAGCCGGGAGGAGTTCGAGGCTGAGCTGGCGGCGCACTGCGGGTCGTCCGAGTACGTCGCCGCGGCTGATCTCGACGCGATGCACTCCCTGATGTCCGGTGATCGCCAGCGGCTCGGGTTCTGCTCGACGGAGGGGTACGGCGCGTACGTGCTCACCGCTCCCGACGGCGCCATTCCCGCTGCGACAGTGCAGCATGTCGTGGACGCGCTCCTGGCGCAGGGGCTGGGTACGGTCGACTACATCCACGGCGACGAGGTCACCGCTGAGCTCGGCAGCAAGCCGGGCAACCTGGGGATCTTCCTACCGGCGGTGGCGAAGGAGACCTTCTTCGGGGCGATCGTGGCCGACGGAGCGCTGCCGAGGAAGACGTTCTCGATGGGCGAGGCCGAGGAGAAGCGCTACTACCTCGAGGCCCGCCGGATCAGGTGAGGGTACGGACCCTTCGACAGGCTCCGGGACCGGTCATGGGCAGCTTCGGTGAGACCCCATAGACGGCCTCGGGGTCGGTCAGCGGGCGTGTCCCCGCGTGCCCACGATTCGGCTCAACCACCAGAGTCCGACTCCTGCGGCGACCGCGATCAGGCCCAGCCACGCGGACTGCTGGAAGGAGCTGAGCAGGGCGACGCGGCGGTACTCGCGGAAGGTCCCGTACACCGCCAGCGCCGACACCAGCCACCACATCGCCGGTCCGAGCCATCTCCCTGGCCGCGCCAGCCCAAGCAGGGCTGCCGGGAAGACCAGGTACCACTCCCGCAGCACGCCGAAGCCCAGAGTGAACGCCAAGGCCGCGAGGGCGAGAAACCGCAGGGGGTCGCGGCGGCCGTACGTCAGCCATAGGCCGACGACAGCACCAGCAGCGACGGCCTTGCCGATCAGGGTGAGCTGGACGACGTTCCCGTCGATCAGCTGGGCGAGCAGGTAGGCCGGGGTGATCGTCTGAGACGCGTTGGCGGGGTTCCCTGAGCCGTCCAGCCAGCCGAAACCGAGCCCGGAGGCGAGGGAGACCGCGACGAATGCGGCGGCCGACACGATGCCAGCCGCCACCGAGGCAGCCACCAGGCCGGCCCAGGACCGGGCAACCTGACCGGGCCCTTCGCCTGGCTCCGAGACGGGTGGTCCTGACAGCGACCCGGCATCGTCCGCCTTGACACCTCTGCCTTGGCCGCTGCGGCTCAGCAGCCAGACGCCAGCCACGGCGGGCACAGCCAACAAGGCCGGCTGCTTCACCGCCGCCGCGAGCCCGATGACGGCTGCGCTGGAGACGAGTCCGTACCAGCGCTTCTCCAGCGCGAGCGCCAGGCCTGCGCCGACCAGGCCGACCATCAGCAGGTCGACGTGCTCGCCGCCGATGCCATGAACGAGCACGATGGGGTTGAGCAGGCCGAACCAGAGGGCCTGCATAGGATCGATGCCGAACCGCCGCGCCACACGGGGTAGCTACCAGGCGAGCAGTCCCACGCCGACCAGGGTCAGCACGCGCATCGCGACGACCGACCAGTACCAATGCGCGCCCGTCGCCGCCACGACCCAGCCGAACAGCACAAGCGCCAGGGGCGGGTAGACCGAGGTGGTACCACGCCAGGCAGTGCCGTACGGGAACGGCGACCCAGTCGTGCCGAGCCCGACGTCGTACGGGGACAGCCCCTTGCCCATGATCCAGCCGAGGTCGGCGTACGACCCCGCGTCGGTGCTGAGCATCGGTGGAAGCAGGAGGAGGGGTACGACCCAGACTCCGAACGCGAGCGGGACGCTCAGTCTCGACCCGGCTCGCGGCCGCAGCCAGACCCATGACCCTGCCAGCAGCAGGATGCCCAGCGCGATCAACCACGGGTACTGGGCGGGGGTGATGGACGAGGAGATCGTCGCCACCCAACTCTGACCCCTCACCTGGCTCCAGGTCGCCAGCCGGCGCAGCTCACCCGCAGCGATCAGCAGCGACCCGGCCAGACCAACCCACAGGGCGGGGTGGAGGAGCGTACGAACGACAGCCGAGGACACCGGCGGCCGCCCAGTCTCCGGTCCCTGAGCCTGTCCGCGCTCCGGTCCCTGAGCCTGTCCGCCCTCCGGTCCCTGAGCCTGTCCGCCCTCCGGTCCCTGAGCCTGTCGAAGGGGCGTCTGCTGGTCCGAACTCCCAGTACCTCGGGAGAGTGGCCCTTCGACAAGCTCAGGGACCGAGGCGTGGGGGGCCGTGGATGGGGGGTTTGGCCCTTCGCTGGGCACAAGAGCCGAATGGTGGGGCTCTTCAGGGTGTGGCCGCTCGGCAAGGTCAGGGCCCGGACCGGTGGACAGGGTCATGCCCTTGATCGTTGGTGGGCACCCTGTCTGAGTGCTGTGCCGAGCCGTAGCCCCACCTAAGTGTTCGGGGCTCGCCCCACGTGGCTGCCTCGGCCCGGTCGCCTCTGCTCACCTGCGATCAGCGGCGATCAGCGCCAGCCAGCGACCAACTGTTCCGCCCGCGCAGCCACGCTGTCCAGCTGCCTGGCTGCCGCCGCCACATCTGCTCCCGCCCGAGAGAAGGCTGGCTCGTACAGCCCACTCACGAGTTCGGCCACCGGCGCCAACCGGGTGTCGGCGCGCAACTCCAGCAACGTCATGGCCTGCAGATCCAGACCGGCCTGGTCACCGACGAACTCCCGAACGATCCGGCTCAGCTCTTGGCTGGCCCGCTTCGGCGTCAGAGCACCTCTCCCGAGCGCCTCCCGTACAGCCCCGATCGACGCCAGCGCCTCCTTGCGACCAGCGTCCGGATCGGGCGGGGGCGGCTGCGGGGGTGGGGGTACGGGCTTCGGCCGGGTCAACCACCAGCCCAGCAACGGCACGAGCACCACCGCGACAACAGCTGCGACCGCCAGCCACGTCCACCACGCCGGATAGCCGATCGGCGGGAACACCTCCAACAGCCTCACCGAGCCACCGCCGCACCCCGGCGAACCGCCACACGCCAACCGCCGGTGACCCGCATCGCCAACCTCAGACCCACCGACGGGGTCTCAGCCCCCACCTGAACTCGACAGCCGTGTTCCCGCTCAGCCGTCGTCCTCACCCCCGTCGTCCGAACCCCGGTGTCGTGGCCCGGCTCGGCCGCCGCCGTAACCCAGGTGCCCTGGCCACGCCCGGCCGTCGTCCGGACCCCGGTGCCCTGGCCCCGCTCAACCGCCACCCGACCGTCAGGGCTGTGCCCCAGCTCAACCGCCATGCCGGTGCCTCTCCAGCAGCGCAAAGATCGACGGGATCACGTCGGCCTCGTCGGTGATGTGCTCACCCGCGATGCCGAGCCGGTCCAGAGCCTTCGTCCGACGCGCATGCCGCGTCTTGCGTTCCTCGACGACCTCAGCGTGCAGAGCGGGGGAGCGGAGGTACGACGGCCACGCCTGCCCCGACCCCACATCCACCAGGGCCGATGCAGCCAGGGCAGGATCCGTCGGGTCCAGGTCGCCGACGGTCATGAACAGCACTTCATGCTGGGCTCGCAGCCGCCGCAGCTGGGCCAGCGCCGCATCGTCGAGATCGACGTCGTCGGCGATCACCACCAGGATCGCCTGCCGTTTCACGACCTTCACAACGTAGGCCAGCAGCCCAGCGAGGTCCGGCGCGGGAGCATCTGCCGTACACCCCGACCAGATCGCCTGCAGCATCCGCTCCAGCGCGTCCTCGCGGGTGGTTGGCCGCAGCCATTGCTGACCGGCCGCGTTGCCATGCACCAACGTCACCCAGTCGGCATGCCGCACCGCCAACCAGCCCAGGATCCCGGCCGCGAACACGGCCACGTCACGCTTCGAGGTCTGGGTGTCGCACATCCCCGCCATCGTCCGCGAGGTCGACACCACCAGCAGGATCGTGTGCTTCCGGTCGGCGACGAACCGCTTGACCAGGATCTCGCCGCGCCTCGCCGACGCCTTCCAGTCGATGTCGGCGACCTCGTCGCCAGCGACGTACTCGCGCAGGTCGAAGAAGTCCATCGAGCGGCCGAGCTGGACCGAGGCGTACGAGCCCTCGAGCAACCCGCGCACCTTGCGATGCGCATGGATCGCCATGCGGGCTTTCACCTTCGTCAGCAGAGCCATCGGACGCGCCTCGGGAAGCTCAGGGTGCCGGGACGGACTGCACGATCGAGTCGATCAGCGACTCCGGTCGCATCCGGTCGGCCATCGCCTCGAAGGTGAGCACGAGCCGATGCCGCAGCACCCCGTGACGCATCGCCTTGACGTCCTCGGGAACGACATGGTCGCGGCCGTTGAGCACCGCCACCGCCTTCGCCACGTTCAGCAGGGCGATGGCGCCGCGCGGCGAAGCCCCGTACTCGATGTAGGCCGCACGCTCAGGGCCGATCACCGGCGCGGGGTTCCTGGTCGCGTTGATCAGGGCGACGATGTAGCGCTTGATCACCTCGTCGACGTAGACGCGGTTGACCAGGTCCTGCAGGAAGCCGACATCGGCCTTCGTCACGACCGAGTCGACAACGCGCTGCTCCAGCACCCCCGACTCGATCCGCCGCAGCACCTCCAGCTCCTCCTCGGGCGTGGGGTAGCTGACGATCTCCTTGAGCAGGAAGCGGTCCATCTGGGCCTGTGGCAGGACGTACGTGCCCTCCTCCTCGATCGGGTTCTGCGTCGCGAGCACCATGAACGGCTCGGGCAGCCGGTAGGTCTCCCCGCCGATCGTGGTCTGCCGCTCCTGCATCGCCTCGAGCATGGCCGACTGGGTCTTCGCGCTCGACCGGTTGATCTCGTCGAGCAGCACGAAGTTGGCGTGTACGGGTCCCAGCTTGGTCACGAAGTCGGAGTTCTGCGTGTCGTACACCTGTGTGCCGATGATGTCGCTGGGCAGCAGGTCGGGCGTGCACTGGATCCGGGAGAACGACGCCTGCACAGTGGAGGCGAGCGTGGAGGCGGCGAGGGTCTTGGCCAGACCGGGCACCGACTCGAGCAGTACATGCCCGCGGCAGAGCAGCGTCACCAGCAGTGCGCGGGTCAGGTTGGACTGCCCGACCACTTTGGTGGCGTAGCCGGCATGGAGGGTAGTGATCAGGTGCTGAGCCCGACCCAGCTCGTCGCGCGTCAAGGGCTGGCGTGGGGACGGGGTCACCGGATCACAGTATCGGCGGCCGGTTCGGGGACCGCATTCACTGCTTGTCAGCCCGTACGACCCACCTCTCCGTGTCGAAGGTCTGTCCAAGGTCGCGGAACGCGGTTAGGGTGGTCAGATCATGGACACGGAAGGCATGAGGATCGGGCAGCTCGCCCAACGCGTCGGGGTCACTCCCCACGTCCTTCGTGCCTGGGAGAAGCGGTACGGGCTGCTGCGGCCTGAGCGCACGGCATCCGGTTACCGGTTGTACGGGTCGGCTGACGAACGGCGCGTCCGGGCAGTGCTGGCCCTGCGGAAGCGCGGCGTGCCGGCCTCGGACGCAGTCGAGAAGGTGCTGAGCGCCGAACGGACCAGCGAAGCCGAGTCGGCGGCCGTCGGCTCACCTCAGGTGCTGGTCGCTCGCCTGCTGCTGGCCACGGCCGACTTCGATGAACCGGCCGCCCAGGTCGCCCTCGACCAGACCCTTTCGCTGCCGCTGGAGACGGCTGTCGGCGATGTGCTGATGCCGTTCCTGAACGCGGTCGGTCAGCGTTGGGCCGAGGGGCGGCTCGCCGTCGCCCAGGAGCACTTCTCGAGCGAGCTGGTCCGACGTCGCCTCGCTGCCCGGACCGGTACGTGGGGCCACGGCGCCGGGCCGCGGGTCCTGCTGTCGTGCGTGCCGGGGGAGACCCACGACATCCCTCTGCTGGCCTTCGGTCTGCTGTTGGCGAGGCGGGGCTGGCGGGTGTCGTACCTCGGCCAGGACACCCCCGCGGTCGACATCATCCGGGCCGCTGACCAGATCCGCCCCGACCTTGTGGTGCTGGCCGTCGTCCGGGGAGAGCCGATGACGGCCCTCGGATCAGACCTGGCACCGCTCGTCAGCCGTCACACCGTCGCGTTCGGCGGCGCGGGTGTCGACCCCACGGCGGTGAAGACCATGGGTGCCCACGTGCTTGCGCCCAGCCTGGTCGACGCCGCCGCGCAGGTGGCAGAGCTGGTACGGGCGCAGCGGCGCCGCCGCTGATCGGATGCGGGGGCACAGGGTCGCTGAGCGTGCCCCGCTTCGGTCCCTGAGCTCGTCGAGGGTCCCTCACCGGGGATTGGCCTTGGCCGCCGGGTTCTGTGGCCGTTGGTGGCGTACCTTCGCGATACGTACAGCCCGGTCAAGCCCAGATAGCGGTTCCCCGAGGCTGTACGTATCGCGAGGTAACCGGTCGGCCCTTCGACAAGCTCAGGGACCGGTGTTGGCCGGCCCACCCTTCGACAGGCTCAGGGGCCGAGGGAGAGGACAGCTCAGGGGCCGGGGGAGCCGCCGCTCTCGCACCGGCGCCAGGACGGACTCAAGGACCTGGCGTGAGGTCGCCGATCTGCTCGTCCACCCACGCCATCAGGCGTTGCCGCTGCGCGGCTGTCGTACGGGTGAAAGGCAGGTACGACGTCGGCCGCTGGCGGCGGTCGTGCCACAGGCCACCGCCTGGTGGGGCGTCGTCCGTGGCGAGCAGCCAGGTGGTCGTATCGATGGCCGCGCTGCCGCGCCGTAGCCAGGGCCGGAGCAGACGGCTGAAGCCCGGCAGGCTGCCGTCGAGCCCAGGACTCTGCGCCCAGCCCGGATGCGTGGCGTACACCCGTAGCCCGGGCCACCGCGACTGCAGTGGCCCGAGCAGCTCAACCTGGGCTCGCTTGCTGCGCGCGTACGCGACCGACGGTCGGTACGGCGTCTCCACATAGGTCAGGTCATCGAGGCGCAGCTTCTGGGCGTACATCCCACCCGACGTGATGAACAGCACCCGCGCATCAGGCGCGAGGGCAGGCAGGAGCAGGTCGGTCATCAGCACCGGCGCGAGCACGTGAACCGCCATCGACAGCTCGTGGCCAGCGGCAGTGAGGGTCCGCTCGGCGGGCATGATCCCGGCGTTGTGGACGATCCCCGCCAGCTGATGCCCGGCCGCGAGGAAATCGGCGCTGAACCGCCGTACGGAGTCGAGATCGGCCAGGTCGCACTGCCACGCGGTCCACGACGACTGGCTACCGATCCGCTGCCCGACCAAGCTCTGCTTGTCGGTGTCTCGTACGACGCAGTGCACATGGGCGCCGAGATAGACGAGCGCGGCAGCGGTCGCCAGACCCAGACCCGACGAGGCGCCCGTGACGATGACGTGGCGACCCGACAGGGCGTCCGGTCGGGGGTCGTCAGGCCACGTGGGGAGGCGGCGACGTACGGCATGACCGATCCACGTATAGCCGCCGACGATGCTGCGGTCGAGAGCGGTATCGATGATCCCGGCGACGACCCCAGCGGCGGTCATCTCGGGAGCCGGTCGAGTGCCGCCTGCAGGGACGCCTGGGTGTCGCGAGCGAGCCGGTCCAGCAGGAACGAGACGACCGGCCGGATCAACCAGGGCACGTCGAGGGAGAAGTCAGCGTGGTAGTCGACCTTCGTCCCACCGCTTGCCGGGGTGAACGTGATGGTGTCGCGACCCACCGTGCCCTTCGCCCGGCCCACGATCTCGAACACCTCCGGTTCGTCGCGCTCGACGGTGTAGTCGAGCTGCACCTTCTGGCCGCCGAACCGCGACACGTTCCGATAGACGGTGCCGACGCCGCCGTTGCCGAACGTACGGACACACGACTCGGTGCCGGAGTCCCACTCGGTGGCGTGGCTGAAGTCGCGCAGGTAGTCCCGTACGGTCGCGGGACCGGCCGCGGTGGTGACGGTGACGTGCAGCACCTTGGTCATGGACTTAGGCATGGGAGATCTCCTGGTGGGGGTGAGCCGGTGTTGAACTGGGGGGCTTCGCCCCCAGACCCCCAGGCGCTCTGACGTGGCTCTCTGCGCCGTCAGCCACGCAAGGTGGTGCGCTGTGAGGTGAGGTGGGGGTTGGCTGTGGGTGGGCGGCGGCGTGGCTGTCGGCTCCGTTCTCCACGTCAGCCCGGTGGGACGTGCTTCCGATGCGCGTTGAGGCGACACTGGCTCGCTCGGGGCGGGGATGATCCCTTCTTGGCTGCTGGCCCGGAAGCGGATAGGTCGGGAGTCTTCTTCGCCACAGCCGGAGGGCGTGGACGTGGATCAGGGCCCAGACCCGCCAAGGCATCAGGGCGCTGCGGACCAGCGCGCCCCGGGCTTCGTCGGTAGCGGCCGGGACGGGCTTGCCAGCCACCGAGGCGGTCACCACCGGACCCTCGCCTCGGTCGAGGCGGATCCAGACCTCGACCCGGTCGGCGTCGAGCCTCAGCCGTACGTCATACCAGCCCTCGCGGTCGTTGAACGGTGAGACGAACAGAGACTTCTCCATTCGGCCGCGGCCACGCTCGTCGAGGACGACCGGGTAGGCCACGCGCTCCCCGAACGTGTTGTGCACCTCGATCACCACCGCGACGACGGATCCATCGGCGGCGAGTGCCCAGTAGGCGGTCATCGGGTCGAACACGAAGCCGAACGACCGGGCGTGCGCGAGCATCACCACCCTCGCGACTCCGCTGACGTCGACCCCGGCCTCGCTGAGCGTGGCCAGGACGGACGCCTTCAATGCGGCGAACGTCGGCGCGCCCGCGTAGTGGTCGGACGAGCGGAGGTCTGCCACCAGCCGCATCGCCCAACCGTGCTGAGGTGGTTCGTCCAGGTCGACCAGCCAGCTGGTGTGGGCGTGGGTGAACTCGTACGGCTTCGGCTGATGCCGCACGTGCGCCACCGTGCCCACCACGAGGGAGGGCAGCGGCGGCGCAGGGCGACTCACCAGGGCACCCCCCAGGCTCGGGCCACGGCGGCACCGCTGGCGGCACCGTCCTCGTGGAATCCCCAGCCGTGGTAGGCGCCGGCAAAGGCGGTCACGTTCGTGCGCAGGGACGGGAGGCGTCGCTGTGCTCGTACGGTCGCGACGTCGTACTGCGGATGCTCGTAGTCCATCACCGCCAGCACTGACCGTGGGTCGACCCGGTCGGCGCCGTTGAGGGTGACCAGCAGCGGCTTGCTCCGGTCGAGGCGCTGCAGCCGGTTCATCCAGTAGGTGGCCAGCGGCTCCGAACGGTCGGTGATCCGGTAGTTCCACGAGGCCCGTACCCACGGCGTCCGGGGCAGCAGCGACGCGTCTGTGTGCAGCACCGTCTCGTTGCGGGCATAGCGGAACGAGCCCAGCACGTCGCGCTCAGTGTCGGTGGCGTCGGAGAGCAGCCGCAGCGCCTGGTCGGGATGAGTCGCGATGACGACGCGGTCGTACGAGCTCCGCTGGTCGCCAGCGATCACCTCGGCGCCCTCTGCCGTACGGCGGACCGAGGTCACCGGGGATCCGAGCCTCACGTCGGGGAGGCTATCGAGGATCTTCCGCACGTAGGTGCGCGATCCACCCTTCACGGTGTACCAGGGTGGCGCGCCGACGAGGTCGAGCAGGCCGTGGTGGTCGAGGAACTGGAAGAGGTAGCGGGCGGGGTACGAGAAGACGCCGTCGCGGCCATCGGGGCCAGGGGCGGGCATCGACCAGACACAGGCGACCACGGGTACGGCGTAGAGCCGGATCGCTGCCTCGGAGATCCGCGCCTCGCGGAGGAACTCCCCGTACGTCGTGGTGTCGTCGGGTGCGGTCTCGGCGAGGAACTTCTTGGCCAGCCGGTGCATCCGAGGAACAGTCGCCAGGACGGACCGGTGCTCGGACTTGACGATCTGCTGCGGCCGCCCGATCAGCCCACCCAGCCCGCGACCGCCGGCCAGCTCGATCCTCGTCCGCTCGTCGGTCACCGACATGCTCATGTCGCTGCGCTGCACCGGCACGTCCAGCTCGCCGAACAGCCGGATCAGGGTCGGGTACGTCCGGTCGTTGAACACGATGAACCCGGTGTCGACCGGGGTGCCGTCGATGTCGTGGGTGTGTGCATGACCGCCCGGCCGAGAGTCGGCCTCATACAAGGTCACGGCGAAACGCCGCGACAGCAGGTGGGCAGCGGTCAACCCGGCCACACCAGAGCCGATGATCGCGATGTGGCCAGCCGGGTGCATGCTCTGAAACCTAG
>DAOOHL010000073.1:0-11392 GCA_035416185.1 Propionibacteriaceae bacterium | reverse complement strand
GCTCGAGGCCGCGATCGCGGAGGCCGAGGCCACCCGGGCCAAGGACGTGGCGGCGCTCGAGGAGATGTCGAAGCGTCTCGCGCTGGCCACCGAGAGCGGTGACGTGACCGAGGCCGACCCGGCCGAGCGCGACCGGCTTGGTGACGAGGCCCGGCTGGCCCGGTCGGCCGAGATGGACGCCCGACTCGCGCTCCGAACGATGGAGGAACGGGTACGGGCGCTGTCGGGACGCGCGGAGGCGCTCCGGAAGGCGGCCCACGCTGAGCGGACGGCTCGTGAGCGGGCCGAGGCGCGGCGGCAGCAGCTGAAGATTGAGGGCGAAGCTGCGCGCGCAGTGCATGCCGGGGCCACGTTCCTCCTGCTCAAGGTCGAGGAGTCCAGGCAGCTGGCCCAGACCGAGCGTGATGCGGCAGAGGCGGTACGCAGCGACGCCGAGGAGGTGCTGGGGGGTGCCCGCGCAGCCGTCCGGGCGCTGACCAAGACCCTGGAGGGGCTGGTGGACGAGGGCCACCGAGAGGAGCTGGCCCGGGCACAGCAGCGGATGCGGATCGACGCCCTCGCCGAGCGCGCCATGGCGGAAGTGGGCATCGACCCCGAGACGCTGCTCGCCGACTATGGGCCGCAGATCGCCGTACCCGTCATCGTGAAGCCGGACGGCACCCCGCTGACCGACGACGACGAGACCCCCGAGCCGGTCCCGTACGTGCGCGACGAGCAGCTCAAGCGGCTGCGGACGGCGGAACGCAACCTCCAAGTGCTCGGCCGGGTCAACCCGCTCGCGTTGGAGGAGTTCGACGCGATGCAGGAGCGGCACGCTTACCTGGCCGAGCAGCTGGAGGACCTACGCCGCACCCGTACCGACCTGATGCAGATCGTCAACGAGGTCGACGCGAGGGTGCAGGAGGTCTTCGCAGCTGCCTATGCCGACGTCGAACGCGAGTTCGAAGGCGTCTTCAGCCGACTCTTCCCCGGCGGGGAGGGGCGCTTGATCCTGACCGAGCCGGGCGCCTGGCTCACCACCGGGGTCGAGGTCGAGGCGCGCCCCGCTGGCAAGAAGGTGAAGCGGCTCAGCCTGCTCTCTGGCGGTGAACGGTCGCTCGTCGCCGTCGCGTTCCTGGTCAGCCTGTTCAAGGCCCGCCCGAGCCCGTTCTACATCCTCGACGAGGTGGAGGCGGCGCTCGACGACACCAACCTGGGCCGCCTGCTGGAGATCTACACCGAACTGCGTGAGTCGTCGCAGCTCCTCGTGATCACCCATCAGAAGCGCACGATGGAGGTCGCCGACTCGTTGTACGGCGTGACGATGCGGTCAGACGGCGTCTCGACTGTGATCAGTCAACGGCTGCGCGAGGCGTGAGCCTGAGCTGAGCCGCCCGCGCGTCGTACGGGGATCCTTCGCACCTGTGGGAGAATGGCCGTACGCCACGCGCTCCAAGGCGGGGTGCGCGGACTTCCCCTGGCACAGCGTTGTTCCTTCCCCGGTTCGAGCATTGAGAGGCCCCCTGAGCATGTCCGCCGTCCTGACCATGATCTTGGTCTTCCTGATCTCTGGCGCCGTCTTCGTCGTCTCAGCCGTCGGCATCGGCGGCCGAGGTTCCCGTACGGCTCCCGCGGGCGCCGTTCGCTACCTCGAGACCGCCGCTGACCACCTCAACGGCGACGCCGAGCCGCCGGCGGCGGTGTCGCGGCTCTTCCCCGCCGCCTGATCCGGGGTCCATCCCGCCGTGGGTGGCGGGCCCTTGTCAGTGGCGAAACCTAGGATGACGTCGTGGACATGACTCTCTGGTGGATCCTTGGCGGCGTCCTGGCGGCCCTGCTGGTCGGTGGCGTCGTGGCGGGTGTGCTCGTCTCGCGCGGCAAGCAACTGCCGCCCGCGCCCGAGAAGCCAGTCATTCCGGCAAAGGCGCAGCCTGCCGAGGACGAACCCGCTGAGGCAGAGCTGGTCGAGGAGCGGCCCCGGCTGCCGGAGGGTCCCGGGCCGATCGGTCTCGACTCTCCAGAGCCAGCCCCCAACCGGTTGGCTCGGCTGCGGCGCCGCCTGGCGTCGAGCCAGAACGCTCTCGCCCGCGGCCTCGCTGACCTCCTGAGCGTCGACCGCGTCGACGACTCCACCTGGGACGACTTCGAGACCACCCTCATCTCATCCGACCTGGGAGTGGGCCCGACGACCGAGCTCGTCTCAGCACTGCGCCGCCGCCTTGCGATTGACGGCGTCGCCAACCCGGCCAAGGCCAAGGCGGTGCTGCGCGAGGAGATGATCGCGCTCGTCGACCCAACCCTCGACCGCACGCTGCACGTCACCGGCGAGGGCGACAACCCCGGCGTGGTCATGGTGGTGGGCGTGAACGGTACGGGCAAGACCACGACGGTGGGCAAGCTCGCGCGGGTGCTCGTAGCCGAGGGCCGCACGGTGCTGCTTGGCGCCGCCGACACCTTCCGCGCGGCGGCGGCCGACCAGTTGCAGACCTGGGGTGAGCGAGTCGGCGTCCAGACCGTACGGGGCGCCGAAGCCGCCGATCCCGCCTCGGTCGCCTACACCGCAGTCAAGGACGGCATCGACGCCGAGGTGGGCACGGTGATCATCGACACCGCCGGCCGGCTCCACACCAAGACCGGCCTGATGGACGAGCTCGGCAAGGTGAAGCGGGTGATCGAGAAACTGGCGCCGGTCACCGAGGTGCTGCTCGTGCTCGACGCCACCACCGGACAGAACGGGCTCGTCCAGGCGCGCATCTTCGCCGAGGTCGTTGATGTCACGGGCATTGTGCTGACCAAGCTCGACGGATCCGCCAAGGGCGGCATCGTCGTCCAGGTACAGCGTGAGCTGGGGGTTCCTGTGAAGCTGATCGGGCTGGGCGAGGGCGTCGACGACCTGGCGCCGTTCGACGCGGAGCAGTTCGTGGACGGTCTGCTCGGTGAGTGAGCCAGCCGACGAGGGGCGTGTACGGCAGGCGACCGACGCCGACGTCGACGTGATCCGTGAGATCTACAACCACGCGATCGAGCACTCGACCGCCACCTGGGACCTCGAGCCGGTCAGCGTGGATGACCGCCGCGGCTGGTTGGTGGGGCACAACACCGGTCGAAACGTCACGCTGGTTGCCGAGGTCGACGGGTTGGTCGTCGGCTATGCCGGCTACGGCACCTTCCGCTCCAAGGCGGGCTGGGCGGACACCGTCGAGCATTCGGTTTACCTGACCGAGGCAGCGCGGGGGAGAGGCTTCGGTCGACGTCTCCTGGTCGAGCTGGTGGCGGCCGCCCGTACGCACCAGATCCACGCCATGGTCGGCGTCCTCACGTCGGACAACGAGGTGTCTGAACGGCTGCATCGTTCGCTCGGGTTCGTCGAGGTGGGCCGCATGCCGCAGGTGGGCCGCAAGTTCGGCCGCTGGCTTGACGCGGTGTTCCTGCAGCTCGTGCTCGATGAGCGGTCGCACCCCGACGACGCGATCCCGGAGTAGCCAAGGCTGACCGGATAGACTCGCCCGGTCACCGACCCGTCCTGGAAAGGGCAACCTGCGTGTTCCAGACCTTGCAAGACCGCCTCACTGGCGCGTTCCGCAACCTCCGCGGCAAGACGAAGCTCTCCGACGCCGACATCGACGCCACCCTGCGCGAGATCCGCATCGCGCTGCTGGAGGCAGACGTCAACCTGACCGTCGTCAAGGACTTCATCGCCCGGATCAGGGAACGGGCCCAGGGTGAGGAGCTGTCGCAGGCGCTCAACCCGGCGCAGCAGATCGTCAAGATCGTCCACGAGGAGCTCGTGGGCATCCTCGGCGGGGAGACCCGTGAGCTGCGGATGGCGAAGCGTCCGCCGACGATCATCATGCTCGCTGGCCTTCAGGGCGCCGGCAAGACGACCCTGGCTGGCAAGCTCGCGCTGTGGCTGAAGAACCAGGGCCACACCCCGATGCTCGTCGCGGCTGACCTCCAGCGCCCCAACGCCGTCACCCAGCTTCAAGTCGTGGCTCGCCGCGCCGGCGTCGCGGCCTACGCACCCCAGCCCGGCAACGGCGTCGGCGACCCCGTCGAGGTGGCCCGCTCGTCGGTGGAGGTTGCGCGGCACCACCTCCACGACATCCTCATCGTCGACACTGCCGGCCGTCTCGGCGTCGATGCCGAGATGATGAAGCAGGCCGCCGACATCAAGGCTGCCGTGAACCCCGACGAGGTGCTCTTCGTCGTCGACGCGATGATCGGCCAGGACGCCGTCAACACCGCCAACGCCTTCGCCGAGGGGGTCGGCTTTGACGCGGTCGTCCTGACCAAGCTCGACGGCGACGCCCGTGGCGGCGCTGCACTATCGGTCGCACGAGTGACTGGCAAGCCGGTGATGTTCGCCTCCAACGGCGAGAAGCTCGAGGACTTCGACCTCTTCCACCCCGACCGGATGGCTGGCCGCATCCTCGACATGGGCGACATGCTCACCCTGATCGAGCAGGCAGAACGGCACTTCGACGCCGAGCAGTCGCAGAAGGCCGCCGACAAGCTCCTCGCCGGCAAGGGAGAGTTCGGGCTTCAGGACTTCCTCGACCAGATGAAGGCCGTACGGAAGATGGGCCCCCTGTCCAAGGTTTTCGGGATGCTCCCCGGCATGGGCCAGATGCGCGACCAGCTCGACTCGATCGACGAGAAGGAGGTCGACCGGATCGAGGCGATCATCTACTCGATGACCCCGCAGGAGCGCGCCAACGTCGCCATTCTCAACGGCTCGCGCCGCTCCCGGATCGCCGCGGGTGCAGGCGTGCAGGTGTCCGACGTCAACAACCTCGTCAACCGCTTCGTCGAGGCCCGCAAGATGATGCAGTCGATGGCGGGGATGATGGGCGGTGGCGGTCCGGGCCGTGGATTGCCAGGTGGCCCCGGCAAGGGCCGGCCCGCACCGACGGCAAAGACCCGTAAGAAGGGCGCCAAGGGTGTCTCCGGAAACCCGGCCAAGCGCAACGCCACCCGTACGCCGTCGACCGCCTCCATTCAGGACGCCGCAGCCGCCTTCGGCCAGACCCCACCCACCGAGGCGGAGCTGCAGGAGGCGATGCAGAACTTCCAGCTGCCGCCGGAGCTGCAGCGGATGTTCAACCCCAAGAACCAGGGCCCGAGGTAGGGCCATGACCCGCATCGGGGTGGTTGCCCACCCGGACAGGTACGCCGCTGTCAGGGCTGCCGGCGCCGACTATCTCGAACCGACCCTCGTCGGTGGGCTCGTCCAGGCAACAGCTGACGGGTGGTCGCCCGGCGCGACGCTGCCCGGCGACATGCGTGCACCAGGGTTCTGCATCCTGTTCCCCGGTCACCTCACGATCGGTGATCCCGCGTTCCCTCGGGAGCCGATCCGCGACCACCTCGAGCGCACCTTCGCCCACATCGCGCCCTGGGCTGAGCAGGGGGCGACCATCGTTCTCGGCAGCGGAGCTGCCCGCCGTACACCCTCGGGCGTCTCCCGCGAGGCTGCCGCCGCCAGCCTGGCCGACGTTGCGCGGATCGGCGACGACATCGCCAAGCGGTACGGGTATGAGCTGCTGCTGGAACCGCTCAACTCCTCCGAGACCGACCAGATCAACGGCTTCGCCGAGGGGGTAGCGTTCCTCGACGCCCACGGCCTCGACGACATGAGGCTGGTCTGTGACTGGTACCACCTGGTCCTCGGTGGCGAGGGCCTCGACGACGTCCTGCCACACGTCGACCGGGTCGGGCACGTGCATCTCGCTGAAACTGACCGCCGGGTCGCGCCGGGGGCGGGGGAGTGGCCGCTGGAGTCGCTCGTACGGGGGTTGCTCGACGCTGGCTACTCCGGCAACGTCTCGATCGAGTGCAACTGGGCCGACTTCGACGCGGAGGCACCCGACGCCGTCGCGCTGGTCCGCAGCTGGACCGAGTAACCCACCCCCTCGCGGGCAGGTGTGGGTTGACACAATGACCCCATGACTCACTCTCACGTCGATCTCGCCGGTCTGGGGCTCGTCCACACCCACACCCATGACGGTTCGACCCACACTCACGTCCAACCCGTCGCGGCGTCAGGCCCCGCGCCTCGGTTGCACCTGCGCGGCACCGTCCTGCCCGAGGGGGAGGTCAAGGACCTGTGGATCGTGGATGGGCTGGTCTCGTACGAACCCGTCGCCGACGCGATCACCGTCTCCACCGGCGGCTGGATCATGCCCGGCCTCGTTGACGCTCACTGTCACGTGGGGTTGGAGTCGAAGGGCGCGGTCAGCGACGAACGCGCCGAAGAGCACGCCGTGATGGACCGCGACGCTGGTGCGCTGCTGCTGCGAGACGCCGGATCGCCCACCGATACCCGGTGGATGGATGAGCGCGAGGACCTGCCGGAGCTCATCCGGGCAGGCCGGCACGTCGCCCGGACGAAGCGCTACATCCGCAACTTCGCCGAGGAGGTCGACCCCGAGGACCTGGTCGAGGCCGTCCGCACCCAGGCCAAGCGAGGCGACGGCTGGGTCAAGCTGGTGGGTGATTGGATCGACCGGGACGCCGGGGATCTCACCCCGTCCTGGCCAGCCGATGTTGCCCGCGCTGCGATCGCTGCGGCCCAGGCTGAGGGCGCTCGGGTCACCGCCCACTGCTTCGGTGAGCAGTCCGTACGGGAGCTCGTCGACGCTGGCATCGACGGCATCGAGCACGGTACGGGGCTGGAGGACGACACCATCCAGGCGATGGCCGACCGTCAGGTGGCCATGGTGCCGACGCTGTGCAACCTTGAGATCTTCCCCGGGATCGCCGACCAGGCCCAGGAGCGGTTCCCGACGTACGCGGCGCACATGCGCGACCTGTACGCCAGACGCGACGACACCTTTCGCAAGGCCCACGAGGCGGGAGTGCCGATCTATGCCGGCACCGACGCTGGCGGAACCGGGTCGCACGGTCGGATCGGGCTGGAGATCGAAGCGCTCGGGCGGATTGGCGGGCCCGACCTGGCTCTGGGCGCGGCCTCCTGGGCAGCTCGCGACTGGCTGGGTCGCCCCTGCCTGGAGGAAGGTTCCTCGGCCGACCTGGTCGTGTTCTCGGAGGACCCGCGAGTGAACCTCGGTATCGCCAGACATCCCGCCCTCGTGGTGCTGCGGGGTCGTGTGGTCGCTACGAGCCAGAGCTGAGTCCCAGCGCCCGGCGCAACCGGGTGATCGTGCCGACGGTACGGGTCGTCGCGCGCTTGCCGATCGCCGCCAACACCTCGCGGCTGGGGTTGAGCGGAGTCTCGTCGGACCGCGTCACCACCCACCCGTCACCGCGACCCAGCACCTCGATGCCAGCCACGGCGGGTAGGTCGACATCCTCGAGCAGCGTCACCATGTGCTCCACCGAGGTTCATGTTGCGGAAGAAGGCGACGTGCAGCACTCCTTGAGTATTCCCCTCAGCCCAGCGCGAGGCTCCCCAGCAGGGCGAAGTTCAGCGCGACGATCAGCGTCACGATCACCCAGCCGACCACCCGCCCGACGCCCCGGTCGGCGTGCTCACCCATCACCTCGCGCGAGCCGGTCAGCCACAGCAGCGGGCCGATCGCGAAGACGATCCCGAAGCTGAGCACGATCTGTGACAGCACCAGCACCGTGGTGGGCGGGGCGCCCACCAGCAGCAGAACCACCGCCGGCACGAGCGTCACGGCGCGTCGCACGACCGGCGACATCCGGATCGGAAGAGCATCGCGGACGATGCGAGACCCAGCGTGGGTGCCCACGATCGCCGACCCGATGCCGGAGGCGAGCAGTCCCACGCCCAGCATCAGACCCGCGATCGGGCCCAGCGTGCGGCTCAGCACCTCGTGGGCTGACTCGATCGTGTCGCCGGTCATCCCCTGCAGCGCGGCAGCCCCGTACAACAGCATGGCGATGTTGGCGGTGCCCGCTCCGACCAGGGCAATCCCGACGTCCCAGCGCTGCGCCTTCAGGAGATGCTCCACTGGTGCAACCAGCCGCCCGGCATGGCGGTAGCGGTCAACGGCGAGCGAGGAGTGCAGGTAGATCGCGTGGGGCATCACGGTGGCACCCAGCATGGCGGCGGCCAGCGCCCAGGCGCCCGCATCGGGGATGGTGGGGAACAATCCGCGCATGGTCGCCGACGGGTCGGGAGGAGCGAGGAAGAGCCCACCTACGAAGGCCGCGATGATCAGGACCCCGAAGGCGGCGATCGACTTCTCGAAGGACTGGGCACTGCGCCGCCGAAGCAGAGACAGCAGCACCATGGTCACCGCGCCAACGACAATCCCGCCGATCCATAAGGGAATCCCGAACAACAGCGCGAGACCCAGCGCGCCACCCACCACTTCGGCAATGTCAGTGGCAATCGCCACGATGAAAGCCTGGGCGCCGTACCCGTACGACCAGACGCGGCTGCGCTTGTTGAGCCGGTGGACGACGAGCGCAGCCAGCGGTGCGCCCGTCACGATGCCGAGCTTGGCGGAGCGATACTGCACGACGACCGCCATCAGGTTGGCCAGCACCAGTACCCAGACGAGGGCGTAGGCGTAGGTGCTGCCAGCACTGAGGTTCGCGGCCACGTTGCCGGGGTCGACGTAGGCGATGGCGGCCACGAACGCCGGACCAAACAGCGACAGGAGCCGAGGGGGAACTGGCCCGGGCTCAGGTTGCATGAAGGGGACACTATCCAGCCGCGCCGGTTTCGTACGAGCCGTCATCTCTGGCAGAATGTGCGGGCGTCCGCATCCCTGGGGCCCTCTATCCACCAGGGGTGCTGATCCCTCGGTCTCTTGCCCGGCGTCACCCACATGCCGGTTGGGCGACCACCACCGATCCTTGGGGGAGTCTCCAAGGAAGTCCCGTACAGGAGTAACCACAAACGTGGCTGTCAAGATCCGTCTGAAGCGACTCGGCAAGATCCGTTCGCCCCACTACCGCATCGTCGTCATGGACTCCCGCACCAAGCGTGACGGGCGGGCCATCGAGGAGGTGGGCATCTACCACCCCAAGAACGACCCGTCGGTCATCCGCGTGAACTCTGAGCGCGTGCAGTACTGGCTCGGCGTGGGTGCACAGCCGACCGAGGCCGTCGTCGCGCTGCTCAAGCGGTCCGGCGACTGGCAGCAGCACACCGGCGACAAGACCCCCTCGGGCATCGACCCGCAGGCGGAGCCCGTCGACCGGATGGCTCGCTACAACAAGGCGGTTGCCGAGGCTGATGGCGAGGTGTCCACCGACGCCATCGCCAAGAAGAGCCGCAAGCCTGCCAAGGACGAGGCCGCTGAGGCCGACTCCGCCGAGGCCTCGAATGACGAAGCCTGACGTGTTGGCCGAGGCCCTGGAGCACATGGTCCGGGGCATCGTCGCCAACCCTGACGACGTGACGGTGAAGGACCTCGACCTGCGTCGCGGACGCATGCTCGAGGTCCGCGTCCACCCTGAGGACGTCGGCAAGGTGATCGGCCGCCAGGGTCGTACGGCGAGCGCTCTGCGTACCGTCGTCGATGCCCTGGGGGGCCGAGAGTCCATTCGCGTCGACTTCGTCGATGTCGACCGTCGGCCCCAGCAGCGCAGCGGCGGTCGCCGGCGCTGATGAGCGCACAGGTCGAGGTCGTCGTCGGCCTCGTCGGGCGGGCCCATGGCCTGCGCGGCGAGGTGTCGGTGATGGCCTCGACCGATGACCCCGACACCCGGTTCGCGCCCGGCGCGACCCTCCACGTCGAGGGTACGAAACGAACACTGTCCGTGGTGAGCAGTCGCTCCCACAGCGGCACCCTCCTCGTGACCTTCCGGGAGGCGTCCGACCGCACCGCAGCCGAGTCCCTTCGCGGGCTCTCCCTGGCCGTCCACGTCGACCCTGACGAGCGACCCGCCGGTGACGAGGAGTTCTACGACCGCCAGCTCCGCGGGCTACGCGTCCTCGACCACCTCGGCTCGTCCGTCGGCGAGGTGAGCGACGTTGTCCACCTTCCCTCCCAGGACCTCCTCGTCATCAGCACCCCGGAGGGTGAGCGCTACGTCCCCTTCGTGTCCGCACTTGTCCCGGAGGTCGACCTCACGGCCGGAACTGTGCGGCTGGCCGACGTCGAGGGGCTGCTCGACGACACGTCCGGCTAGGCCCTGTCGACCTTCTGCGACGCCGAATGTCAGGATGAACCCTGGCTCGACAGGTCAGGCTCCGATGCCCTGACGTGGCGGTACGGTCTCCGCGCTCTGTATCGATGTGGTCACGACACGGTGCGACATGGTCAACGAGGTTTGCTGTGTGGCACCTGTGCAGACCATCCTTGTCGTCGGAGAAGGAAGGAGGGAGGCATGTCCCGACAGTTGTGGGCAACGATCCTGTTGCTCAGCCTCCTCGTTTCCGGGTGCGCGTTGAGTCCCAGGACACCGCCGGCCAGCACCGATCCGATCCCGCAAGGAGCGTCGGCCAACCCATCGGCTGAGGCGGCCAGGACTGGCTTCACGGTTGTCGATCGGGCCCTCGTCCCCACGCTCCGAGATGCCCCGCTGGCGGATGGCAAGGTGCAGACGAAGGTGCCGTCGGTCCCTGCCCTCCGTACCCTCACCACGGCCATGGGCATCGTCCGCGGCCAGTACCTGCGGTCGCGCGCGGGCGACGAGCCCTTCGAGCTCGACTGGGTGCTGATCTCGTCGGGCAAGGAGTCGCTCGGGTTCCTACTGACGGTGAAGACCGAGGCCGACAAGGTCGTCCAGACCCGTATGACGGCCGTCTGGTTCGACAACCGCACCAACCGGGCCGTGCCGTCGGCTGGGCTGGTCCGACCAGGCTTTTGGCCCCAGCTGACAGCGCGGGTCGCCGACCTGGCCAAGACCCAGAACGTGGACCAGGCGAAGGTGACCGCAGCCCTTGCCTCGCCAGCGTTCCCGCTCGGGACGGGTCCGGCGCTCGGCTTCGCGGCCAACGGGGACATGGTCGTGTCGTTCTCAGGGCGTACGGTGAAGGACGCGCCTGAGCCCGTCCAGATCGTCGTCCCGTCGGAGGAAGCCGTCCACTACCTCACCGAGTTCGGTCTCCGCGGCCAGGCTGGAGCGAAGGCGCCCGCGGCCAACTCAGGGCAGACGACGGTGCCCACGCAGCCCGACCCGGACCTGACTCCGCCGACGACGAGCCCCAGCCAGGGGGCCACACCGTCAAGTCGACCCGAGGTGGTCGACGATCGGCCGAACGCGCAGCTCACCCCGGACTGCCGGCGGTTGAAGTGCGTCGCCCTCACGTTCGACGACGGCCCCGGCCCTGAGACGACCGCGGCCATCCGCCACCTGCAGGCCGCGAAGGTCGGAGCAACCTTCTTCGTGCTCGGTACCTCCGTACAGAACTCCACGGCGGGGCTGGCAGCGACGGCGCTCGCAGGCATGGATGTCGAGAGCCACACCTGGGTGCACAGCTCCATGCCCGGCCGCACCGATGCCCAGCTGACCGAGCAGGTGGCCAAGA
>DAOOHL010000072.1:0-11414 GCA_035416185.1 Propionibacteriaceae bacterium | reverse complement strand
GCCACCGTGACAGCGCCCGATGGCACGCTGACCCGAATCCCGCACTACCTGCACGTGTCCACAGCGTTCACGGCCGGTCGTCGCCGTGGAGCGATCCCCGAGGCTGCACATCCGCACGACGTCGACTACAAGGCCGAGACCAAGGCCGCCCTCGCGATGAAGGACCTGATCGAGGCGGAGTCCCGTACGGCACAGACCCTCACGAAGCTGCGCAAGCAGGCCGAACGGCTGCACCGCCAGGCGGGCTACCTCACTACGGCAGCTGACACTGAGCGACGCCGCCAGGAGTGGGTCACCGACCAGCTCGTCGCCGCTGGCACCGAGCGGGCCCGGTCGCTCGGCTGGACCGACGTCTACACCTTTGCCAAGGCGATGGGGGAGCGGGTCGTCGCCGACGTGGGCAAGGACATCCGCGTCTCGATCGTGCGGCCTGCGATCGTCGAGTCGTCGTTGAAGCACCCGTATCCTGGATGGATCGAAGGCTTCAAGATGGCTGAGCCGATCATCCTGGCGTACGGGAAGGGGAACCTCCCCGAGTTCCCGGCTTCACCTGACGCCGTGATCGACATCGTGCCTTGTGATCACGTTGTCAACTGCATCGTGGCGGTCTGCGCCACCGAGCCTGAGGTGGGCAGGCCGGAGTTCTACCACTCATCGTCCGGCGCTCGGAACCCGCTGACCTTCCGCGGCATCTTCGAGCAGGTGCACGCCTACTTCTCCGAGCATCCGTACGCCACCGGCAAGGGCGCGACCAAGCTCGCCGAGTGGGACTTCCCGGGAGCGGCTCCCGTCGAGCGGCTGCTCGCCACTTCCGAGGTGCTGCACAAGGTCGCGGAGCGCGCACTCTCGTACGCCCCTCGTGGCGAGACCACCCGCAAGCTGGCCGCCCAGCTGGACAAGGGCGGCGGCCAGCTGTCGTTCCTGCGGCGCTACCTGTCGCTCTACTCGGAGTACCTGCAGTCTGAACTCCACTTCGTCGACGACCGCGCGTTGGCGCTGACCAACTCCCTGCATCCTGACGACGTCGATGCCTTCGCCTTCGACACCGCGGCGTACGACTGGGACACGTACATGCAGAAGATCCACGTGCCGTCGATCACCGACCCGGTCCGCAGGCTCGAGAATGCCCGCAGCCGTCGCGGTGAGCGTGCCTCGACCTACCGCGAGCTGACGCCGTTGGCCCCCGGGGCGGCCCGGCCGCCGGTGGTCGCGGCGTTCGACCTCGATGGCACGGTGATGAGCACGAACGTGGTCGAGACCTATCTCTGGTCGCGCCTGCCGGAGCTCTCGACTCTGGGCAAGCTGCGCGAGATCGCGGCCGTGGCGAGCGCCGTACCGGCCTATCTGACCGCCGAGCGACGCGACCGAGGCACCTTCCTGCGCACGATGTACCGGCGCTACCGCGGGGCTGACCTGGCCGCGTTGGAGGAATTCGTCGATAGCGAGATGGCGCCGCACGTCCTCGACCGGATGTCGCCGGACGCAATCAGACGGGTCCGCGAGCACCGGGCCGCGGGCCACACCACGATCCTGATCACCGGCGTGATCCGGCCCCTGACCAGGCCGTTGGAGCCGTTGTTCGACGTCATCGTGGCGGCGGAGCTGGCCACCGACGAGTCGGGGCGGTGTACGGGGTTCCTCACCGGTCCGCCCATGGTCGGCGAGTCCCGGTCTGCGTGGCTCAAGCACTACGCCTCGCTGCACAACGTCGACCTGTCGCAGAGCTTCGCCTACGCCGACAGCCACGTCGACCTGCCGATGCTGCAGGCGGTCGGCTATCCGGTCGCGGTGAGCCCTGACCTCGGCCTGCAACGAGCGGCCAAGGCTGGTGGATGGTCGACCGTGGACTGGAAGGCCATGTCGCCCATGCCTCGCTGGACCATGCCGTCCACCTGAGCGTCAACGAACGATTCGAGAAGGAGAGCACATGTCACGTCCGGGTTTCGCCCTGGAAGTGGACGAGCGCACGCCCCCCCTGCTGGTCCGTTCGGGTTCCGCGCTCCGGCTGGAGCGGTTCTCGCTCGGCACCCAGGTGGTCTACGCGCCCGACGCCGAGGCGTGGGGTGATCCCACCGCGCTGACCTCGGCCGCTCTGGCCGCCCCGCTGGCTGGCGCCCCGATCGCTGACCAGCTCAAGCCCGGCATGCGGCTGACCATCACGTTCTCCGACGTGACCGTACCGACCCCGTGGGCCCGCGACGACGTACGACGGGTGCTCGTTGAGCACGTGCTCCAGGCCGCCGCTACCGCCGGTGTCGACGACGTGGTGCTGATCGCCGCCAACGGCCTACGGCGACGGCTCACGGCGCGCGACCAGCAGGCTCTGCTGGGCGAGCGGATCTGCCGCAGCTTCGCTGGCGATGACCGCCTCGGCAGCCACGATGCCGCTGATGCCGAGGCGCTGACCACGGTCGGGGTGGTGGACGGGACCGATGTGGCGCTGAACCGCCGCGTGGTCGAGTCCGACCTCGTCATCCATGTCGGTGTTGTCACCGAGCGGGGCCATGGCGGCTGGCGTGAGATCGCTACCGGGCTTGGCTCGGCAGAGACCATCGACCTGGTCAACGGCCTGCGTGGCAGGGGCGACGAGGTTGCTGACGTTGTCGCTGGCGCTGTCAACGTCGTCACGGTGAGCGGAGTCCTCGGGCAGCCTGCCTACAGCGGGGCGCTGAGGTTCCTGGCGTCGCGCGAGTGGGAGTGGTCGATCAAGGACCAGTTGGCCTACCTCGCCGTCCGTCGGGCGCTCGCCACTGCGCCGGTGGAGACGTCGCGGGCGTTGTACGGGTCGCGCTCCGAGCCCTACCCCGTAGTGGCGGTCTTCTCGGGGCCGATGACCGAGGTGCACACAGCCGCTCAGCGGGCGTTGGCTGAGGTCCAGACCGTACCGGTGAAGGGCCAGGCGGACATCCTCGTGTCGGGCGTGCCGAACCCCATCTCGATGGCACCTGACGCTGACGGCACGCCGCTTGCGCCAGCCTGGCACGTCCTGTCGCACGTGTACGGGATGGGCGGCGACACCCCGATCGTGCGCGAGGGAGGTGCCGTGATCGGCTTCTCGAAGCTGGGGGAGCGCTTCTCGTCGCGGCATCACAGCGCCGGTGCCGACTTCGTCGCCGAGGTGCTGCCGCAGACCACCGATCCCGCCCAGATCGCCGCGACCTACCAGCCGCGCTTCGCGAGCGACCCCTGGTACCTCGAGCTCTACCGCCACCGCAACGCCTTCCACCCGCTGCATCCGTTCCACCTCTGGTACGCGATGCAGCCGGCCATCCAGGCCTGTCCGGACATTGTGTGGGTGGGGGCCGACCGGCGCACGGCCGAGGTGATGGGCTTCCGCGCCGCCACCACCTACGCCGACGCCCTTGAGATCTGCTCGACCCGCCTTGGTCGTCGCCCCAAGGTGACCTACGTCCGGGCTTCCGGGCAGGTCCAGGTGCGCCTGTCATGAGTCCGCGAGAGTTCGCGTCGTGGGCCGACCCGAAGGCCACCAGGAAGGCCAGGCCGTCGCGCTGGTCGAACCCCTTCGCAGGCTTCACCCGCGACGTCGTGCAGGTGGCGAAGGGCTGGCGCTGGGGGAGTCGTCCCCCCGTACCACGGTCGTTGCCACCGGTTGCTCGTGACGCTGCCGCTCGTCCGGGAGCTCCACGACGCACCCTGGCCGAGGTCGTCCGTGGCCGACGTGTCACGGGACTGAACCTGGCTGGCTCGCCGTCGCGCGTCGTTCTGGCGCATGTTGAGTCGGCCGATGACCTTGCGGTGCTGATGGAGACGCTCCCGAAAGAGTGGCGGATCGTCACCTCGCGGGTGCCGCAGGCGCTGGCCCGCGGTCGCTCGCTGCTGCTGGTGACCGACTTCGCGGCGCCGGAGAGCGCCGACGTGGCAGCCGAGGCGGCCTCCCTGGCGGCGCGGTACGGCCGCGACCTGCTGCCTGTCGTCGTACGGCGGCTTCGCCCTGCTCCTGCCGACGAGACACCCGGGCCCATGGGGAGAGGGCCCAAGCCGCGTCTCGTTGACGAGGTTCAGGTGCGGTTCGCCGACGCAGTTCGCGACCCACACGCAGCGACGGCGGCTCGCTCGGCGAGGACGGCGGTCGCAGCCCTGCTGGCCGAGGATGACGCCACCTGGTGGCAGGTGCTGCGGGGGCAGGTCGACTCGCCACTGGCCGAGCAGATGGCCCCCTGGCGACGGGTCTGGAACCGTACGGCACCGGCGCGCAGCAACGGCCGGCAGCGCAAGCCGATCTGGCGCTAGACCGCTGATGCGACCCGCTGCCGGGTCGCGTTTGTCCAGCGGATAGTGTGAGGGCGTCTCGGAGGCATGGGTGCCCCGATGACCTGGGAGGTGGCGTGCACGACGCACTGGAGCAGCTCCGGGACCGTGTGCCCAGCCTGGTGTGGATGCCGTTGACCTACGCCAACCTGCGGCCCCTCGCGGGGCTGGTCGCGGCGATCGAACACGTGGACGACACCATCGAGCGACACGACCTGTCGTTCCTGCAGAACCTCTGGGACGGTGCCGGTGGCCTGCCGACTGCCGTGGTCGGTCGTGACAAACACGGGAACGTCGTCGCGTGGGCGTGGAACCTGACGAAGCCAGGCGATGTGGCGGTGCGCACCGTACGGCTGCTCGGTGGGGTCCATCCGGCCTGGCGCGACAAGGGCATCGGCGCAGCCGTCGTCCAGTGGCAGATCGATGCTGCCCGTGAATGGGACGCGTCGACCCGGCGTGACTACTTCGGACCGCTGCAGATCACGTCCACGGTGGAGGCCAAGCTCGACGGTGTCCGGGAGCTCTTCAGAACTCATGGGATGACCGACGAGACCTACTTCCTCGATCTCTTCCGTCCGCTCGACCCAGCCGACCCGCCGGCGTCTCCCGCGCTGCCCGACCATGTGGAGCTCAAGCCCTACCTCGAGGTCGATGGCGACCTCGTCCGGGTGGCCCACAACGAGGTCTGGGCCGGCAGCGGAGCGCACGAGGTGGGCCCCGCGGAGTGGGACGCGTCGATCAAGCGCGGCGCGGGCTGCAGGATGCTCTCATGGGTGGCGGTTGTCGGCAGGCGCGTGGTGGGGTACTCGATCAACTCCTCTGCGGCCATGAACGGAGGCCTGACGGCTGGTTGGACCGAGCGGATCGGCACCATCCCGGCATGGCGAGGCCAGGGGATCGGAGCCGCCCTCCTGCAGGCTTCTGCTGCGACCTTCCTCGAGCACGGCTATATCGGCGCGGGAGTGGGCTTCGACACCAAGCAGCCAGATGTGGGCAAGTCGCTGTACTCAGGCTTGGGGTACGAAGTGACCGACGCGATGGTTGCCCACACCCTCACCGGGTGAGGGCTTCAGCGCGTCCGTCGGGACCGCCGGGTTCGCGCCCCGTACTCCACCGCCCGTAGAGTTGGGTCGGTTTGAGACGAGAGGCACGCCATGAGTGGACATTCCAAGTGGGCAACGACCAAGCACAAGAAGGCTGCGATCGATGCCAAGCGGGGCAAGCTCTTCGCGAAGCTGATCAAGAACATCGAGGTTGCAGCGAAGCTTGGCGGCGGTGATCCGGCGGGCAACCCGACGTTGTACGACGCGATCCAGAAGGCCCGCAAGAACTCTGTCCCGCTCGACAACATCGACCGCGCGGTGAAGCGTGGCTCGGGTGCCGACGGCGACGGTGCCGCGTATGACACGATCATGTACGAGGCGTACGGTCCGGCCGGCGTGGCCATCCTGATCGAGTGCCTCACCGACAACCGCAACCGGTCAGCCTCAGACGTCCGGGTCGCCATCACTCGCAACAGCGGCACCGTGGCTGACGTGGGGTCCGTGCAGCGGCTGTTCTCCCGCAAGGGCGTTGTCGAGCTGCTGAAGAAGCAGGGCAAGACCGAGATCGACGAGGACGAGCTGCTGGAAGCCACCCTCGAGGCAGAGCCCGAGGACGTCGTGGACACCGGCGAGGGGTTCCGGGTCATCTCCGACCCCAACAACATGGTCGGCATCCGGCAGGCGATCCAGGCCGCTGGCTACGACTACGAGTCGGCCGAGGTCGAGTTCGTGCCGTCGTTCGAGCAGGAGGTCGCCGAGGTCGACCAGGCACGCAAGCTCTTCAAGCTGCTGGACGCGCTCGAGGACCTCGATGATGTGCAGAACGTCTACAGCAACGACGACGTGCCGGACGAGGTCTCGGAGCAGCTCGACGAGGAGTGATCCTGGGCTTGTTCGGGAACTGCCCGGCGTGTGCTCCCCGGCGCCGTCTGGTGGCCCCGTTAAGGTCTACTCGTACACCTGTACCAAAGGAGACCGGATGCTCGTGCTGGGGATCGACCCTGGGCTGACCCGGTGTGGGGTCGGTGTCGTCGATGGCACCCCTGGCCGGGCACGCCTCGTGGGCGTTGGGGTTGTCCGCACGGCGCCCGATCTTGAGTTGGCGCGACGCCTGCTGCAGATCGAGGCTGGGCTGGAGGAGTGGATCCTTGCTCACCGGCCGGAGGCTGTCGCCGTCGAGCGGGTCTTTGCGCAGCACAATGTCACCACCGTGATGGGCACGGCGCAGGCGGCTGGCATCGCGATGCTGGTCGCCGCACGGTACGGCATCCCGGTCGCGCTCCACACCCCGTCGGAGGTCAAGGCCGCGATCACCGGTTCGGGGCGGGCCGACAAGGCTCAGGTGGGCACCATGGTGGCGCGCATCCTCAAGCTTGACGCCGCTCCGTCGCCTGCCGATGCCGCCGATGCGGTAGCGCTCGCGATCTGCCACGCCTGGCGGGGCAGTGGATCGGCGCGGCTCGCCGACGCAGTCGCCGCCACAGGCGCGGGCTCCCGACCGAAGAGCTGGGCGGCGGTCGTGGCGGCTCGGACGACGAAAGGTTCGGTGACGAGCGCAGTGAAGGTGAAGGAGGCCGGATGATCGCGTCGATCGCTGGCACGGTCAGTGGCGTCGGGGCGAACTGGGCCGTGGTGACCGTTGGTGGCGTGGGGATGAAGGTGCTCTGCACCCCAGCGACCGCGACCACCCTGCGACTCGGGTCGGAGGCAACCCTGGCCACGTCACTCGTTGTACGGGAGGATTCGCTGACGCTGTTCGGGTTCGCTGAGGCCGAGGAGCGGGACACGTTCGAGCTCGTCCAGACCGCCACCGGTGTCGGCCCGAAGCTGGCGCAGGCGATTGTGTCGGTGCTTGCTCCCGCTGACCTCGCTGGCGCGATCGCGTCGAACAACCTGGCGCTGCTGTGCAAGGTGCCTGGGATCGGCCGCAAGGGTGCCGAACGGCTGGTGATCGAGCTCAAGGACAAAGTCGGCGCGATTGCTGTGGCCTCGTCGTTGTCGTCGTCGCCGCCAGCCGGGTCCCAGCCTGCCTGGCGTGACCAGGTCAGGCTGGGGCTGGAGGGGCTCGGCTGGTCGACGCGCGACGCAGAGGCCGCCTGCGAGCGAGTGTCGTCCCTGGCCGACGAGACCCCCACGCCGTCAGTCGCCACCTTGATGCGGGCTGCCCTTCGCACGTTGGCCAAGTAGCCTGCGGTGACGATGGAACCTGGTTACCACTCCCCAGTCGACCCGCACGCTGAGCCTGACGAGCGCACGGCGGAGGCTGCGCTGCGCCCTGCCACCCTGCAGGAGTTCGAGGGTCAGCGGCGGGTCTCGGACCAGCTGGGCCTCGTGCTCCAGGCGGCCAAGCATCGCGGTACCGTTCCCGACCACGTTCTGCTCTCCGGCCCACCGGGGCTCGGCAAGACGACCCTTGCCATGATCATCGCGGCCGAGCTGGGTGCACCCTTGCGGATGAGTTCCGGCCCCGCGATCCAGCACGCCGGCGACCTGGCCGCGATCCTCTCGGGACTGTCCGAGGGGGAGGTGTTCTTCCTCGATGAGATCCACCGGATGTCACGGCCAGCCGAGGAGATGTTGTACCTCGCCATGGAGGACTTCCGCGTCGACGTGGTCGTTGGCAAGGGGCCAGGTGCCACCGCCATCCCCTTGGAGATCCCGCCGTTCACGCTCGTCGGCGCGACCACCCGGGCAGGGCTGCTGCCCGGCCCGCTGCGAGACCGGTTCGGGTTCACCGCCATCCTCGACTTCTACGAGCCAGCGTCGTTGGCGAGCATCGTGCGTCGTTCGGCCGGAGTGATCGGCACCCCGCTCGGCGATGGCGTCGCCGACGTGATTGCGTCACGCTCGCGGGGCACGCCCCGCATCGCGAACCGGCTGCTGCGGCGCGTACGGGACTTCGCCCAGGTACGCAGCGACGGGCGCGTGACCGTACCCATCGCTGAGCAGGCGTTGGAGCTGTACGAAGTGGATGCGCTGGGCCTCGATCGGCTTGACCGCGCCGTCCTGGAGGCAATCTGCGTCAAGTTCGGCGGCGGACCGGTGGGGCTGAGCACCCTGGCCATCGCCGTCGGCGAAGAGACCGAGACCGTGGAGGAGGTCGCCGAGCCCTTCTTGGTGCGGCTGGGCTTCCTGATGCGGACCCCGCGCGGCCGGGTGGCGACCGCCCGCGCCTGGCAGCACCTCGGACTGACCGTCCCGCGAGGTCTGCCGAAGGCAGCCGTGGAGGAACCCGACTTGTTCACCTGAGCCTGGGGATTCGGCCTCGTCGAGTGCGGCCGCTAGGCTTACCGAGGCTCGCTGCGCGGGCCCTTCGTTCCTTTCGTGAGGATGACATGGACCAGACACTCTCGACCGTGCTGATGTTCGGCGCACTCCTGCTCGGCGGCTACTTCCTGCTGATCCGTCCGCAGCAGAAGCGCGCCAAGGACCAGGCCGACATGATCGCCAAGCTGGGTGAGGGCAGCCGGGTCATGCTGACGAGCGGTGTGTTCGCCACCATCCGCCACATGGGCACCAAGCAGGCCATCGTCGAGGTGTCGCCGGGCGTCGAGCTGACGATCGTGCGCAACGCCATCGTGCGCGCCATCCCCGCCGAGGAGGAGGAGTTCGAGTACGCCGACGACGAGGCCGACCTGGTTCCCGACGATCTGCAGAGCCTCCAGGCCGACGACGACTCAGCGTGGCGCGCCGACGCGGTGACCGGCCCTGCGGCGGATCCGGCGACCGACCCGGTGCATGAGGGCCCTGCCGACGGTCCGAGCTACGAGCCGCCGACCGCTCCCGACCAGGGCGCCGACCGGCGCTGAGCCGGGGGGATACCAGGTGCCACCCACGTCCACCCGTCATGGCCGTCCCGGCCAGACGCTGCTCATCTTCATGCTGGTCATGCTGGGCCTGTACGGGCTGATGGCCTGGTCAGGCTCATGGTCACCACGTCTCGGTCTTGACCTGCGGGGCGGTACGACGATCACGTTGACCGCCCGCAACACCACCGGCACAGGTGCGGTCGACCCGACCAGCCTGGAGCAGGCGCGCACCATCATCCAGCAGCGCGTCGACAGCATCGGGGTGGGCGAGGCCGAGGTGACCACCTCCGGCAACAACCAGATCCAGATCAGCGTGCCCAACATGCAGCGCGACGAACTGGTGGCCCTGGTCGGCCAGACTGCCCAGCTCGAGTTCCGCGCGGTCTACGCGATGGAGTCTGCTGGTGAGGCCCTGCCTGCTGACCAGGCGACTGGCCTTCCGGCTCCAGCGCCGTCGTCGTCCCCTCGCCCGAACACCCCGGCTTCCCCGTTCCCGTCCGCCAGCGCTGAGCGGATCTCGCTGCTCAAGGAGCAGCTGGCTTGGAAGCCAGGGGAGCTCGACCAGGAGGATTACGCAGCCTACGAGTGCGGCGACGCTGTCCATTCGGTGGCTGATCAGGCGCTCGTCACCTGCCTGCGGCCCGACCTCGCCAAGAACGGCAACACGAAGTACCTGCTCGGCCCGGTGCTGCTCGAGGGCAATCTGGTCAACCAGGCCCAGGCGGGCGTGCCGCAGAACCAGCTCAACTGGGTGGTCACCCTGCAGTTCAACGCCCTCGGTGCTGACCTGTTCACCGAGGCCACGACCTACCTCGCCTCGCAGACCCAGCCCATGAACCAGTTCGCCATCGTGCTCGACGGCGTGGTCATCTCCAGCCCCTACGTCAGCAACCCCATTCCGGGTGGCAGCGCTGAGATCTCTGGCTCGTTCACCCAGAAGTCAGCCAACGACCTCGCCAACGTCCTCAAGTACGGCGCGCTGCCGCTGGCGTTCGAGGTGTCGTCGGTCGACAACGTCTCGGCCACCCTCGGCTCCGACCAGCTCCGCGCTGGCCTGATCGCGGGCGCGATCGGTCTGCTGCTGGTGGTCGGCTACAGCTTCCTCTACTACCGCGGCCTCGGCATCGTGGTCGTCGCGTCGCTCGTGGTGGCCGCTGCGCTGACGTACGCGATGATGGTGATGCTTGGCTCGTCGATGGGCTTCGCCCTGTCGCTGCCCGGCATCGCTGGGGCGATCGTGGCGATCGGTGTCACGGCAGACTCGTTCATCATCTACTTCGAACGGATCCGTGACGAGGCGCGCGACGGTCGCAGTATCCGTACCGCCGTGGAGACGGGCTGGCAGAAGGCCAAGCGGACGATCCTGGTGGCCGATGCGGTCTCCCTGCTGAGCGCGATCGTGCTGTTCATCCTGGCGCTGGGTGCGGTGAAGGGTTTCGCGTTCACGTTGGGGCTGACCACCTTGATCGACATCGCGATCATCTTCTTCTTCACCAAGCCGTTGATGTCACTGCTGGCCCGCACGAGCTACTTCGGTCAGGGCAAGCGCGGATCCGGGTTCGAGGCTGAGCACATGGGCGTTCAGAAGCTCCGGTCCAGCGGACGCCGTCCCCGTCCAGCCGTGGTGAAGGAGGCCTGAGCATGACCGCCACCCAGGCTCCCCAGAAGCCCGCCAAGAAGGCCAACCTCGCTCATCGGCTCTACACCGGTGAGGTCTCGTACGACTTCGTCCGCAATCGCAACCGGTGGTACGTGGTCTCGGCCATCCTGATCATCGTCTCGCTCGGCTCCCTGCTGATCCGTGGTCTTGACCTCGGCATCGAGTTCCGCGGCGGCTCCGACTTCCAGGCCAGGACCCCGGTCACGGCGACGACGGTGGCCGAGTACCGCGACGCTGTGCAGTCCACGGGTCTGCCCAACCTGAACCCGGTGGTGACCACCATCGGCAACGACAAGGTGCGTGTGCAGGTACGGTCGCTCTCGGTCAGTGAGCAGACCACCGTCCGGGCCGCCGTGGCCAAGCAGGCGAACACTGAGCCTGAGCAGGTGGCGTACCAGATCATTGGGGCCTCCTGGGGCCAACAGGTCACCCAACAGGCGGCCATCGCCCTCGTGGTCTTCCTGGTGCTGGTGGGCCTGCTGATCTGGTTCTACTTCCGCGACTGGAAGATGTCAGTAGCAGCCCTGGTCGCCCTGGCCCACGACTTGGTCCTCACGGTCGGCGTCTATGCTCTGGTTGGCTTCACGGTCACGCCGGCGACGATGATCGGCGTGCTGACCATCCTCGGCTACT
>DAOOHL010000071.1:0-11549 GCA_035416185.1 Propionibacteriaceae bacterium | reverse complement strand
TCTCGCACTCCTCGGTGAAGGTCGTCTTGATGCCGCCGGCGCGCAGGCCGCCGATGGCCTTGGCGTACGAGAGGGCGAGCGGCCACGCGTTGCCGGTGGCGTCCTTCTCGACGGCCACGATGACGGGCACGCCACGACCGGCTGCGTACTCGCGGCGGACCAGGTGACCGGGCCCCTTCGGCGCGACCATGCAGACGTCGACGCCCTCCGGTGGGGTGATGTAGCCGAAGCGGATGTTGAAGCCGTGGGCGAAGAACAGCGCGTCACCGGGGACGAGGTTGGGCTCGATCTCCTCGGCGTACACCGTGCGCTGCACCTGGTCAGGCGCCAGGATCATCACCAGGTCGGCCTCCTCGACCGCCTGAGCGACGGAGACGACCCGCAGGCCCTCGGCCTCAGCCTTGGCCGCCGACGGGGAGCCCTCACGGAGGCCGACGCGAACGTCGACGCCGGAGTCACGGAGGCTGAGCGCGTGGGCGTGGCCCTGCGAGCCGTACCCGATCACGGCGACCGAACGACCCTGGATGATCGAGAGGTCAGCGTCGTCGTCGTAGAACATTGTTGCCATCAGGCGTATCTCTTTCTGGTTGGGTTCGGCGCTCAGCTGCGCTCGGACTTGGGGGTCTTGTCGTACTTGCTGCGGTCGGTGATGGCGCGCACGCCCCGACCAAGGGCCACGGAGCCGGACTGGACCAGCTCACGGATCCCGTACGGCTGGAGCAGCTCAAGCAGAGCCTGGATCTTGCCGTAGCCGCCGGTGGCCTCGATGGTGATCGTCTCGGGGCCGACGTCGACCGGTCGGCCGCGGAACATCGAGGCGATCTCAAGGATCTGTCCACGCGTGGTGGCGTCGGACTTCACCTTGACCAGCACCAGCTCGCGACGGACTGCGGCGCCCTTCTCGAGCTCCACAATCTTGATCACCTCGACGAGCTTGTTGAGCTGCTTGGTGACCTGCTCCAGGATGGCTGGCTGGTCGACACCCACCACGATCGTGATGCGGGAGAACTCCGGGGTCTCGGTCGGGCCGACCGCGAGCGACTCGATGTTGAAGCCGCGGCGGGCGAAGAGCCCGGAGATGCGGGCCAGGACGCCTGGCTGGTTCTCGACCAGCACGCTCAGCGTGTGAAAGGTGCTCACAGCTCCTCCTCGTCCCAGGCCGGAGCCATGTCGCGGGCGATCTTGATGTCGTCATTGCTGGTGCCGGCCGCAACCATGGGCCAGACCATGGCGTCCTTGTGCACGACGAAGTCAATCACGACCGGGCGGTCGTTGATCGCCAGCGCCTGCTCGATGACCGCGTCGACCTCTTCGGGTCGCTCGGCCCGCAGGCCCACGCAGCCCATCGCCTCCGCGAGCTTCACGAAGTCGGGGATCCGGTAGCTGTGCAGGTCGGTGTTGGAGTAGCGCTCGTTGTAGAAGAGCGTCTGCCACTGCCGCACCATGCCGAGCGACTCGTTGTTGATGATGGCGATCTTGATCGGGATGTTGTTCAGGGCGCAGGTGACCAGCTCCTGGTTGGTCATCTGGAAGCAGCCGTCGCCGTCGATCCCCCACACCACCTGGTCAGGCTTGCCCACCTTGGCGCCCATGGCAGCCGGCACGCAGTAGCCCATGGTGCCCGCACCGCCCGAGGTCAACCACTTGCGGGACTGGGTGTGCGGCAGGAAGTGCGCCGCCCACATCTGGTGCTGCCCGACGCCGGTGGCGTAGATCGCGTCAGCCGGCGACAGCTCACCGATCCGCTTGATCACCTCCTGCGGCAGCAGCACGTCATCCTTGGGATCGCCCGCGTCAGTGGCGTACTTCTGCTGCAGGCCCTTGAGGTAGGCCCGCCAGCCGCTGGTGTCGCGCAGCGTGACGTCGTCCAGCTGCTCGGCGAGGTCGGCCAGGAACAGGCGACAGTCCCCCACCACCGGGAGGTCGGCGTGGCGGTTCTTGCCGATCTCGGCTGGGTCGATGTCGCAGTGGATGACCTTGGCCTCAGGCGCGAAGCTCGACAGCTGACCGGTCACCCGATCGTCGAACCGCATGCCGACCGCGATGAACAGGTCACAGCGCTGCAGCGCACCCACGGCAGCCACAGCGCCGTGCATGCCAGGCATGCCCATGTTGAGCGGGTCGTTGTCGGGGAAGCAGCCGCGGGCCATCAGCGTGGTCACCACGGGGATCTGCGCCTTCCCCGCCACGGCAGCCACCTCGGCAGCGGCGTCGGCCTTCAGCACGCCGCCGCCGATGACCAGCACGGGCCGCTCGGCCTCGGCGATCATGCGGGCGGCCTCGCGCACCTGGCGGTAGTGCGGACGCGTGGTGGGCCGGTAGCCGGGCAGGTGGACCTCGCCGGTCCAGACGAACTCGGTCGACTTCGTCAGGGCGTCCTTGGAGATGTCGACCAGCACCGGACCAGGCCGACCGGTCGCGGCGATGTGGAACGCGGCCGCGATCGCCGGAGCGATGTCGGCCGGGTCGGTGATCAGGAAGCTGTGCTTCGTGATGGGGAAGGTGATACCCCGGATGTCCGCCTCCTGGAACGCGTCCGTACCGATGAACTGGGAGTTCACCTGACCGGTGATGGCCACGATCGGCACCGAGTCCATGTAGGCGTCGGTGATGCCGGTGACCAGGTTCGTGGCACCCGGACCAGAGGTGGCGATGCACACGCCCACCTTGCCCGTCGCCATCGCGTACCCCTCGGCAGCGTGAGCGGCGCCCTGCTCGTGGCGCACGAGGATATGACGCACCGAGGAGTCGAACAACGGGTCGTACGCCGGCAGGATCGCCCCGCCGGGGATGCCGAACATTACCTCGACGCCGACCTGCTCGAGCGATGCGACAAGGGCCTGAGCCCCTGTCATGACCGTCGGGGCGCCCGGGGACGCAGCGGTCTGCGTCTCCTCAGGTGTGGTGGTCGCCATCGTGGTGGCCTTTCTCTCGAGGTTGGTGTGTGGTCGTGGCCGGAGATGAAAAAACCCCCGCTGCCAGTGGCAGGCGAGGGTGCGCGACGTACGCCCTGGGTGGCGTCCGACGCGCGGTCAGAGTACGAGCACAATCAGCACGGCACCAGCCTCCACCACGGCCGCCTGATGTGTCAAAGCGTTCCACAGTGCGGACACCTGATCTCGTCCGGGCCTCATCGGGGAGATGGCAACGGCCGAGACCCCACAAGGGTCCCGGCCGTCAGCAGAGCCGGTCAGGCAATGCAGGTCAGGCGACGTCCTTGGCGGCAGGAAGCGTCTCGAGCGCACTGGCGACCTTGGTCAGCGAGAAGCCGACGGCGCCGAGCACGAGGCCCATGCCCATGGCGAAGGCGCAGACGCCGTACGACAGGACCGAGGTGAACAGCGAGGCGCGGAGGAACGAGCCGTTCATGGCCGAGGTGCGCATGTCGGTGTACTTCTTCACGTCGGCGTCGTTCTTGGCGGCCTTGGCCTCGTTGATCTTGGTGCCGAGCTGGGCGTAGGTCATGTTCTCGGCGCCCGCAAGAGCGTGCATCTTGATCACCTCGGCCTGGGCGAAGGCGCTGATCGGGCCGTTGACATCGTCGCCAGCGGCGAACGGTGCGTCCTTGGAGACGACGATCTTCTCGGCGGCGAGCTGGGGGGTGATGACGGCGCCCCAGACGATTCCGCCGGTCAGAACCAGGATGATCCCGGCGACGATGGAGAAGAACCCGATGAACTTGACGGGCTTGGCTACGTTGGACATTTCTGTGGTCCCCTTTGGTTGTACGCGTCTACGACGCGTTGTCGTTGAACACTCTACGAAACGCGTTCTGGGCACTCGACACCGGGGTACCCCTATCGCCCCTAGCCATCCCGCAAACTGATCCAGATGCTTGACAAGTCAACGGTCCAGGAGAGCGTTGACGCTAGCCGCGGCGTCAGCGGGAACGGTCAGGCAGCGCCGCAGGCGCAGGCGTTGAGTTGCGTCGGGCTGCCAGCAGGCGCCGTACGACGTCGACGGACAGCGCAACGATCAGGAGGCTGCCCAGGACCGGACCAAGGTTGCCGACCAGGTTCTGACCCGCGGTGTAGTCAACCTCGACATGGGCGCCGTACGGAAGAACGGCCAACGGAAGACACGCGGCGACCCAGACCATCCACGCCAGCCCGGTCCACTGCGCCCAGCGCGGAACAGCGGAGGTGACGACCACGGCGACCAGCAGGACGGCGGCCCAGACGTGATGATGGGTCCACGACAACGGAGATGCCAGACAGGTCGCCATGCCGACCAGGCCGACCGCGAAGACCTTCTCGCCGTGCCGCCACCAGTACGTGGCCACGAGGGTCGCCAGACCAGCGACGAACAGACCGACCAGGAGGCCAGCGACGATGCTTGGCCGGTCTTCGGCGATCCAGCGCGAGAAGACGCCGGTCATGCCTTGGTTACCGACATAGATGGGGCCAGCGGTGTTCACCTCGCCCTGCCCGAGGCCCCGCCAGAACTTCATCGACTCCGCTGGCATCAGCAGGAAGCCGACGCCGGTCGCGACGGCGAAGGTGGCGACCGCCACCGCAGCCATCGCCTTGCGCCCGATCAAGACCGCGAAGACGACGAACAACATCGGGGTGAGCTTGATCGCGGCCGCCAGCCCGGTCAGTGCGCCCCGCGGGATGACCCGCCGCTCCCCCGGCGCCGACGGCAGCAAATCGGCCACCACCAGGGCCATCAGCATGGTGTTGACCTGGCCGTACCCCATCGTCGTGCGCAGCGGCTCCATCGCGATCACCAGGACCGCACCCAGGATGCCGAGCACCCAGCCGCGGGGAACCCCAGCGCGCCGCAGCACCGACTGCTGTGCCCAGGTGCCGATCAGGGTCCAGAGCACCTGCCACAACCCGTACGACCCGAACGCCAGGGGCGTCATCAGGATCGCGGCGATCGGCGGGTAGATGAACTTCAGGTTGTCGCCCGGCGTGGAGGTCAGGTAGATGTCCTTGCCCGCGATCATGTCGCGCACCGCCAGGTCGTAGACGCGCAGGTCGATCGTGTTCGGCTCGTACGGGACGAGCGTCCCACCCTTGATCACCAGCGGCAGGAAGAGCAACGAGACCAGGAACGTGGGGCCGAGCTCGATCGCGAACCTGGCCAGGCGCGACCACCGGCCCAGCGGCGCGGTCTCAGCAACGGGAAGGCTGGCGGCGGTCATGGTCAGTCATACCACCGCACGCCCGGTCGGGCTGGCAAGCCAGGAGTCAGTCGGCTCGCGTGATGGTCGCGAGCACCTCGTCGAGGTCGCCCACCTCACCGCGGCCGACCAGCCGGTCCAGCCCCGGGTCGTCTGCGTAGCGCGGCACCAGGTGCACATGGAGATGGAAGACCTCCTGGCCTGCTGTCGCACCCGTGTTCGCGAGCAGGTTCATACCGTCAGCCTCGAGGCGTTCCCGCAGCAGGTTCCCAGCGGCGATCACGGCAGGGGCGATCTCTTCGAGCGCAGTCGGGTCAGCCAGAGCGTCGTCGACATGCCGACGTGGAATGACCAGCGTGTGACCGCGGTGCCAGGGCTGGATGTCGAGGAAGGCGATCGCGTGGTCGTCCTCGTACACCCTCCGCGACGGGATGTGGCCAGCGACGATCCGGCAGAACAGGCAGGAGTCAGCCATGGGTCAGCTCCTCGAGCCCTCGTGGACGACGTTGAGGAACGGCTCGCCCGCCGCCAGCCGCTCCAGCTGCTGACGGATGAGCCGGGCGATCCGCGGATGGTAGGCGTCGCAGTGGCCGCCGACATGCGGGGCGATGGTGACGTTCGGGGCGTCCCAGAGCGGGTGATCAGCAGGCAGCGGCTCAGGATCGGTGACATCCAGGGCGAACCTGAGCCGGCCGGCCTCGGCAAGCATTGCTTCGGTGTCGATGATGACGCCGCGACCGACGTTGACCACGAGCGCACCGTCGGGCAGCTTCGCGAGCATCTCCGCATTGAAGACCCGCGTCGTCTCAGGCGTCGACGGAGCGGTGATGAAGACGAGGTCAACGCCACCAAGCAGGTCACCGAGCGCCGTCACCGGGTGCACTTCCGGTTCGGTACGGGCGCTTCGCGCCACCCGTACGACGCTCGCGGGCTCGAACGGCAGCAACCTGGCCTCCACCGCGGCGCCGATCCGCCCGTACCCGAAGATCATCGCCTTCCGGTCGGCCAACGACGGGGTCAGGCCGCCCCGCCAGACATGCTCGGCCTGTTGCCTTGCGTACACATCGATCCGCCGCAGGTTCGCCAGGGCCAGCGCCAGCGCCATCTCGGCCGTCCCGGCATCGTGGACACCGCCAGCGTTCAACAGCTGAACCCCAGGCCGGAGCATCGGGATCATGTGGTCGAAGCCAGCCGACCCGAGCTGGATCGCGCGCAGCTTCGGCAGGTCGACACCCCGCAAGGCTTCCCAGACCTGTATGCCACCCTGGTTCGGCAGCACGATCAGCTCGACCTTTGCAGCACTCGCCGGTACGGGCATGTCAGGCGTGGCGAACACGTCAATGTCGACGCCGTCGACCGTACCGACAGCAGCCCGCACCGCGTCGATGGTGTCGTACGGAAGCCAGGTGGTTGCCATGGTCACTCTCCTCCTGCATCGCGGGTGCTCGCCTCCCCATGGCTTACTCGCTTCGCTCGTTGCGCTGTGCCGCTCGCTACGCTCCCGCTCTTCGTCGTCGATCGACCACGCTCCCCCGCTGCGCTCCTCCACGTGGTCGCTCTCCTCCTGCATCGCGGGTGCTCGCGGCACCTCCGGGTGGTCGTCGAATCTGTACTCGTTGATACCACGGCCCACGATCCGGTAGGGCGGAGTTCGGCGCCCTGAGGTGTGTGCGATAGGTTCCCTGTCATGCCCGGTGGTGTACCAAGGATCGGATGTCGTGGCTGAGCGTCGACCCGTCATCTCATTCGTCGTACCGTGCTACAACTCGGCGGCCTACGTCGAGAAGTGCCTCGACTCACTTCTCGTGCACCCTGACGACACCGAAGTCCTCGTCATCGACGACGGCTCGTCAGACGAGACCGCTGACATCGCACGGGCGTACGAGGAGCGTTACCCCGGCATCGTCCGGCTCGTGCAGCAGCCCAACGGCGGCCACGGGATCGCCATGCAGAGCGGCATCCGCGAGGCGACCGGCACCTACCTGAAGGTCGTCGACAGCGACGACTGGATCGACCGTGACGCCCTCGACGTGCTCGTACCGCAGCTGCGCGAGTGGCAGGACCACCATGAGGCGCCTGACCTCGTCGTCGCGAACTACGTCTACGAGAACCAGGAGGTCGGGCCGCGCCTGGTGGAGTACACCAAGGTGATGCCGACCGGCCGGATCTTCGGCTGGGACGAGGTCGGCCACTTCAAGCTGGGCCAGTACCTGCTGATGCACGCCCTGATCTACCGCCTCGACATGCTGCGCCGAGCCAACATCGAGTTCCCGCGCAAGACCTTCTATGTCGACAACCTGATCGCGTTCCTGCCGTTGCAGGAGGTACGGCGCCTCGCGTACCTGAACGTTGATCTCTACCGCTACTTCGTCGGTCGCGCCGACCAGTCGGTCAACGAGAAGGTGATGATCACCCGGCTCGACCAGCAGTTCCTGGTCAACACGATGCTGGTCGACCGCTTCAAGCCCGAAGACATCGACTCCCCCAACCTGCGCAAGTACCTCCTCCACTACCTGTCGATCATCACGAGCGTGTCGCTGATGATGGCCGACCTGGCTGGTACGGAGGAAGGCCGCCGGCTACGGACGATGCTGCTGCGGCGGATGAAGGATGAGAACCCGCCCACCCTGCGGGCGTTCCGCTGGACTCCGACCGGGTTCTTCCTGCTGATCCCGGGGCCGGTGGGCCGGTTCATCTGCCGTACGGGCTACAAGGTGGTCCGGAAGGTCTTCGCCTTCAACTGACCTGGGTGAGCCACCTCTAGCGGGGCCGTGGTGGCCTACTCCAGGCCGGAGGTCAGCGCCGTACCGTCCTTGAGTGCCGGGGCGAGGCGGTTCTCGTACATCGTCAGCGCCGAAGCGATCGCCATGTGCATGTCGAGGTACTGGTACGTGCCGAGCCTGCCCCCGAACAGCACCCCCGGCTCGGCAGCCGCCATCTCGCGGTAGCCGGCGAGCATCGTACGGTCCTGTCCGGTGTTGATCGGGTAGTACGGCTCATCGTCGGCGCCCGCGTTCCTCGAGAACTCGCGCATGATCACCGTGGCGTCAGACGGCGACGGGCGCTCGGGATGGAAGTGCTTGAACTCGTGGATCCGGGTGAACGGAACGTCAGGATCGGGGTAGTTCATCACCGAGGTGCCCTGGAAGTCACCGACGGGAACGACCTCCTGCTCGAGGTCGATCGTGCGCCAGCCCAGCACGCCGTCGGAGTAGCCGAAGTAGCGGTCGACCGGGCCGGTATAGATGACCGGCACCTGCCCCACGACAGCGTCCTTCGAGAGTTCCTGGCCGGCGTCGAAGAAGTCCGTGTCGAGCCGGACCTCGATGCGGGGGTGGTCGAGCATCCGCTCGAACCAGGCGGTGTAGCCGTCGGTCGGCAGGCCCTCGTAGGTGTCGTTGAAGTAGCGGTTGTCGTAGGTGTAGCGCACCGGCAGCCGGCTGATGATCGACGCCGGGAGGAGCTCCGGGTCGGTCTGCCACTGCTTGGCGGTGTAGCTCTTGAAGAACGCCTCGTACAGCGGGCGACCGACCAGCGAGATGCCCTTCTCGACGAAGTTCTCCGGCTCCTTGCCGCCCAGTTCAGCCGCCTGCTCGGCGACCAGCGCGCGGGCCTCGGCGGGCGACATCGCGGCGTTGAAGAACTGGTTGATCGTGCCCAGGTTCACCGGCAGCGGATACACGACGCCCTTGTGGTTGGCGTAGACGTGATGCACGTAGTTGGTGAAGGTGGTGAAGCGGTTCACGTACCCCCACACCCGCTCGTTGCTGGTGTGGAAGAGATGCGCCCCGTACTGGTGCACCTCGATGCCGGTGGACGCTTCCCGCTCGGAGTAGGCGTTGCCGCCGATGTGGGGCCGCCGGTCGATGATCACCACGTTGAGCCCCAGCTCGTCAGCGGCCCGTTCGGCCACCGTCATGCCATAGAGCCCGCACCCGACAACGACCAGATCAGCCTTCATGGCATGTGAACCTACAGGCGGACCGGATGCCCTGCCGAACTGAGCGCTGCCTTGACGTCGGCGATGGTGAGCGTGCCGTAGTGGAACACGGATGCAGCCAGCACGGCATCGGCCCCGGTGTCAGCGGCCTCGACGAAGTGCTGGGCCGTCCCTGCCCCCCCGGAGGCGATCAGCGGTACGTCGACCGCCTTGCGCATGGCCGTGAGCATCTCGAGGTCGAAGCCCGCGGTGGTGCCGTCGGCGTCCATCGAGTTGAGCAGGATCTCGCCGGCTCCCCGGTCGACGGCCTGCTTGGCCCACTCGATCGCATCGAGGCCAGCAGAGGTACGGCCCCCGTGAGTCGTCACCCCGTACCCCGACGGCTGGCCCGCTTCACGGCGAGCATCGACCGAGAGCACGATCACCTGGTTGCCGAACCGGCCGGCGATCTCGTCCAGCGCCTCGGGACGCCGGATCGCACCGGTGTTGATGCCGACCTTGTCGGCGCCAGAGCGGAGCATCCGGTCAACGTCGTCGACCGAGCCGATCCCGCCGCCGACGGTCAGGGGGATGAACACCGTCTCGGCCGTCCGCCTCACGACGTCGCGGGTGGTCTCGCGACCCTCTGACGACGCGGAGATGTCGAGGAAAGTGAGCTCGTCAGCGCCCTCGACCCCGTACCGGCGGCCGAGCTCCACCGGGTCGCCGGCGTCGCGCAGGTTGACGAAATTGACCCCCTTGACCACCCGCCCGTCATGCACGTCAAGGCACGGGATGACCCGGATCGCAACAGCCATGCCCGAGAGCCTATCGAGGGTGTCGCGTGGGGAGCATCGGGATTGTTCGGCACTTCTGTGGGCCTCGAGAGCGCAGGATGGTCGTATCCTGGTGGTCGGCATGAGAGGCAGGTCTCACGACCCTGCACCGCCATCCCGCCTGACTTCGGCCGCGGCCGCGGAGCGGTGTGGATCCAGTACGACGTCGAGAACCTCGACCAGCTGACCGAGCCGGGTCCGCTGCCGGAGATCGCTCCGCACGGGGGGTTGTTGGTGGTGTGACGACCCTCGACACTAGGGTGGCCCCATGAGTGCTGAGCCCGCGTCCGAGCCCAGCTCGGTCCAGCGGGTGACTGAGTCGGTGCTGCCGACCCGGCACGGCACGTTCGCGATCGTCGGCTACCGCGGCGACGACGGCATCGAGCTGGTCGCCCTCACCATGGGCATGGCCGACCCGGCTTCGCGGGTGGCGCCCTTGGTCCGGCTGCACTCGGAGTGCCTGACCGGTGACGCGTTGGGGTCACGCCGCTGCGACTGCGGTGAGCAGCTCGACGCAGCGCTCGACCAGATCGGGCGGGCTGGCAGAGGCGCGCTGCTCTACCTGCGTGGCCACGAGGGCCGTGGGATCGGGCTGCTGGAGAAGCTGCGGGCCTACCGGCTGCAGGACGCCGGGGCAGACACGGTCGACGCCAACCTGACGCTCGGGCATCCGGCCGATGCTCGCGACTACCGGCAGGCGGCCGACATCCTGCGCGACCTCGGGGCGCATCGGATCCGACTGATCACCTCCAACCCGGCGAAGGTTGAAGCCCTGGCTGACCTGGGCATCGAGGTGACCGAGCGGGTCAGCGCCCACGTGGCAGAGCGCCCGGAGAACGCTGCCTACTTGCGCACGAAGCAGCAGCGGATGCGACACACCCTCGACGGCGGTGGGCTTCGTGTGGTCTCCGAGCCGGTCGCTGACCATGGTCTTTCCGACCTTGGCGACTGGGTCGTCGCCCAGTCGGCGCAGAGCCTCGACGGCTTCCTCGCGACCCGGACCGGCGACGGTGCGGCCCTATCGGGCGAGGCCGACCATCGCCAGCTGCACCTGCTGCGCTCGCTGGCCGACGCGGTGGTCGTCGGCGCCCAGACGGTGGTCAATGACGATCCGCGGCTGACAGTGCGGCTGGTCGATGGTCGGAACCCGATTCGAGTCGTCTTGGATCCGCACGGGCGAATCCCCCGTGCGTCACGCGTGCTGACGGACAGCTCGGCACCCACGTGGTGGCTCACCGGCCCAGGGATCGATGCACAGCCTACCGGTCACGTCACCCACCTGCTGCTGGGGCCTGCCCCGTGGGACCCCGCGATGATCGTCGCCCTGCTGGCTGGCCGAGGCTGCCGCCGGGTGCTGGTGGAGGGCGGTGGCCGTACGGTCTCGTCCTTCCTCGTTGGCGGTGCGTTGGACCGGTTGTACGGGACCAGCGTCGCGACGTTCCTGGGCGACGGAGTCCCGGGCGTGCGGGTGGGTGCGGTTGACCGGGTCGCCGACGCCCAGCACTGGCCCTCGCGACGGTTCGCCCTCGGCGACGACATCGGTACGGAGTTCATCATCCGCTGATCCGCTCCACGTGCTCGTCAGGACTGCGCTGCGCGGCCCGGGTCGACCTCCGCCTGGCTCCGTAGGATGCGAGGATTCCTCGTGTCAGCTCGCAGCGACGAC
>DAOOHL010000070.1:0-11578 GCA_035416185.1 Propionibacteriaceae bacterium | reverse complement strand
GCCGAGCGCTACCGCGCCCATCCCGCGCTTGTCGCCTGGCATGTCAGCAACGAGTACGGTTGCCACAACTCCCGCTGCTACTGCGATGTGACAGCCGTCGAGTTCCGGCGTTGGCTGGTGGCCAGGTACGGCGACATCGACCAGCTCAACCACGCCTGGGCGACGGACTTCTGGTCGCAGCGCTATGCGTCGTACGACCAGGTCGAGCCGCCACGTCTCGCACCGACCTTCTGCAACCCGACCCAGCAGCTCGACTTCGCCAGGTTCTGCAGCGATGAGTTGCTCGCCCAGTACCTGGCTGAGCGGGATCTGCTGCACGAGGTCACCCCCGACATTCCGGTGACCACCAACTTCATGTCGAACCTGGGTACGAAGAACATGGACTACCTGCGCTGGGGTCCAGAACAGGACTTCGTCAGCACCGACCACTACCTCGCCGAGTGGCATCCCGAGACCGAGGCCGAGTTGGCCTTTGGCGCTGACCTCACCCGCGGCTGTGCTGGCGGCGACCGCTGGATGCTGATGGAGCAGTCGACCTCAGCGGTGAACTGGGGCCGGGTGAACCGCCCGAAGGTGCCCGGGGAGATGTGGCGCAACACCCTGGCCCAGGTCGCCCGTGGTGCCGACGCGATCTCGTACTTCCAGTGGCGGGCCTCGGCGGGTGGCGCCGAGAAGTTCCACTCGGCGATGCTTCCCCACGCTGGTCCAGACACCCGGGTGTTCCGTGAGGTGGTCGAGCAGGGCCGTCGACTGGATCTGCTGACCGACCTCGTCGGGTCGCGTTCCGACAACAAGGTCGCCGTGCTGTTCGACTACCCGAGCTGGTGGGCCTCGGAGCAAGACTCCCATCCGCGGCAGGACTTCTCCTATCGCAACACCGTCCTGGCTTGGTACCTCCCGTTCTGGCAGGCCAACGTGGGCGTCGACGTCGTCGGGGTCGAGGCTGACCTCAGCCCGTACGACGTCGTCGTCGTTCCAGGGCTCTACCTCACCTCTGATGCGACCGCAGCGGCCATCGCGACGGCGGCAGAGCGGGGCGCAACCGTCCTGGTGACGTACTTCTCCGGCCTGGTCGACGAGGATGACCGGATCCGTCTCGGCGGCTACCCCGGCGCCTTCCGGGACCTGCTCGGCGTGAGGGTCGAGGAGTTCGTCCCGATGCGCGCCGGCGTCTCGGTTGAGCTCTCCGACGGTTCGACGGTCGAGCGCTGGGCCGAGGACCTGCAGACCGTCGACGCGGAGCCTGTCCTCTCCTACGTGGGTGGCCCCCTCGACGGGAAGCCGGCGGTGACCGTACGGCAGGCTGGCGAGGGGAAGGCGTGGTACGTGTCAGCCGAACTGCCAGCAGCCACGATCGCGACACTGGTCGACCGAGTCCTCTCGGAGGCTGGGATCGAGTCCGTGGCGCCCGCAACCGGCCAGGTCGAGCTGGTGCGCCGCGGCGACCACGTCATCGCGATCAACCACTCGCCCTCGGTCGCGACCGTCTCTGTCTCCGGGGTGGATCTGCTGACCGGCGCCAACGTGGGTCCAGAACTGGCCCTGGCAGCGGGCGAGACGGCCGTCGTACGGGTGGAATGACGGGCCGAGGCGCTCAACTGCTATTCGCATAAGAGGTCTTGCCTATGCGCTCTGCGCTTACTAGATTGCAGGTAAGCGGCAGGAGGCAGCGTGGCCAGCATGAGGCAGGACGACCAAGGCGTCCAGTCCCTCGCCAAGGGAATGGAGATCCTGCGCGTCCTGACTGAGTCAGACGACCCGGTCACCGCCACCGAGCTGGCGCGGCGGTCGGACATGCACCAGACGTCAGCCTCCCGGCTGCTGAAGACACTCACCACTCTCGGCTACGTCCGCAAGACGTCAGCCGGGTTCCTGCCCGACTACGGCGTGCTGGGGCTGGCGCAGTCCGTGACGAAGTTCCCGCTGGTCTCGCGGCTCCAGCGGACGATCGAACTCCTTGCCGACGAGCATCCCGACTACCAGGTCAACCTCGCCATGCTGTGGCGCGGCGACATCACCTATCTGCTCCGGGCTCGAGCGGGACAGCACGCGGTCACGTCCTGGGGCTTCCCCTTGCATGTCTCGTCAGCGGCCCTCCGCATGTTGGTAGAGATGCCGCGAGCTGAGGCTGTCGCCCTGCTCGAGGAGTCGAGGCGCCGCCGTGGCTGGTCCCGCTCGGACGTCGTGCCACCCACCGAGCAAGAGGTGCTCGACTGGGCACTGGCTCATCTCGAGCACGACGTTCTGGTGCTGGATGGCTGGCATGAGGCCTCCGTCTCAGGCGCCATTCCCCTTCAGACAGGTGAGGACCACCCCACGGTTCTCGCCATTTCTGGCAACAGACCGCGAGCGACGCCAACCGAGGTCGCCTTCCTGCTTCATGACGCCCGCCGCAGAGTCGAGGCGGTTCTCACCACCCACCAGAGAGGTTCATGACATGTCCGACACCTTCGTCAACCGACGTTCCCTGATTGCTGGGGCTGGCGCCGCGGCTGCGCTGGCTGCCTGCTCATCGACCACTTCCGAGCCCGGCCAGATGCCGTCGGCGAGTGGCCCTGTGAAGCTGTCTGGCTCGATCAACGTGTGGGGAGGCGTGCCGCCCGAGAACGGTCCGAAGGAGCTGTGCGACGCCTTCATGGCCGCCAACACCGGCACCACCGTCACCTATACCCGCTTCGTCAATGACGAGCAGGGCAACCTGAAGCTGGACACCAGCCTTCAGGGCGGCACGGACATCGACGTGTTCACGACCTACTCCATGGCACTGCTGGCCAAGCGGATCGGCGCAGGTCTGGGCATGGACCTCACCCAGCGCATCGCGTCGGTCCCTGAGCTGGCCGCGTACAAGGCCGATGCCAACCCGATCCAGAACTATGTTGCCGGTGGCAAGGTGTACGGGGTGCCCGCCCAGACGAGCCCCACTGTCGTGTTGGCCAACCTCGACATGCTCAAGGCTGCGGGCATCACGCCGCCGACCAAGTGGACCTTTGACGAGTACCGCGAGGTGGCTCGCAAACTGTCCCAGCCGGGGAAGGTGAGCGGCTCGTTCAACGCTCCCTTCGCCGCCCGCACGATCCTCGGGCCCGATGCCTGGTACGCCAAGGACGGGAAGTCGTCGAACTTCACCGATCCAGCGTTCCGTAAGGAGCTCGACCTCCAGGTGGGTATGCAGGGTGAGCAGTCCGCCATGGACATGAAGACGATCCTTGCCGAGAAGCTGCAGGTCTACACTCAGGGCCCGTTCCTGCAGGGTCGTGTCGGCATGATCAACACCCAGCTGTTCCTGGTGCGCTACATCTCCGACCTGAAGCAGTTCCCGCACACCTTCAAGACGATCGCGCTGCCGCAACCGGGCGTGTCCGCAAGCGACGACGGCTGGAACGTGGGTGCTGTCGGCGACATCCTCTCGATCAACTCCAAGACCCAGAACCCCGAGCTCTCATGGGCCCTGATCGTGTTCTGGATGAAGAATGCTGCCAAGTACATGACCAAGGGTGGCCGGCTGCCGAGCCTTCCGGGGTCGGAGACGCCCGACTCGCTGCTCAGCCAGCTGCTCGGTGCGGACATGCAGAACATCTATGACGTCGCGAGCTTCAAGAACGTGCTCTTCGAGCGCAAGAACAAGATCATCGTGGACACGAAGTTTGCCGCGGCAGCCGAGATCACCACTCTCAACACCCAGCTGACCCAGGAGGTGTTGCTGGGTAGCCGGACCCCGGATTCCTGGGCTCCAGAGATGAAGAAGCAAGCAGACGCCGCGATCAGCAAGGCTGGCTGAGCGTTGTCGATTGTGGTCGGCGACCTCGCCCCTGCGGGAGCGGGGCCGCGGCGAAGGCGCCCCACCGGCCCTGGCGGAGTCTCCACGCGGGCTGGCTGGTTCTTCATCCTGCCCAACCTGATTGGCTACCTGGCCTTCACGGCGGTGCCCGTGGTCTTTGCGGTCGGCATCGCTTTCACCTCGTGGAACGTCGTCTCGGGTCTGGGCGGTATCAAGCCCGTCGGACTCGACAACTTCGTGTCGCTGCTCACCAACCAGCAGTTCTGGGATGCGGTCATCCGTACCTTCTACTACGGCGGCGTCAGTGTGCCGCTCACTCTGGGTCTTGGGCTGCTGCTGGCGTTGGCCCTCAACGGCGACGTGGTTGGCCGTGGCGTCCTACGACTGGTCTTCTTCATGCCCACGATCGCCAACCAGATAGCGGTCGGGTTCGTCTGGCTGCTGATGTTGCATCCGACCAGTGGCCTCGTGAACCTGGCTCTGTCGGCACTCGGCTGGCACGACCCGCCTGGCTGGCTCACGTCGCAGAGCGCGGTCATCCCTGCCCTGATCTTGATCCACGTGTGGGGTGGGGTGGGCTTCCAGGCGCTGATCTTCGTGGCTGCGCTGCAGTCGGTGCCGAGCGAGCTGTACGAGGCGGCTGAGCTCGACGGGGCCAACGCGTGGCAACGGTTCTGGACGATCACGGTGCCGGCGCTGATGCCAACCATCACGTTCCTCCTCGTGATGGCGCTGATCGGCCAGTCACAAGGCTTCGGGCTGATTGCGTTCCTCACCCAGGGCGGACCAGGCTCAGCCAGCACGACGCTGCCGTACCTGATGTACCAGAACGGTTTCCAGTTCTACAAGTTCGGCTACGCCGCAGCGATCGGGCTGCTGAGCTTCATCGGGGTGGCCATCCTCGCCGGGGCCGTCTGGCGAGCCCAACGAGGTCGGGGGCTCCAGTCATGAGCACCAGCCTCCGGACGACCAGCGTCCCTGCCGCTCGCGCAGGCGACCATGAGGTTCCTTGGCGCACCCCGAAACGTGACCGCCCGGCCGCCCGAGCCAAGCGGTACGCGTTCAGTGCGTTCCTGTGGGCGCTCGGCGTCCTCTTTCTGGTGCCCTTCGCCTGGATGGTGTCCAGCTCGCTCAAGAGCAACCTCGATGTCTTCCAGATTCCGGTGCGATGGATCCCCGAGAACCCCCAATGGCAGAACTACATCGACGTCTGGACGGGCAGCAAGTCGATCGGCCGGTACTTCGTCAACTCGATCATCGTGTCCTCGATCAGCGTGGTGGGGGATCTCTTGACCGCTGCCATGGCTGGCTACGCGTTCGCCCGGCTGCACTTCAAGGGCAGGGACAAGGTCTTCCTGATCTACCTCGCGACGACCATCATCCCCTTCCAGCTCCTGCTGATCCCGCGCTTCATGCTCTTCCGTCAGATCGGCATCTACAACACGCTGTGGGCTCTGATCCTGCCCGGCATCTTCACGGTGTTCGGCACGTTCCTGCTGAGGCAGTTCTTCATCGGGGTGCCGCCCGAGCTGGGTGAGGCCGCTCGGATCGATGGCGCGAGCGAATGGCGTGTCTTCTGGAACGTGTATCTACCCCAGGCGAAGCCGATCCTGGCGGCGCTGGCGATCATCCAGTTCGTTGGCTCGTGGAACAACTACGAGTCGCCGTTGATCATGCTGAGCACCGAGGCTCGGTACACCTTGCCGCTCGGACTGACGGTCTTCGTCGATGCTGACGGCGGCCTGTCGGCAGGTTTGGCCATGGCGGCGTCGGTCTCATCGATCCTGCCCGTCTTCGTGGTCTTTCTGATCTTCCAACGTCAGTTCGTCGAGTCAATGGTCCATGCGGGCCTCCGAGGGTGAGGGTGACATGCGTACGTGCGAAGTGAACGCCGACATCGCAGTGGTCGGCGGTGGGCTGGCAGGCGTCTGTGCCGCGATCGCGGCCGCGCGCCAGGGGCAGAGGGTGGTGCTGTTGCAGAACCGGCCGGTGCTCGGCGGCAACTCGTCATCCGAGGTGAGGGTCTGGGTCTGCGGTGCGACGGCGCACGGTGTCCACCAGTGGGCCAGGGAGACCGGGATCATGGGTGAGCTGTTCGTCGAGAACCAGTTCACCAACCGGGAGGGCAACCCGTACTACTGGGACCTCGTGGTCGCCGAGGCCGTCCGCTCTGAGCCGAACATCGAGCTGTGGCTCAACACGGATGTGCGGTCCCTCGACTCGACCGATGCTGGCATTCAGTCGGTCACAGGTTGGCAGATGGGATCCGAGACGACGGTGACCGTACGGGCTACCGCCTTCGTCGATGCCACCGGCGACGGCCTGATCGGCCACCTGGCTGGCGCCGAGTACCGTACCGGCCGCGAGGCTCGTGACGTGTACGACGAGGACTGGGCACCTGACACCGAGGATGCCAAGACGCTGGGCTCAACGATCCTCTTCTACACCAAGGACCGAGGCGCGCCGTCGCCCTTCGTCGCGCCGCCCTGGGCGATCGACATGGCGCAGATTCCAGAGGCTCGCCGCCGAGCGATCCGATCCACGATGAACGGCTGTGACTACTGGTGGATCGAGTGGGGCGGCGACATGGACGTCGTCGACGACAACGAGCGGATCCGCGACGAGCTGCACGCCGTGGTGTACGGGATCTGGGATCACATCAAGAACTCAGGTGAGTTCAGCGACGTGGAGAACCGCACCCTCGAGTGGATCGGATCTGTGCCGGGCAAGCGAGAGTACCGACGCTTCATCGGTGACCATGTGCTGACCCAGCACGACGTCATCGGCCGGGTCGACCAGCCAGATGCTGTGGCGTACGGGGGATGGTCGATCGATCTGCACCCGCCAGGCGGCATCTACGCCCCCGAGGCGCCGTCGCGGCACTGGCATCCGGCGGGCAACTACGACATCCCCTTGCGGTGCCTCTACTCGCGCAACGTGCCAAACCTGTGGGTGGCGGGGAGAGACATCTCCGCGAGCCACGTGGCTTTCGGGTCGACCCGGGTCATGGCCACCTGTGCCGTCATCGGCGAAGGGGCTGGTCTCGGCGCCGCCCTGAGTGTTGCGCACGGGCTGACGCCGGCCGAGCTCGCCCATGATCGCTTCGACCTGGTCGCGCATGAGCTCGTCCGGACAGACGCGTCCGTCCTCGGGCTGGCGAACACCGACCCGAACGACCTGGCTCGGCGTGCGACCGTACGAGCGTCCTCGACCGACACGCGCCTGGAGGCGCTGCCGAACGGTCGTTTGGACGGGGCACCTGCTCAGCCGGGGGTCGACCCGGAGGTGCCGGCCGAAGGTGAGGCGGTCGACCACACCGTCGAGCCCGGCGATGTCGTCGAGATCGGTGACGGGATCGCCATGATTCTGCCGGGCGGCGAGGGTCTACGGGCCTTCGACTTGTGGGTCACGGCCGCGACTGGCGCCACGCTGGAGCTCAAGGTCCATCGGCTTGAGAAGCAGCAGGACACCTATCCGTCGGCCGAGATCCTGGGCCAGGTGCAGGCAACGGCCCCGTCCGGAAGCAACTGGGTGTCGTTCGACCTTTCATCGATCGATACCGCTGGCGGCAATGCCTTCATGTCGGTCTCGGCCGTGGATGGCGATGCCACGGCACAGCTGGCCCCGCGTCGCCAGACGGGTGTCATCGCCTTCACGCACCGAGAGATGCTGCCTGAGCACGAATGGACCGAACAGTTCCGCGAGTGGAAGGTCGTGCCCTCGTTGCGGCCCTTCTGCTTCCGGGTGCCTGGTGGCACGACCTCGTACAGCGCCGACAACGTGATCGGCGGCTATGCACGGCCGTACGGAGGGCCGCAGCTATGGAGCTCGAGCCCCGACGATCCCGCGCCGGAGTTGGAGCTGGAGTGGGACACCCCGGTCACCGTGGCCGAGCTGCAGGTGCTGCTGGACGATGACGTGGCGGTCGATCTCATCAACTTGCACCACCACATCACCCCCGATGAGGTGATGCCCACCCTGCTGCGCGACTACGACCTGCAGGTGAAGGGCGAGGCCGGCTGGGCGACGTTGGCTGAGATTCGAGGAAACCGTCGACGCCACAACCGCCATCGGCTGGACGCTCCGCGCACGATCACGGCGCTACGGCTACGCGCCTTAGCCACGAACGGCGCAGATCGGGCCCATGTGGTGAAGCTCAGGGCGTACGGGCCGACGGACCAGCCTCAGTCCTGACGCAGCCGATGGGCGCGGAACATCACCGCGTTGTCGACGCCGACCGCCTGACCGGCCTGACCGGTGAACGTCCCGTACATCTCCTCGGCGCTCGGGTGCCAGGGGAGCGCGGCCAGGTACTCCTTGTGGCAGGCGAGTGACGCGATGCCCTTGGCGAGCGGCTCACCGGACACGTCGACGTAGTGGGTGGCGGTGGCGTCCCCGTTCACCAGCAGCCACCTCGGTCCCCACTTGGCGAGCCCCTCCTCGTCGGCAAGCTCACGGAAGACCCAGGTGTTGTCGGCGTCACGGCACGCGTCGAGCGTCGCCAGGCCGGCGGCTCGGTGGTCAGCCTGGTTGAGGCCCCAGGGCATCGATACCACCCAGGAGCCAGTCAGGACCACGTCGGGCTGCTTCTGCCGGATCACGCGCGCAATGGCCTTGCGGAGGTCGAGGCCGTACATCAGCATCCCGTCGGGGAAGTCGAGGATGGTCAGGTCGGAGACGCCGACCGCCTCGCACGCCGCCCACTGCTCCTTCGCCCGCAGCGGCCCCACCTCGGCAGGGTCGATCTGCATCCCGGCCTCGCCGGTCGTCAACAGCAGGTACGACACCTCCACCCCTTGGGAGACCCACTTCGCGACGGCCGCTGAGGAGCCGTACTCCATGTCATCGGGATGGGCCACGACGCAGAGCACGCGCGTGAAGTCAGCGTCGGGAAGGGGTTCGGGGCGGGGACGCTCGGGAGGCATTCCAGTCATGGCCTCACCGTACGACGATGCCGAACACCGAGGGAAGGGACCGCGGGAAAGGGCAGGGGGAGGGCAAGGGCCCGGAAGGTTCAGTCGCGCTCAGGCAGGTCGAGCAGTCGACGAGCCAGCAGGGTTCCTCCCGCGGTCGCGATCGGGAACACCAGAATCGCCAGGAGCGGTACGGAGAGCGCCAGGAAGGTGGGCACGCCGAACCCCCACGCCAGCCAACGATTCCGCATCAGTAGCCTGTGCCGCGCCCGGAACGTATGGATCCCGCGCCGGTCGGCTGCCGCTCCCACCATCTCCATCGCGATCATCCAACCGCCGAACAGCGCAGAGCCCACCGCTGCCGCCACGCTCCCGACGACCGGCACCAGTCCGACCAGCAGCAACCCGAGGCCGACCGGAACGGACACGGCGATCACGGTGGCCAGACGCCGTACGGCATCGGCGACCGCCTCCGCGGGTGACTGCGACTCGCCGCCCAGCCAGCCCTCGGCCCGGTCGACGTCCTCGGAGATCAGGTCGTACAGCGGCGCCCCGACCGCCAGGGTGGTCGCGCTGAACAACAGCACCATCAGCAGTCCGGAGGCCAGCACGAGGGCCACGGCGAGCAGCGCCTGGAAGCCCGGCGTCGACGTCAACGAGGCGGCGATGCCCTGTGACTGCCACACCAGCACCCCGAACAGCACGATGAACACCGTGCCGACCAGGAGGGGCGGCACCAGACCCAGCACGAACCGCTTGCCGTCGCGCAGCACCATGCCAGCACCGCGAAGCAGCTGCCCGAATCCGCGCAGCGCCTCAGCCACAGGAGATCTCCGTACGCTCACCACGTCGTCGAGGGTACCCAGCGCAGCCGACACCGCCCAGCACGAAACCCCTGGATCCGCCCCGGACGAACCCCTGGTGGACCAAGGTGGCTTCATGGCTACCAAGACGACGCTCACGTTCCTCGGCGCAGCCGGCACAGTGACCGGTTCCAAGCACCTGCTCACGTACGGCGACCGCCGGATCATGGTCGATGCGGGCATGTACCAGGGTGAGAAGAAGTGGCGCGAGATGAACTGGGTGGAGTTCCCGGTGCCGCCCGCCTCGATCTCCGACATCGTGCTCACCCACGGTCACCTGGACCACTGCGGCTACCTCCCCGCCCTGGTCGCGAAGGGGTTCAAGGGCACCGTCTGGGTCACCGAGGGAACCCGCCGGCTGGCGGAGATCGTGCTGATGGATGCTGGCCACCTGCAGGAGCGCGAGGCGCAGAAGGCGGCCGACGGCGGCTACTCCAAGCACAACCCGCCGCTGCCGCTCTACACCGTCGCTGACGTTGAGCGCACGCTTCCTCTGATGCGCGTCGTCCCGTTCGACGTCGACCTCGATCTCGGCGGCGGCGTTGCCATGCGGATGACCCGTGCCGGCCACATCCTCGGCTCTGCGTGCGTCACCCTTCGGGTCGACGGCGCCTCAGTGCTGTTCTCCGGCGACCTCGGCCGGCACGAGCACCGGATCCTTCGTGCCCGGGAGACGCCGCCAGGATCCCCGTACGTGCTGATCGAGTCGACGTACGGTGACCGCGAGCATCCCGAGCCCGATGGCCCCGAGCACGAGGAGATGGCCGACGCCATCCGCCGCACGATCGGCCGCGGTGGCTCCGTCCTGATCCCGGCCTTCGCCGTCGACCGTACGCCCGCCGTGCTGAAGCTGCTCGGCGAGATGCGCAAGGAGGGCCGGATCCCGACCGTGCCGATCTTCGTCAACTCGCCGATGGCGATCGCCGCGCTGGCCGCCTACCGCGACGCCGAGGACCGCAACGAGCTCAACCCCGACGTCGACCCGATCGACTTCTCTGACCTGCCTGGCCTGCGCGAGGTGGCCGACGCTGAGGAGTCCAAGTCGCTCAACAACCCCTCGCAGCCGTGCATCATCGTGTCCTCGTCCGGCATGGCGACCGGCGGCCGCGTCGTCCATCACCTTGAGGCGATGCTGCCGCACGCGAAGAACTGCGTGATCTTCACCGGCTACCAGGGCGCGGGCACGCGTGGCCGTGACCTGATCGAGGGTGCCGTGCAGATGAAGTTCCGCGGCAGGTTCGTCCCGGTGAAGGCTGAGATCGTCCGCGACAGCGAGTTCTCCGTCCATGCCGACGCGTCCGACCTGATCGACTGGCTCCGCGACCTGCAGCCCCAGCCTGAGACGGTCTTCTGCGTCCATGGCGAGGAAGGGTCGGCCGAGGCGTTGGCCGCTCGGATCCATGCCGAGCTCGGCATCGTCGCCCACGTGCCGACGTACAAGGAGGTTGTCGCGGTCAACCCCTACGGCACCTGGGACCCGCTCCCCGAGCTCACCCAGCCCCCCGCTGGGCGGTCCGGCGCCGCACCAGTCGACGTCGAACCCGACTACCCGGACGGACCAGACACCGCGGTGCCGCTCGACTCCGAGTCGGCCGGCAAGGACGCGTCCTCAGCGTCGGGGACGAGCCCCTCGGGCCGCCTGCCCTCAACGCCCGGCGGTGTCGCCGCGGCCGCCGCGCCCTCGAGCACCCACGACGACGATGCCGAGCAGATCGAGGTGCTGCTCGACACGGCCATCGGCCAAGTGCCGTTCCTGCCCGCCGACCGGCAGGGCGATGTGTCGGCGCTGCTGCGAGACGCTCTCGCGTTGGCCAAGACCGAACCGCTCGACCGAGGTCGCGTACGAGAAGCGGTCAACGTCGCCCTCTACGCCGCGGCAGGTTCGGTCGACACCCCCGGGGGTCAGTCGATCGTCGCGCTGCTGGCCCATGTGCCGAAGGTGCTCGGCTGAGCGTCGGAGACCGCTGGCCTCCTGCGCCAACCCAACTGTGATTCGGCCACATCCCGGGAAACCTTGCATCGAC
>DAOOHL010000069.1:0-11680 GCA_035416185.1 Propionibacteriaceae bacterium | reverse complement strand
TGTCAAGGTGCATGAGCCCAGGTTCGGACCCGGCTGGCAGCTCGCCCTGTGGGCGGTGGGGCTCCAGTGACCGATCCAGCCGTCACCGAGAACCAGGACTGGTCCGGCATCCGGACCGGGCTGCTGCAGGCCGGCGAGCGAGTGTCGCTGTTTGACCCTAAGGGCCGTCGCCACTCAATCAAGCTGAAGGAGGGCGCGACCTTCCACACCACGAAGGGAGCGATCCCACACGACACTTTGATCGGTGGCCCCGACGGCGTTGTCGTCCGGTCAGCTGGCGGGGTCGACTACCTGGCGCTGCGGCCGCTACTGGAGGAGTTCACGGTCTCGATGCCGCGTGGCGCTGCGGTGGTGTACCCGAAGGATGCGGCGCAGATCCTCATGTACACCGACATGTTCCCGGGAGCGCGTGTGCTCGAGGCCGGCGTCGGGTCGGGGGCGCTGTCGCTGTCGATCCTGAGGTCCATCGGGCCAGCGGGAAAGCTCTACTCGTACGAACGGCGTCAGGACTTCGCCGACATCGCCCAGCAGAATGTGGACACCTTCTTCGGTGCCCGGCATCCAGCCTGGGAGGTGCGCGTGGGCGACCTGGTCGAGGCGATCGGTGACGAGCCGATCGACCGGGCGGTGCTCGACATGCTGGCGCCCTGGGAGTGCATCGACGCCGTGGGGGAGCGGCTGCTCGGCGGTGGGGTGCTGTGCTGCTACGTCGCGACGACCACCCAGCTCGGCCGCACGATGGACACCTTGCGGGCCCATGGGGGCTGGACCGAGCCGGAGGCGGTCGAGGTCACCGTACGGAAGTGGCACGCGGAGGGCCTTGCCGTACGGCCGGGGCATGGGTCGGCTGGCCACACCGGCTTCCTGATCTTCACCCGTCGCCTCGCCACCGGCGTGACGGCCCCGTTGCGGCGCCGCCGACCGGCGCCGGGAGCGTACGGGGTGGACTACTCCGGCCCGAGGCCGCGCGGCGTCGAGGACCCGACCCAGGGGCCCGAGCCCGTGGAGGCGAAGCTGGATTCAGGGCTGGAGTCAGAGCGGGTGGAGTCGGCTGAGGCTGGGTCGCCGAGGTCGGCGGATGTCGACTGACGCGGACCGAGCCAGGGAGCTGGCGGAGCGGCGGCTCGCTGACGCTCGGGCTGATGTCCGGGCGCTCGCCCAGCAGAACGAGGGCCTGAACGCCGCCCTCAAACAGGCGCGGACACAACTAGAGACCCTGCGCGCCCAGCTCGACGCGCTGACGACTCCACCGTGGACGGCCGTCACGGTCGTTGCTGTCGATGATGACGAGACCATCGTCAGCTCTGGCGGTCGGCTGATGCGGGTCGGCGTCGAGCCCACCGTCGACCCCGCCGCCCTCAAGGTCGGCAACCGAGCCTGGCTGGGGGAGACGACAACCATCGTCGCTGCCGGCGTCGCGCAACCCACCGGTGAGGTGGCCCTGGTCGAAGAGGTGCTCGACGGCCGCGTGGTCGTCACCGGAGTGGGTGACGGCCGACTTGTGCTGACCTGCTCTCCCGGTCTCGACCCCCGTGCGGGCGCTCGGCTGCTCGTCGACAAGGGCGCAGGATTGGCCCTCGCCGTGCTGGCCCCGCCTGACGACTCACCGCTGTTCCTGGAGGAGGTTCCCGACGTCACGTACGCCGACATCGGGGGGCTCGAGGCGCAGCTGGACCAGATCCGCGACGCCGTCGAGCTGCCCTTCTTGGAGCGGGAGCGGTTCGCCCGCTATCGGCTGAGCGCGCCGAAGGGTGTGCTGCTGTACGGGCCCCCCGGCTGCGGCAAGACGATGGTGGCGAAGGCGATCGCCTCGTCGCTGGCTGAGCGGGTCGGCCGTCCTGGGCTCTTCCTGTCGGTCAAAGGTCCGGAGCTGCTCGACAAGTTCGTGGGCGAGACCGAGCGTCGAATCCGCGAGGTGTTCCAGCGGGCCCGGGTTCGAGGCTCTGAAGGCGCGCCGGTCGTGATCTTCTTCGACGAGCTCGATGCGCTCTTCCGTACCCGCGGCTCGGGCGTCTCGTCGGATGTCGAGAACACCGTCGTGCCGGCGCTGTTGACCGAGCTCGACGGCGTGGAGACGCTGTCGCATGTGCTGGTGATCGGCGCGTCGAACCGCGAGGACATGATCGACCCGGCTCTGCTGCGGCCCGGCAGGCTCGATGTGAAGGTACGGCTCGACCGACCCGACCAGGTCGCTGCGGCCGACATCTTGGCTCGGTACCTGACCGAGGACCTCCCACTGGCGCCCGGGGTGACAGCCAGCGCCCTGGTCGAGGCAGCGGCGGGGGCCCTGTTCGATGAGCCTGAGGCTGCTGACCTCGTCTCCGGTGCCATGCTCGCCGACGTGGCGGGCCGCGCGAAGCGGGTCGCGATCAAGCGTGAGGTCGCTGGGGGCGCGTCAGGTCTCAAGGTCGATGACGTGGTGACAGCCGTACGGGAAGAGCTCGCCGAGCAGACCGCGCTTCGGCCCCAGCAGGTCGACTGGCTGCGGAAGGTCCAGGCTCGGGGCTGATCCCGCCGCCGGCACTGTGCCGGTGTGCCAGGCCGGCGCCTGGGCTTTGCGCTGGGCGTCTCAGGGTCGGTCAGATCAGGCGGCTGCGCGTCGCCCGCGGGTGGCCAGCCGCCCGATCACCCGCCACCCGACCAGCAGCAGTCCCAGGGTGAGTGTGGCCACGATGATGAACGGCACTGCCGCCGTGCCGCCAGACACCACGCGCAGGAGCAGCCCGCCCACCGCCGCGGCCAGCCAGACGATGACCCCCTCCTGCCACCACTGCAACCGCCCCACCCCGAAGGCGAGCCCGGACGCCCCGACACCTGCCACGAGGAACGGCCAGGCGGTCTGGGCGATCCCCGCCAGGGACAGGACCTCGGCGTGGCTTGCTCGACCGATGATGGCGAAGATGATGATCACGACGACGTCGATGAGGACGGACCAACCAGTGCGCATGACGTCGATCCTAGTCGTGGCGCGATCGGAGGCTGAGCCCTATGCCGACACGCGATCCTGAGCAGCGATCCAGGCGTCGTGATGCCATGATTCCTCCCGACGCACCTTGACCCGAAGGAAACTGATGAAGTCACGCCTTGCCGCCGCCGCGGCCATCACCCTCTCCCTGCTGCTTGCCGCCTGCGGTGCAGCCCCGACCCTGCCCACGTCGTCGGGCGCTTCCGCACCCGCGAACACTGCCTCGTCGACGCTGGGGCCGGTCCAAGCCGACTCGGCGTTGACGGCCAAGCTGCCCAAGAAGGTGCAGGACGCCAAGAAGATCGTCATCGGCGTCGACGCCACCTACAAGCCGAACGAGTACCTCGACACCGACGGCAAGACCGTCATCGGCATGAATGTCGAGCTGTTCGACGCGGTGGCCGCACGGATGGGCGTCAAGACCGAGTGGCAGGCATCCGCCTTCGACCAGATCATCATCGGCGTGCAGGCCAACAAGTACGACGTGGGGGCGTCGTCGTTCACGATCAATGACGAGCGCAAGAAGGTCGTCAACATGGTCTCCTTCCTGTCGGCTGGCTCGCTGTGGGCCGTGGCCAAGGGCAACCCCAAGAACGTCGACCCGAAGAGCATCTGCGGCCTGACGATCACCTACCAGACCGGCACGGTGCAGGACGACGAGATCACCGAGGCGGACACCAAGTGCGCGCCTGACAAGAAGATCAAGAAGCTCCCGTTCCAGGACCAGGGTGAGGTCAACAACGCGATCATGACTGGCCGCGCTGACGCCATGACCGCTGACAGCCCGATCACGTCGTTCGCGATCAAGCAGTCCGACGGCAAGCTGCAGGCGCTCGGCGACGTGTACGACGCGGCCCCGTACGGCATCGTCGTGAACAAGGACCAGAAGGACTTCGCTGACGCGATCGCGAAGGCGTTTGGCGACATCAAGGCGTCCGGCCACTACGACGCGATCCTCGCCAAGTACGGCCTCGACAAGGGCGGAATCTCGAAGTTCGAGGTCAACCCCTGATGACCGCTCTCCCGGATGAGCGCATAGACACGCTCAACGCGATTCCTGTGCGCCATCCGGGGCGCGCGGTGGCCGTCGTGGTGGTCGTGCTGCTCTGCGCCATGCTGGTGCACCAGCTGATCACCAACAAGGCCTTCGACTGGCCGTTCACCTTCGCTGCGATGGCCCAGCCGCCGGTCGTGGACGGCTATGTCAAGGGCGTGCTCCTGGTCACCGTCGGCGCCATGATCCTCGGGGTCGGCGGAGGCGTCCTGCTGGCCGTGATGCGGATGTCGCCGAACCCCGTGCTGCGGGGCGTGTCCTTCGCGTACGCCTGGTTCTTCCGGGCCATTCCGCGCTACGTGCTGCTGGCCATCCTGGGTGCGGCGGGGGCGTTCTTCCCCAGCGGCATTGGGGTGGGCATCCCGTACGACAAGGAGATCCTCGCCTTCTTCGGCATCGACGGCACGATGCGGATCGCCACTCTCGATGCCAACCAGCTCTTCGGGAGCTACGCCGGCGCGGTCCTGGGCATGGCCCTGTCAGAGGCTGCCTACATGGCCGAGATCGCCCGGTCGGGCATCATCTCGGTCGACAAGGGCCAGCTGGAGGCGGCGCAAGCGCTGGGCATGAACCGCAGCCAGTCCATGTGGCGGATCGTCCTGCCGCAGGCAATGCGGGTGATCGTGCCGCCGACCGGCAACGAGACGATCGCCATGTTCAAGGACACGTCACTCCTGGTGGCGCTACCGCTGGTGGGGGAGATGTTCTACCAGCTGCGGGCGATCGGAACGAACTACTACAAGATGATCCCCGTCTTCATGGGCGCGACCATCTTCTACCTCGTCACCACCTCGGTGCTGATGGTCGGCCAGTCGTACCTTGAGCGTCACTTCGGCAAGGGGTACGCGCCGGCGAAGACCAAGGTCCGGGGCAACACCACCGCCGTCGACTTCCCCGCGAGTGACCACTGATGAGCACCCCGAAGATGGACCCGTCGGCCCACCAGGTCGTCGCCCGCAACGTACGGAAGAGCTTCGGTCACCTCGAGGTGCTGCGTGGGGTCAACCTGACTGTCGACAAGGGCGAGGTCGTCACCCTGCTCGGACCGTCCGGCTCAGGCAAGACGACGTTCCTGCGGCTGATCAACCAGATGGAGACGTTGAGCGGAGGACGGATCTGGGTCGACGGCGAGCTGATCGGAGTCGAGGAGCGCGGCGACAAGCTGTACGTCCGCAAGGACGCCGACATCGCCCGGCAGCGCTCCCGGATCGGCATGGTGTTCCAGCGGTTCAACCTGTTCCCGCACAAGACAGCGCTCGACAACATCACAGAAGCGCCGATCGTGGTGAAGAAGCTGTCCAAGGCCGCGGCCCGTTCGCAGGCGCGCGATCTGCTTGCCCAGGTGGGGCTGGCCGACAAGGCCGACAACTACCCCTCGCAGCTCTCGGGTGGCCAGCAGCAGCGGGTCGCCATCGCCCGTGCGTTGGCGATGGAGCCCGACCTGATGCTGTTCGACGAGCCGACGTCTGCCCTCGACCCCGAGCTGGTCGGCGAAGTGCTCAGCGTCATGCGACAGCTGGCTCAGCGCGGCATGACGATGATCGTCGTCACCCACGAGATGGAGTTCGCCCGTGAGGTCGCCGACCGTGTCGTGTTCATGGACGGCGGCGTGGTGATCGAGGAGGGCGCGCCAGGTGACGTGCTGCTGAAACCGCAACAGGAACGCACGAAGGCCTTCCTCTCCCGGGTACGCCGCAGCGAGTGATGCGGATCGTCGGCATCGAGACCGAGTACGGGGTGAGTGCCCCGGGCTCGGAACTCGGGCCCGAGGTGCTCTCTGAGCTGGTGATCCGAGCGCTGGCTCCGGTCGTACCAGATCGAGTCACGGTGGCCGCGGCGAAGCTGGGTCCCGAGGATCTGGCGGCCAACCGGGTGCTGTGGAACGGGGCACGCGCCTACGTCGACCATGCCCATCCCGAGTACAGCTCCCCAGAGACGGCCTCCCCGTCGCAGCTGGTTGCGTACGACCTGGCTGGTGACCGGCTTTTCGCCGACGCAGCGAAAGCAGTGACGGACGCCACCGGCGTTGAGGTTCGGGTCTACCGAAACACGACCGACGGCAAGGGCTCTTCGTACGGACGGCACGAGAACCACCTTGTCTCCCGCGACACCGGATGGCAGAAGATCGTCGACGTGATGACTGGATTCCTGGTGGCGCGTGTGCCGCTGGTCGGGGCCGGTCGGGTCGGCATCGGTCAACGAGGCGAACGGCCGGGCTATCAGATCTCGCAACGAGCTGACTTCCTCGTCACGCCGATCGGCCTCCAGACCACCCATGACAGGCCGATCTTGAACACGCGCGACGAGCCTCACGCCGACCCTCGCAGGTGGCGGCGGCTGCACGTGATCACGGGCGATCCGGCGTTCAACGAGGTCCAGACCTGGCTCACGGTCGGCAGCGCCTCCTTGGTCCTGGCCGCCACCGAGGCTGGGGCTGTCGTCCCCGTACGGTGGGCCAACCCGGTCCTGGCGCTCCAGTCGTTCAGCCACGACACCACCATGGCCACGACAGCCGAAACAGTTGACGGGCGCCGGCTCACCTGCCTGGACGGCATGGAGTTGTACCTCGAGGCCGTCGAGGCCTTCGTTGCCAACGCGGGCGAGGCGTGGGGCGACGGGACCGGTCAGCTTCTTGCGGCGTGGCGCCAGCTGCTCGATGACCTTCGCAGTGAGCCCTCGGCCACCGCCGACCGACTGGACTGGGTGGCCAAGCTGCGGCTGCTGGACGGCCTGCGGAGTCGCGCTGCCTGTGGGTGGGATGACCACCGGTTGGCCGCATTGGACCTGCTGTGGGCAGACCTCGAGCGCAGCCCCGCCCATGGTCTGGCTGCCCGGGGAGCCAGCAGGCGGGTGGTCACCGACGACCAGATCGACAGCGCCACCACAGAACCGCCACCGGACACCCGGGCCTGGCTCCGGGGAACTCTTGTCCGGCGCTTCCCGGACGACGTGGCCAGCGCCAGCTGGGACGACCTCCTGCTCCGGCGCCGTGGCGGCCGACTGCAGCATCTGCCGATGCCAGACCCGCTCGGCTACAGCAGGGCCAGCGTGCCGGCAGCGGCATCCTGCCCAGACCTCGACGCACTGATCAGCTCACTCGGCCGTTAGTCGGGCTCCATGATCGGAGTCAGTAGGCTGAGCGGCATGTCCTCCCAGCAGTACCAGCCTCGTCCGTCGGCCCAGGAGCCACAGCAGACGCACGCCGCCGACCAGGTGTCGGGTCGCGTGGCCGCTGCTCGGGATGCCTACGACTCCATCCTCGATGAGATCGACGCGGTGCTGGAGAAGGATGCCGAGGCCTTCGTCCGGGGTTTTGTGCAGAAGGGCGGCCAGTGAGCAGCCCTCGCACCCCCGGGCTCTCCCGAGACCTCCTCAACGAGCACACCACCAGCTTCGCCGACCTGGTGGGTCGCGTCTCGCCTGAGCTGTTGCCCGCACAGCGGAGCAGCACTGCCGACCTCGCACCCACCGCGACGACCATCGTCGCGCTGACCACGCCGGATGCCGTCGTGATGGCAGGGGACCGGCGCGCCACCATGGGCCACACGATCGCCCAGCGCGACATCGAGAAGGTGTTCGGTGCCGACGAGTACAGCCTGGTCGGCATCGCCGGATCCGCGGGGCTGTCGATCGAGATGGTCCGGCTGTTCCGCGTCGAACTGGAGCATTACGAGAAGCTCGAGGGCGTGTCCCTGTCGCTGGATGGGAAGGCCAACCGGCTCTCGGCGCTGATCCGAGGCAACCTCGGCCTCGCACTCCAGGGGTTCGTGGTCGTCCCGCTGCTCGCCGGATGGGACCAGGACCGGGCCGTAGCACGGATCTTCTCGTACGACGCGACCGGTGGCCGCTATGAGGAGTCCCACTTCTTCGCGGTCGGGTCCGGTGCCCCATACGCCCGCGGGGCCCTGAAGAAGCTGTACCGACCCGACTTCACCGTCGTCGACGCGGTGACAGCGGCCGTCCAGAGCCTCGTCGATGCAGCCGACGACGACGCTGCCACGGGTGGGCCGGACCTGGCTCGGCGGATCTTCCCGGTCGTCTGGGTGGCCTCCGCTGACGGTGTACGGCGGGTCCCTGACATTGAGGTTGGGGAGGCCGTCGATGCTGTCGTCTCTGCTCGGCGGTCCCGCCCGGACGGACCAGGAGCCCCGCTGCTATGACCGTGCCGTTCTACGTCGCCCCTGAACAGCTGATGAAGGACCGGGCCGACTTTGCGCGTTCCGGCATCGCCCGCGGCCGCTCCGTCGTCGCCCTGCGCTACGTCGACGGCATCTGTCTCGTCGCCGAGAACAGGTCAGCCGCCCTGCACAAGGTGAGCGAGATCTACGACCGCATCGGCTTTGCTGCGGTGGGTCGCTATAACGAGTTCGAGAACCTCCGCATCGCTGGAATCAGGCACGCCGACCTGCGTGGCTACTCGTACGACCGTCGCGACGTCACCGCACGTGGCCTCGCGAACGCCTACGCGCAGCTCCTGGGCACAATCTTCTCCTCGGGTGGGGAGAAGCCGTACGAGGTTGAGCTCGTCGTCGCTGAGGTGGGGGAGACTCCGGGTGGCGACCAGCTGTACCGGATCACGTACGACGGGTCGATCACCGACGAGTCCGACGTCGCGGTGATCGGCGGTTCGGCCGACCGGATCGCTACCACCGTCGCTGCCGGGATGAAGCCCACCCAGTCGCTCGGCGATGCCGTCCGCGGCGCTGTCACCGCGCTGTCTGGAGCGGCTGCGTTGGGCGTCGACGCTCTGGAGGTCGCGGTTCTCGACCGGACCCGCAGCCAGGCTCGCAAGTTCCGGCGGCTGTCTGGTCCCGAACTGACCGACCTGATGGCTGGGCCCGCGAGCCCGACGAAGCGGAAGCGATCGAAGGCGCCGGAACTCGGCTCGGACGCGACCGGTAGCGCAGTGCGGGCGGAGTCATGACCGCCCTGAGGGTCGTGATCGTCGGGGCAGGTCTGGTCGGAGCCTCGATCGGGCTCGCCCTTCGCCAGGGGGGGCACACGGTCCATCTCAACGACAAGCGACCCAGCCACGCGATCGTGGCAGCTGGCCTCGGCGCTGGAAGCGCGGGTCCGATTCCACCGTCCGATGTTGACCTGGTGGTCGTGGCGGTGCCGCCCGCCGCCCTGGCGAAGGTGATCGCCAAGGCACTCGCGACGTATCCCCATGCCGTGGTCACCGACGTCGGATCGGTGAAGGCATCTGTGTTGGCGCAGCTCAAGCGGACGGAGTACGACCTGTCACGGTACGTCGGGTCCCACCCCATGGCGGGTTCCCAGCACACCGGCCCGCTGACTGCCCGCGCCAACCTGTTCGAGGACCGTACGTGGGTGGTCACCCCGCACGAGACGTCACGCCCCGACGCCGTCCAGGTGGTGCGGGACCTGGCGACCACGTGTGGGTCTCGGGTCGTCGAGCTCGACGTCGATGAGCATGACGAGGCCGTCGCCCAGGTCTCCCATCTGCCGCAGTTGATCTCGTCCTTGACGGCCGGGCGGCTGCTGGACGTGCCGCCCGACCACCTCCGACTCGCAGGTCAGGGCATCCGTGACGTGACCAGGATCGCGGGTTCCGACCCGGGTCTGTGGCGTCAGATCGTCGCGGCGAACGCCACCGCCGTCCGTACAGAGTTGGCCGCTGTCCATGCAGCCCTCGGGGAACTGTTGGCAGTGCTGGACGATCCGGCAGCGGTGGAGGCCTTCGTGGCACGCGGTCGGGAAGGCACTCGTGCGCTGCCAGGCAAGCACGGACACCGGGCCACCGACTACGCCCACGTGGTTGTCGAGATCCCCGACGCGCCGGGTGCGCTGGCGCGCCTGTTCGCTGATGTTGAGGTCGCCGAGGTCAACGTGGAGGATCTGTCGATCGAGCACGACGACGCCCGCGAGGTCGGCTTCCTGTCGATCGCGGTCGAGCCGGCGCACGTCCCGGTTCTGGAGGCTACCATGGCGGCCGGCGGTTGGACGTTGAGGGCGTGACGTGGCCGATGTCCTCGTCGCGCGGAATCGGGAGGGCACCTCGCTGCCGTACCTGATCCGAGTTCCGCTCAGCGACGGCATCGTGCTCAAGGCGCGGGAGACGTGGCCGTGCACGACCAAGGTCTACTGCCACCGCGCTGAAGGTTGGCCGGCTGACGCCGAGATCGTCGAGCGCATCCCGGTCCGGTACTCCCACCGCCCGCGCCATGGATCGCCCGGCTGCGTACGACGCCGCCCACCCCACTGGGGCGCCGATCGTCGCGAGTGCGGTTGAATAGCGCTCCATGAGCGGAATCGTGGTGGCGATCGACGGGCCGTCGGGGTCGGGCAAGTCGACGACAGCCAGGCAGGTGGCGAAGCGGCTCGGCCTTCGCTACCTCGACACCGGCGCCATGTATCGCGGTGTCGCCGTGGCGTGTCTGATGAAGGGGATCTCACGCGACGACGCCGAGGCAATCACACACGAATGTCGTACGGTCGGCCTCGATGTGACCACCGACCCTGACCACCCGACGATTGCGGTGAACGGCGTCGACGCCACGGCCACGATCCGGGAGCCCCACGTCACCGCCTGGGTGAGTGTCGTCGCGACCAACCCCGACTGCAGAGCAGAGCTAGTACGGCGTCAGCGCGCCATCATCGGCGAGGGCGGCATCGTGGTCGAGGGGCGCGACATCACCACGGTCGTGGCGCCAGACGCCGATGTACGGGCGCTGCTCGTGGCCGACCCGGCAGCCCGGATGAAACGACGCAACGCAGAGCTGGGCGGCCGGCTGGACGCCGACTCCCTCGCCGACCAGATTCTCCGGCGCGACAAGGACGACTCCCGGCTCGTGGACTTCGAGCACGCCGCACCGGGCGTGACGCTGATCGACTCCACGTACCTGACTATCGAGCAGGCCGTGGACGCGGTCGTGGCGCTTCTCCCACCGGATTGGCACGTGACCGTACACAACCCCTGACCTGCGTGCAGAAGTCCTCCTCTTGGGGCCGATTGTGCACCCAGGTCAGCAGTTGTGTACATGACAGCCGAGCCGATCACCGCGACTCGGTCGCCGTGGGCCAGACCCGGTAGGCTGGGGCGCTGATCCCCGCCCGAATCTGAGGAGCCCCGCATGACCGAACTCTCACGCCCAGTGGTGGCGGTGGTCGGGCGTCCCAACGTGGGCAAGTCGACCCTGGTCAACCGCATCCTCGGTCGGCGCGAGGCCGTCGTTCAGGACGTTCCCGGCGTCACTCGCGACCGTGTGTCGTACGACGCGGAATGGGCCGGTCGCGACTTCGTCGTGGTCGATACTGGTGGCTGGATGTCTGATGCGACCGGAATGGCGGCGCAGATCGCGGAGCAGGCCGAGATGGCGATCGCCGCAGCTGATGCAGTCCTGTTTGTCGTTGACGCCCAGGTCGGCACCACCGATGAGGACGACGCTGTGGTCCAGGTGCTGCGGCGAAGCAAGAAGCCGGTGATCCTGGCGGCGAACAAGGTGGACGATCCTCGTACCGAGGCCGAGGCCGCGTCGATGTGGAACCTTGGGCTGGGGGAGCCGTACCCGGTGTCGGCGCTGCACGGCCGTGGGTCGGGCGACCTGCTCGACGCCCTCCTCGAGGCGCTGCCCGCGGCTCCCCGTACGGACCACGACCGCCCATCCGATGGACCTCGACGGATCGCCATCGTAGGCAAG
>DAOOHL010000068.1:0-11726 GCA_035416185.1 Propionibacteriaceae bacterium | reverse complement strand
ATGAAGTCCCGCATCTCCAAGCTGCTGCACCCTCTGGCTGGTCGGTCGATGCTGTCGTACGCGGTCGATGCTGCCCAGGCGCTCGAGCCTGAGCATCTCTGCGTCGTCGTCGGTCACCTGCGCGAGCAGGTCGAGGCGCATCTCGACGAGGTCGCCCCCCACGTCGCACGGGCGTTGCAGGACGCCCAGCTCGGTACGGGCCACGCGGTCCAGTGCGGGCTGAAGGCGCTGCCGGAGCTCACCGGGGTGGTCGTGGTGACGTACGGGGATGTGCCGATGCTGACCGGCGACACGCTCGTGTCTCTGGTGGGCGAGCACGAGCGGTCGGGCAACGCGGCGACCGTGCTGACCGCAGTGGTGGACGACCCGACGGGGTACGGCCGGATCATCCGTTCTGCTGCTGGCGAGACGGTCGAGCGGATCGTCGAGCAGAAGGACGCCGACGACGCCGAGCGGGCGGTCCAGGAGATCAACTCCGGCATCTACGTCTTCGACGCGGAGGTGCTTCGGGCCGGGCTGGCGACACTCCGTACGGACAATTCCCAAGGTGAGCTGTATCTGACCGACGTGGTGGCGTTCGCTGCTTCACAAGGGGGACGGGTCGGCGCCCATGTCACCACTGACCGGTGGCAGACCGAGGGGGTCAACGACCGGGTTCAGCTCGCCTCGATGGGCAAGGAGATGAACCGGCGCATCGTCGAGAAGTGGCAGCGGGCCGGCGTCACCGTACAAGACCCGGCGACGACCTGGATCGAGAGCAACGTCGACCTGGGCGAAGACGTCACCTTGCTCCCCAACACGATCCTGCGCGGGGCCACCTCGATCGCCACCGGCGCCGAGATTGGCCCCGACACGATGCTCACCGACGTCGAGGTGGGTGAGGGTGCCCACGTCACCCGTTGTCAGGCCACACTGTCGGTGATCGGCGCAGGTGCCGAGGTCGGGCCGTACTCGTACCTTCGGCCGGGCACGGAGCTCGGCGCGAAGGGCAAGATCGGCGGCTTCGTCGAGACGAAGAACGCCAAGATCGGCGACGGTGCCAAGGTGCCGCACCTGACCTACTGCGGCGACGCGATTGTGGGCGAGGGTGCCAACATCGGCGCGGGGACGATCTTCGCCAACTACGACGGTGTGACGAAATCCACCACCACCATCGGGCGTCAGTCGTTCGTCGGATCGAACTCCGTGCTCGTCGCGCCGGTCCACGTGGCCGATGGCGCCTACGTGGCAGCCGGCTCGGCGGTGACCAGCGACGTGGGCCCCGGCGAACTGGCTGTCGCTCGCTCCCGCCAGCGCAATATCCCGGGCTGGGTCGCCGACAAGCGGGCCGGCACGAAGACCGACGCGGCCGCCCGCGCAGCCGCTGACCTGGCCGCCGATGAGCAGGAGGGCTGAGCAGCCGTGACGGGTCTGACGAAGAAGGACCAGAAACACCTCATGCTGTTCTCGGGGCGATCTCACCCCGCGCTCGCCAACGAGGTCGCCGACTTGTTGGGCACTGAGCTCGTCCCGATGCGGGCGGTGACCTACGCCAACTCCGAGATCTACGTCCGGTTTGAGGAGTCCGTACGAGGCTCCGACGCGTTCGTGATCCAGTCGCACCACGCCCCGGTCAACGAGTGGCTGATGGAGCAGCTGATCATGGTCGACGCGTTGAAGCGCGCCTCGGCCAAGCGGATCACCGTCGTGTCGCCGTTCTACCCGTACGCCCGACAGGACAAGAAGCACGCCGGCCGGGAGCCGATCTCGGCCCGACTCGTCGCTGACCTGTACCTCGCGGCAGGAGCCTCGCGAGTCATGTCGGTCGACCTGCATGCCGCCCAGATCCAGGGCTTCTTCAACGGCCCCGTTGACCACCTGCACGCGCTGCCGTTGCTTGCCGACTACGTCAAGGAGAAGTACGGCGACCGCGACATCGTCGTCGTCTCGCCTGACGCTGGCCGGGTTCGGATGGCTGACATGTGGACCGACCGGCTCGGCTGTGGCCTGGCGATCATCCACAAGCGACGCGACCCGAACGTGGCCAACACGGTTGCCGTCCACGAGGTCGTCGGCGATGTCGAGGGCAAGCTCTGCCTGCTCGTCGACGACATGATCGACACAGCCGGAACGATCTGCCTCGCCGCCGATGCGCTGAAGGCGCGCGGTGCGGCCGGGGTGATCGCAGCGGCGACCCATCCCGTGCTGTCCGGGCCCGCCGCCGACCGTCTTAACCGCTCGGCGTTCGAGGAGGTGATCGTCACGAACACGCTGCCGATCCCGACCGGGGTGAAGATCGACAAGCTGACGGTGCTGTCGATCGCGCCGCTGCTGGCGAAGGCGATCAAGGCGGTCTTCGTGGAGAGCTCGGTGACCTCACTGATGGGGGAGAACGCGGGCTGACCCCGGCCCGTCGTCGGTGTCCCGCAGTCGATAGCATCGCTCCGGCGGGAGATCCTGGCCGGCATCCCGCAGTGTCGCGGCCCCACTCCGTCGCGCTCGGCGGGCGTGCCAGGTCACACCCGAGGAAAGCGTTGATGCCGCCGTCACTTCACACCATGGGTCAGCAGCAGGACCGCCGCAGCTGGGCCGAGCCGTACAAGATCAAGGTGGTGGAGCCGCTCCGTACGACCACGCCCGAGGAGCGGCAGGTTGCGATGAAGGAGGCTGGCTACAACACCTTCCTGCTGCACTCGGCCGACGTCTACATCGACCTGCTGACCGACTCGGGCACCAACGCGATGAGCGACCGGCAGTGGGCCGGGATGATGCTCGGCGACGAGGCGTATGCGGGGTCGGTCAACTACTACAAGCTTGAGGACACGATCCGGAAGTACTACGGCTTCAAGCACGTCGTGCCGACCCATCAGGGGCGCGGTGCGGAGAACCTGCTGTCGTCGACGGCGATCAAGCCGGGCGACCATGTGCCGGGCAACATGTACTTCACGACGACCCGCTACCACCAGGAGCACGCGGGAGCGACCTTCCACGACGTGATCGTCGACATCGCCCACGACTCGTCGGCGCTCGCGGACTTCAAGGGCAACATCGACCTCGACAAGCTCCAGGCGCTGATCGACGAGGTCGGCGCGGAGAAGATCCCGTACGTCTGCGCTGCGGCGACGGTGAACATGGCCGGCGGACAGCCGATCTCGATGGCGAACATTAGAGCTGTCCGGGAGCTGACCGACCGATACGGCATCAAGATCTACCTCGACGCCACCCGCGCGGTGGAGAACGCCTGGTTCATCCACGAGCGCGAGGAGGGGTACGGCGAGGCGTCGATCGCCGACATCCTGCTGGAGTTCTGCTCGTACACCGACGGTTGCACCATGTCGGGCAAGAAGGACCCCCTGGTCAACATCGGCGGCTGGCTCGCGACCAACGACGACGAGCTGTACGAGGAGTGCCGCAACCTGGTCGTCGTGTACGAGGGGCTGCACACGTACGGCGGCATGGCTGGGCGCGACATGGAGGCGATGGCGATCGGCATCACCGAGTCGGTCGACCTGGCGTACATGAACTCTCGGATCGGGCAGGTGCGCTACTTGGCCGAGCTGCTCGACCAGTGGGGGATCCCGTATGTGAAGCCCGTCGGCGGGCATGCGGTGTTCCTCGACGCGGCGGCGTTCTACCCGCACCTGACCCAGGAGCAGTTCCCGGGCCAGACGCTGGCGGCGGAGCTGTACTTGGACTCGGGCATCCGCTCGATGGAGCGCGGCATTGTGTCCGCTGGCCGTGACGCCGTGACAGGCGAGAACCACCACCCCAAGCTGGAGCTCACCCGCCTGACCATCCCACGCCGCGTCTACACACAGGCCCACATGGACGTCGTCGCCGAGTCGGTGAAGGCCTGCTACGACAACCGCAAGGCGGTCAAGGGCCTGGAGATGCTGTACGAGCCGAAGTACCTGCGCTTCTTCCAGGCAAGGTTCCAGCCGCTGGGGTAGGCCGCGGGGTGGCCTGGGTGTGCCGCAGTGATGATGGTGCCGAAAGGCACCATAATCACGCTGTGAGGTCCTTCTGAAGGTTGTGGATAGATTCTGGAGGTGTCCACAGCCTTGGCTATTTTGAGGTTCGTACCTCTTCTCTCGATCACAATCTCGCCATGTCTTTCGAGCCCAAGGACTTCTTCTCTCGCCAAGCAGCGACGCAAGCTGGCGTGACGTGGCGCGCACTCGCATCCACGGACTACCGCCGCGTCGCACACGACCAACACATCGATGCCGGAGTCTTGGACAACCTCATCCTGAGGTGCCGTGCCTTGGTTCCGTTCCTCTCCGGGCGGCCGTTCAGCCACCACACTGCGGCGTCCCTTTGGGGCGGATCAGTGCCAGTCTCGGCGGCACTTCACGTTGCTGTTCAGGGCCAAGATCGGACGAACCGCACGGGGTTGAAGATCCACCGCTTCCGATATCCGCTCGATCTCGCCAGGCGACTGTCGTTCCCTGTGACGTCACCGGAGATGACCTTCGGGCACATGGCACGCGAGCTCGACCTGATTGATCTCGTCGGACTGGGAGACTCACTCGTCCGGGCGGGATGTACCAGTCCCAACTCCCTGATGCGTCAGGCAGATCGGTGGCCGGGGCAGCACCGGAGGACGTTGGTCAGCGCAGCGCAGCTGGTGAGGAGCGGCGTCGACTCAGTCTTGGAGACCCGCACTCGCATCCTCCTGATCTTCGCTGGTCTACCGGAGCCTGTCTGCAACGTCGTGCTCAACAGGCAAGACGACGGGAACGTTCTCTGGCGGCTCGACATGGGCTACCCGGCATGGAAGGTGGCGATCGAATATGACGGTGTTTGGCACCGCGACCCAGCTCAGGTCGAACGCGATGCCGTACGCCGGTCAGCACTTGGCCGGCTCGGCTGGGAGGTGATCGTGGTGACCTCACGAGATCTGCATGAGCGTCCGGCAGAGGTCCTGGCAAGGGTCAAGGGGGCGGTTGAGCGAGCTGGTGCCAAGCGTATCGACCTGAAAGACGCCTGGCGCCGACACTTCCCGACGCCCCTGCGGGCCGCCTGAACCCCGTCTGGATCAGGGCTCCGCCCCGCCTAGACGTGCCGAAAGGCATCAAAATCACGTGACGGTGTTGATTTTGGTGCCGAAAGGCATAAAAATCACGGTCCCGCGTTGATTATCGTGCCTAAAGGCACCAGATTCACGCCGCCGCGTTGATTATGGTGCCTTTCGGCACATCGTTGGCCGGGCCAGCTCCGACCAGCCCGTATGGTCATGCGTCGGCGATCTCGCAGAGGACTGTGCCGGAGGAGACCGTGGTGCCGGGGACAGCGTCGAGGTTGGTGATCTTTCCTGAGCGGTGGGCGTTGATCGGCTGTTCCATCTTCATCGCCTCCAGCACCAGCACCAGGTCGCCCTCGGCGATCGCCTGGCCCTCGACGACAGCGACCTTCACGATCGTGCCCTGCATCGGTGAGGCCAGCGCGTTGCCGCTCGCTTCAGCCACCTTGCCGCCGCCGCGCGCCCGCTTGACCGGCTTCTTGGTCGCTGCCGGGGCAGCCGTACGGCTCGCGCCCAGCGAGGCCGGCATCGTCACCTCGACGCGGCGGCCGTTGACCTCGACCACGACCGAGGTGCGCTCGGCGGCGTCGCCCGAGTCGCCCAGCACCCCGGAATAGGCAGGGATCTGGTTCACGAACTCGGTCTCGATCCAGCGGGTGTGCACCCCGAAGACCCCATCGGCTGCAGTGAACGCGGGCTCGTCGAGGACTGCGATGTGGAACGGCACCACCGTCGGCATGCCGTCGAGCTTGAGCTCACGCAGCGCCCGGCGAGAACGCGCCAACGCCGCGTCGCGCGACGAGCCGGTCACGATCACCTTCGCCACCAGCGAGTCGAACGACCCAGGGACGGTCATGCCCGCGTGGTAGCCCTCGTCGACTCGTACCCCCGGCCCGGTCGGCGGCTGCCACGTCACCACGGTCCCCGGTGCGGGCATGAACGAGCGGCCTGCGTCCTCGGCGTTGATGCGGAACTCGATCGAGTGGCCGCGGACCTTCGGGTCGTCGTACCCCAGCGGCTCGCCCGAGGCGATCCGGAACATCTCCCGGACAAGATCGAGACCGGTCACCTCCTCAGAGACCGGGTGCTCGACCTGGAGCCGAGTGTTCACCTCCAGGAACGAGATGGTGCCATCCTGGCCGACGAGGAACTCGCACGTACCTGCGCCCACATAGCCAGCCTCGCGCAGGATCGCCTTCGATGACTCGTACAGCCGCTCCATCTGGGCTGACGAGAGGTACGGGGCAGGCGCCTCCTCGACCAGCTTCTGGTGCCGCCGCTGCAGGGAGCAGTCGCGGGTTGACACGACGACGACGTTGCCGTGCGAGTCGGCCAGACACTGGGTCTCGACGTGGCGTGGCTTGTCGAGGTAGCGCTCCACGAAACACTCCCCACGGCCGAACGCCGTCACGGCCTCACGCGTCGCGGAGGCGAACAGCTCGGGGATCTCCTCGAGCGTGCGCGCGACCTTCAACCCGCGCCCGCCACCGCCGAACGCCGCTTTGATCGCGACCGGCAGACCGTGCTCGCGCGCGAACTCGACCACCTCCGAGGCGTCCGCCACCGGGTCAGCCGTGCCCGGGACGAGGGGCGCGCCGACCTTCTGCGCGATGTGACGGGCCTGCACCTTGTCGCCGAGCGACTCGATGGCGGACGGAGGGGGACCGATCCAGGTCAGCCCCGCATCGATCACCGCCTGCGCGAAGGAGGCGTTCTCGGCCAGGAACCCGTACCCCGGATGCACCGCGTCGGCACCCGACCGTTCCGCGATCGACAGGATCTTCGCCACATCAAGGTACGTCTCGGCGGGCGTCGCCCCGTACAACGCGAACGCTTCGTCGGCCAGACCCACGAACAACGACGCGGAGTCGGAGTCGGCGTAGACCGCCACGCTGTCGATCCCGGCGTCCGCCGCAGCACGAATGACCCGTACGGCGATCTCCCCACGATTGGCGACCAACACCTTGCGGATGCCCACGGATCCTCCTCGACGACGGTGACATGGCGACTGTAGTGCTCCCCTCTCACACAGTCGGCAGCGGGTGCCCGCGGGGCCGCTCCCAGCCCTCCTCGCAGGGGTCGGCTGTCGGTGCCACACTGACGCGGTGACCACTGTGCAAGGCCGGGTCTGGCGCAACAGCGCCGTCGCCTCGACCGACTACCCGCTCGACGACCTCGACGTGCTGCTGGCTGACTCGAAAGTGCTGGTCTGGCTGGACCTGGTCGACCCTGATCCGGCCGCGCTGGAGAAGCTGGCTGAAGAGCTGTCGCTTGACCCCAACGCGGTCGAGGACGCCGTGCTGCCCGGCGAGCGCGTCAAGCTGTCCAAGCACGCCACACACCTCTTCCTCACGACCTACGCGACCAGGATCGACACCGACGCCGACGCCGCCCACCACTCGAGGCTGGTCAGCTCGCAGGTGTCGGTGTTCGTGCTGGCCCGGGGGCTGATCACCGTACGGCGCGACGACGGCTTCGACACCGCCGAGGTCGTACGGCGGTGGGAGGACGACCCGGACCTGTGCGCCCAGGGCGTGGGCGGACTGCTGCACGGCCTCCTCGACACGATCGTTGACGGCCACTTCGAGACCATCCAGCAGCTCGACGACGCCATCCAGGACCTGGAGGACCTCCTCTTCGCGGACGATCGACCCCCCAAGGGCCTGCAGGAGCGGGTGTACCGGATGCGCCGTGAGCTCGTCGAAGTGCGCCGCGTGGTGCTGCCGATGCGCGAGGTGGTCGCGTCGATCCTGCGGCGTCGTCTGGTCATGACCGGCTCCGGCGGCATTGCCGTCGCCCTCGACCGCGACCCGGACGCCGACGCGCCTGAGACCCCGACCCCAGCCACGCCATCATTCAGCCCCCTCGACGGCTGGTACGACGACCTGTACGACCACGTCCTTCGCGCCTCGGAGTGGACTGAGTCGCTGCGCGACATGCTGGCGAGCATCTTCGAGACCAACCTGTCGCTGCAGGACGCCCGGCTGAACACCATCATGAAGAAGCTGGCCAGCTGGGCCGCGATCATCGCCGTACCGACCGCCGTGACCGGCTGGTTCGGGCAGAATCTCCCGTACCCAGGGTTCTCGGCCAACTCGGGCCTTTACATGAGCATCATCGCGATCGTGCTCGGCTCAGCCGGGCTCTACCTGCTGTTCCGCAAGTACGACTGGATCTGACGGCGACCTGACCGCGATCTGACCACCCACCGAACGATGCCGCAACGAGGTCAGTAGCCTGTCGCCCATGCGTTTCAGACTCGCCATGCTCGACGTCGACGGCACCCTGCGCGACGAGGAGGGGTGGAAGCCGGGGGCAACGGACCTCCTCGACGAGCTGGCTTCGACCGGTGTGCCGATCGCGCTGTGTTCCGGCCGCCCGGTCGAGTCTCTCCTGGCCCTCGCCGACGAACGTCAGGAGATTGCCTACATCGCTGCGGGCAGTGGCGCTCTCGTCCAGCGCCGCGACCTCGACGGCTGGACGACTGTCGGCACCCGCTTCCTGCCCCTGCCGCTGGTGGCCGAGCTCGAGACCCGCGCGGCTGCTCTCGACATGGAGATCTGGGCCTACACGATCGACTCATGGATCGTGAAGGAGGTCACCCACCGCGTCACCCGCGACCGGGAGCTCACCGACGCCACAGCCGAGGTCGTTGACCAGCTCACCGGCAACGACCAGATCATCAAGCTGCTCGCCTTCGCCCGGACGCCCGAGCAGAACTCGCTGCTGGTCGAGCTCGACAGCCGCCCGGAGCTCGCGGTCGTGGAGTCGTACCCCGGCTACAACGACGTCGTGCTCGCAACCAGCGCCGCCACCAAGGGCGGTGACATCCTGCTCGCCGACCTTGGGCTGCACTGGTCCGACGTGCTCGCGGTCGGGGATGGCCAGAACGACCTGGGCATGCTGTCGAAGGCCGGGACGGCGCTGCTGATGGAGCCCCTCCGGACGGAGATGCTGCACGCCGCCCAGCCAGGCCAGGTACGGGTGCAGTGCCCGAGCCTCGAGGTGGCCCTGGCTGAGGTGCGCAAGGCCGAGGCCTAGGGCTCAGGCAGGCGGGCCCCACCCCGTACCGCTGAGCAACGCCGACCACTAGCGTTGCAAGCATGGAGATCCTGTTCGACACGGCCAACCTTGGTGACATTGAGACGCTCTCGGGCATCTACCCGGTCACCGGCGCGACGTGCAACCCGACGATCATCAAGGCGGAGGGCCGGATCGACTTCTGGGAGCATTTCCGCAAGGTGCGGGCCGCGCTCGGCCCTGGCCGCACGCTCCACATCCAGGTGATTGCCGCCGAGGCCGACGGGATCGTCAGGGAGGCCGAGAAGATCCTCACCACCCTCGACGACCAGATCTACATCAAGATCCCCGTCACCGAGCAGGGCCTGAAGGCGATCGGGGTGCTGAAGAAGCAGTCGGTCAACGTGACAGCGACCGCGATCTACTCGAAGGCGCAGGGGCTGCTCGCGATCGCGGCTGGGGCTGACTACATCGCGCCCTACTTCAACCGCATGGAGAGCCTCGACATCGACATCTCGGCGACGATCAAGTCGCTGTCGAAGTTCATCGAACGCGACAAGAGCGACACCCAGATCATGGCGGCCTCGTTCAAGAACGTCGCACAGGTGAGTGCTGCTTTCGACGCTGGCGCCCATGCCGTCACGGTGGCCCCGTCGCTCCTCCGCGCGGCCTTGTCGTCACCTGACATCACCCAGGCTGTACGGGCGTTCGCCGACGACTGGCACGAGACGTTCGGGATCGACACCCTGCCCTGACCATCAGGCCAGCCAGTCGTCCACCTCGCCCAGCCAGCGGTCCTTGTCAGACTCTGGCGCGAAGGAGGCACGGATGCTCCCTCTCGCCAGGTCTGCCAGCTCGTTGTCGGTGAAGTCGTGGACCTCACGCGCGATCCGGTACTGCGCGGTCAGGCGGGAGAGGAACAGCAGGGGGTCATCGGCGCCGAGCGCCACGGTCGCGCCGGCGTCGACCAGGGCGCGCAGCGGTACGTCGGCGACCGTCTCGTACACCCCCAGATGCACGTTCGAGACCGGGCAGACCTCCAGAGCCACCCCCGAAGCGACGAGGCGGTCAAGCACCCGCGGATCCTCGGCTGACCTGACGCCGTGACCCAGCCGGTCCGGTTCGAGCAGGTCGAGGATCGCCGTCACATGCTCGGGACCGCACAGCTCACCTCCGTGCGGCACCGATGCCAGGCCGCCTCGTCGAGCGATCCGGAACGCCTGGACGAACTCCTCGGTGACCCCCGCGTGCTCGTCGTTCGACAGCCCGAACCCGACCACCTGACCAGGTCCGTTCCCGGCATGCTTCACCGCCAGCCGCGCCACCGTCGCTGCCTCCATCGGGTTCCGAATCCGCGAGGCCGCCACGATCACCCCGATCGACACGCCGGTCGCCTCAGCCGCCAGTCGGGCCTCGTCCAGCACGATCTCCAGCGCCGGGATCACGCCGCCGACGCTCCGGCCGTACGACGTGGGGTCGACCTGGATCTCCATCCGCCGGGACCCCTCCCGTGCGTCGTTGGCAGCCGCAGCCCGGACGACGAGCCGCATCGCCGACTCACCCACCACAGCCAGCCGAGCCAGGTCGTACGAGCGTTGGAACCGGTGCCAGCCCCGCTCGGTCAACGGCACGTCAAGGGGTTCGGCGTCGAGCAGGTGGTCAGGCAGGTCGAGGTCGGCGGCGGCGGCGAGTGTACGGAGGGTCGCCACGTCCAGCGAGCCCGTGAAATGCAGGTGGAGATGGGCTTTGGGCAGCAGGTCGAGGTCCCGCTTCGCGCCCGTCATGGCGAGAATCTACCGGCCACCACCCACCCTGCCGGGGCAGCCGCGCAACCGGGTCCGCCGCGCCGACCCGCTCGCTAGGCTGGCCCCAACCTGCCAGGAGAAGGAGAATTCCATGCCCCAAACCGTCAAGGGTGTCATCGCCCGCAGCAAGGGCGCGCCGGTCGAGCTGGCCGACATCGTCATTCCCGACCCTGGTCCGGGCGAGGCGGTCGTCAAGGTCGAGGCGTGTGGCGTGTGCCACACCGACCTGCACTACCGCGAGGGTGGCATCAACGACGACTTCCCGTTCCTGCTCGGCCATGAGGCCGCCGGTACGGTCGAGGCCGTCGGGCCGGGCGTAACCGAGGTGGCACCGGGGGACTTCGTGATCCTGAACTGGCGGGCCGTCTGTGGCCAGTGCCGGGCGTGTGCCAAGGGCGAGCCCTGGTACTGCTTCGCGACCCACAACGCCACCCAGAAGATGACGCTCACCGACGGTACGGAGCTCAGCCCGGCGCTCGGCATCGGCGCCTTCGTGGAGAAGACGCTGGTGGCGGCAGGGCAGTGCACCAAGGTGGACAGGGAGGCGTCGGCTGCGGCCGCCGGGCTCCTCGGCTGCGGGGTCATGGCCGGCTTCGGAGCAGCGGTCAACACCGGTGGCGTACGGCGAGGTGACTCGGTCGCAGTGATCGGCTGTGGCGGCGTCGGCAACGCCGCGATCGCCGGATCGGCGTTGGCTGGCGCGACAACGATCATCGCCGTCGACGTCGACGACCGGAAGCTCGAGCAAGCCAAGAAGTTCGGCGCGACCCACACGGTCAACTCGAAGGACGCCGACGCTGTTGAGGCGATCCAGGGCCTCACCGGTGGCCATGGCGCCGATGTGGTGGTCGATGCCGTAGGTCTGCCGCAGACGTACAAGCAGGCCTTCTACGCCCGCG
>DAOOHL010000067.1:0-11779 GCA_035416185.1 Propionibacteriaceae bacterium | reverse complement strand
CCGTACGCGGATCTCCGAGCACGGGCGGTCGTGGTCGACCACGGCCTCCAGGCTGGGTCGGCGGAGGTGGCCGACCGAGCCGCTGGGCAGGTGAGGAGTCTTGGCCTCGATGCCGACGTCGCTCGCGTCACCCCGGAGGGCGGCGGCGGTCCGGAGGACTCGGCGAGACGAGCACGGTACGGGGCGCTGCTGGCTGGGCGGTCCGCGTACCTGCTGCTGGGCCACACCCTCGATGACCAGGCCGAGACGGTCCTGCTCGGTCTCGCCCGCGGCTCTGGGACGAGGTCGTTGGCCGGGATGGCGGAACGCTCGGGCCGCCTGGTTCGCCCGTTGCTGGGGCTACGCCGTACGACAACGAGAGCCGCCTGCGCCGAGGCGGGCCTCGAGCCCTGGCACGACCCGCACAACGACGACCCCGCGTACGCCCGTTCCCGGCTGCGAGCAGCCCTGCCCTACCTGGACGACCTCCTCGGGCCGGGTCTGCCCGAAGCGCTGGCCCGAACGGCCACGCTGGCCAGGGCCGACGCTGATCTGCTCGACCGACAGGCGGCCGAGCTCGTCGCGGGTGATCTGCGCGGCGAGGCCCTGGATGCTCGGCAGCTGGCATCGTTGCCTGACGCGATGCGAGGTCGAGTACTACTCTCCTGGCTCCGCAGCCGAGGCGCCGGTGACGTCACGATGGGTCACGTCGCCTCGGTCGACCGGCTGGTCACCGCCTGGCGAGGTCAGGCCGGCGTCGACGTCATCGGCGGGACCGTCGCCAGGATCGACGGACGGCTGACCTTCGCCCCAGTCGGAGGCGGAGACGACCCTCAGGCCAGTCCGTTAGGGTGACGGGGTGGATCTTTCAGACGTGTCGGATGACCTTGCCAACGTCCTCTACTCCCGCGAGCAGATCGATGGCCGGCTGGCTGAGCTCGCAGCCGAGATCGACGCCGACTACGACGGGAAGGACGTGCTCCTCGTCGGCGTCCTGAACGGCGCCGTGATGGTCATGGCCGACCTCTCGCGAGCGCTGCACTGCCACGCCGAGATGGACTGGATGGCGATCTCGTCGTACGGCGCCGGCACCAAATCGTCCGGTGTGGTACGGATCCTCAAGGACCTCAACACCAACCTCGAAGGCCGTCACGTGCTGGTCGTCGAGGACATCGTCGACACGGGCCTCACCCTGTCGTACCTGCTCGAGAACCTCCGCTCCCGCCACCCGGCGAGCCTCGAGGTGATGGCCATGTTCCGCAAGCCAGAGGCGATCCGGGCCGACGTCACGGTGAAGTACGTCGGCTACGACATCCCCAACGAGTTCGTGGTCGGGTACGGGCTCGACTTCGCAGGCAAGTACCGCAACCTCACGGGCGTAGGAACGCTCTCCCCCCACATCTACAGCTGACACTGGGCGCAGCCACCAGTTCTCTACCGCTGGTAAGGTCCTAGGGGCCGCGAATCTGCGGTACTTCGTCGTCCCAGGTGGGGAACTTGAGCACTCTGCAACGCATCCTGAAGGGCCCGCTGTTCTGGATCGTGATCGGTCTGGTCGCGCTTGCTGGCATCGTCCAGTTGGCTGGCGACGCGACCGGTTACAAAGAGGTGCCCACGTCTGAGGCGGTGGCCCTGATCAACGGCAACGACCCGTTGAAGGAGGTCATCCTCGTCGACGGTGAGCAGGTCATCCAGATCACCAAGGCGGACGAGAAGCAGACTCGGATCAAGGCCACGTGGGTCGGCAACATGGGCGACGATCTCGCCAAGCGGCTCAACGACCGGGTCGCCGCCAAGTCGTTGGACTCGTGGAAGGGCACTAACCCGACCCCTGGCTTTTGGGGCACCCTGTTCGGCACCCTCGTGCCGTTCCTGATCATCGGTGTGGTCTTCTTCTTCCTGCTCAACTCGCTGCAGGGCGGTGGCTCGCGAGTCATGCAGTTCGGCAAGTCCAAAGCGAAGGTTGCCACCAAGGACACCCCGAAGACCACGTTCGCCGACGTCGCTGGCGTGGAGGAGGCCATCGAAGAACTCCAGGAAATCAAGGAGTTCCTCGCCGAGCCGGCCAAGTTCCGCGCGGTTGGCGCGAAGATCCCCAAGGGCGTCCTGCTGTACGGGCCCCCCGGCACCGGCAAGACCCTGCTCGCGCGGGCCGTGGCCGGTGAGGCGGGTGTGCCGTTCTTCTCGATCTCCGGCTCCGACTTCGTCGAGATGTTCGTCGGTGTCGGCGCCAGCCGCGTACGAGACCTGTTTGAGCAGGCCAAGGAGTCAGCTCCGGCCATCGTCTTCATCGACGAGATCGACGCGGTCGGTCGCCACCGTGGCGCTGGTATGGGCGGCGGTCACGACGAGCGTGAGCAGACCCTCAACCAGCTCCTGGTCGAGATGGACGGCTTCGACGTCCGCGGCGGCGTCATCCTGATCGCCGCCACCAACCGGCCCGATGTGCTCGACCCCGCCTTGCTGCGCCCGGGCCGATTCGACCGCCAGATCTCCGTGGAGGCGCCCGACCTGCGGGGCCGCTACCAGATCCTCAAGGTGCACGCGCAGGGCAAGCCGATGGCTCCTGACGTTGACCTCGAGTCGGTCGCCCGCCGTACCCCTGGCTTCACCGGCGCCGACCTGGCGAACGTGCTCAACGAGGCAGCGCTGCTGACGGCCCGGACGAACCACCACCAGATCACCGATGAGTACCTCGACGAGGCGATCGACCGGGTCATCGCGGGCCCGCAGAAGCGGACCCGCCTGATGAACGCCCAGGAGCTGCTGATCACCGCTTACCACGAGGGTGGTCACGCTCTGGTGGCCGCGGCGATGCCCGGCAACGACCCCGTGCAGAAGGTGACGATCCTGCCGCGCGGTCGTGCCCTCGGCTACACGATGGTGCTGCCCGACCAGGACAAGTACTCGCAGACCCGCGGTGAGCTGCTCGACCAGCTCGCCTACATGCTCGGCGGTCGCGCTGCCGAGGAGCTGGTCTTCCACGACCCGACCACCGGTGCCTCGAACGACATCGAGAAAGCCAGCAAGGTCGCTCGCGCCATGGTCACCCAGTACGGCATGACGTCGCGGTTGGGCGCTGTCCGGTACGGGTCGGATGACCGGGAGCCGTTCGTCGGCATGGAGATGGGCCAGGGCCGGGGCTACTCGGACCGTACGGCCGCCTTGATCGACGAGGAGGTCTCCGCGCTCATCGCCACCGCGCACCAGGAGGCGTTCGACGTCCTGGTGGAGAACCGCGAGGTGCTCGACGAGCTGGTTCGGCAGCTGCTCGCCAAGGAGACCCTCGACAAGGACGCCGTGGCAGCGGTCTTCGCCAACCTCGTCCGACACCCCGACCGGCCAGCCTGGACCGGGTCGGACAGCCGCAAGCCGTCGGAGATCCCTCCCGTACCAGCGCCCGATCGGCAGCCGGAGCCCCTCGAGCCGTCGCCTGTCGGAAAGCAGCTTCCGCCCGGTCAGCCGCCCGTACCGCCCAAGCTGCCCGATGGCGCCGGCGGGCCGAGCGGCTGGGAGTCCGGCCCTGGCATCGGCCAGCCGCCCAGCCCGGGGCCCGACTCGCCCGGCATCGTCACCGACCCGCTGCCGCCGGGTCCGTGGCAGCCGCCGCAGTGGTCGCCTCCGGGCTCCGACAAGCAGGGCTGAGCCATGGCGTTCGACCACGACCGCGTCGCCGCAGCCGTACGGGAGTTGCTCGCTGGCATCGGTGAGGATCCCGACCGCGACGGCCTCAGGGACACCCCGCAGCGCGTCGCGCGGGCGTACGCCGAGATGACCGCTGGACTGAAGGCTGACCCGGCCGAGGAGCTCAGCCGCACGTTCGATATCGACCACGAGGAGCTCGTGCTCGTACGCGACATCGACGTGTACTCGATCTGCGAACACCACCTGCTGCCGTTCTGGGGCGTCGCCCACGTCGCCTACATCCCCGGCCGAACCAAGAAGGTCACGGGCCTGTCGAAGCTGGCCAGGCTGGTCGACATGGTGTCGCGTCGACCCCAGGTTCAGGAACGGATCACGACCACCGTCGCCGACCTGCTGATGCAGCAGCTGAAGGCGCAGGGTGCGATCGTGGTGCTGGAGTGCGAGCACATGTGCATGGCCATGCGCGGAGTGCGCAAGCCGGGCGCGGAGACGGTCACGTCGGCCGTACGAGGCACGATGAACGACCCCGCGACCCGTGCCGAGGTGATGGGGCTCATCACCGGGCGGCGGTCGTGACCGACCTCTCCGCGCTGCTCGCCCCTGGGCGGACCCGGGTCGTCGGCATCCTCAACGTCACGCCTGACTCGTTCTCTGACGGTGGCCTGTACGACCGTACGGAGACTGCCGTGGCGCACGGGCTGGCCATGGTCGCCGAGGGGGCTGACGTGGTCGACGTAGGCGGCGAATCCACCCGCCCCGGCGCGCTTAGGGTGAGCGCCGACGTTGAGCGTGCCCGGGTCATCCCCGTGGTCACGGCTCTGGCCGCCGAAGGGGTCGCCGTCTCGGTCGACACCATGCGCGCTGACGTCGCCCTCGCCGCGGTCCAGGCGGGGGCGGTGATGGTGAACGACGTTTCCGGCGGCCTCGCCGACGAGGGCATGCTGGCCACGGTGGCTGGCCTCGACGTGGCGTACGTCGCCATGCACTGGCGGGCCCAGTCCGACCGGATGCAGCAGCTCGCGGTGTACGACGATGTCGTGGCCGAGGTCGCTGCCGAGCTCAGCCACCGCGCCGAGGTGGCCTTGGCTGCAGGCATCCGCCCAGACCGTCTGGTGCTCGACCCCGGCCTTGGTTTCAGCAAGAACGCCGACCACAACTGGGCACTGCTGCGGGCAGTCGACACGTTCGAGTCGCTGGGGTTCCCTGTGATGTGGGGCGCTTCCAGGAAGAGCTTCCTCGCGACTGTGGGCGGGGGACTGACCCGCCAGCCGCAGGAGCGGGACGCCGCCACGGTCGCCCTCACCTCGATCCTGGCCGCCGCCGGGGTCTGGGGTGTCCGGGTGCACACGGTGGCTGCCAACGTCGAGGCCGTGGCCGCAGCCGCCACGATGAGAGGGGCGTCATGACCGTCGAGTTCGAGCCGTACCCGGTCGCCGACTCGAGTGCGCTGCGACAGACCGTCGAGCTGGGCCTCGGCCCGTACGGCGGCTGGGACCGAATCGACATCACCGGGATCCGGGTCGAGGCCCGACACGGCGTGTACGAGTCCGAGAAGGTCACGCCGCAGCCGTTCATCACTGATCTACGGCTGTGGGTCCGCACTGACCGGGCGGCCGCCTCAGACTCGCTCGACGACACGATCGACTACGTCGCCATCAGTCAGCTCGTCGCCGAGGTGGTGATCACGCACTCGTACGACCTGATCGAGAAGCTCGCCGACGTGGTCGCGGCCGAGGTGCTCAGCGTCGCCGGCCCCCATCAGGCGGTCTCCGTGACGATCCACAAGCCACAGGCTGCAGTGGCGGCGGGGGCGGACGGAGTCGCGGTGACGGTCCATCGCCACATCGGGAAGCCGACGCCATGAGGGTCGTGTACTCGATGGGCTCCAACCTCGGCGACCGGCTCAGGCACCTCCAGTCAGCCGTGGCTGGTCTCGAGTCCGACGACCTGCGGCTCATCGCCGTGTCGCCGGTGTACGAGACCGAGCCTTGGGGTGTCGTCGGGCATCCGGACTACCTCAACGTCGTGGCCGTGTACGAGGCCGACGACGCGATCGACCCCCAGGACCTGCTGCGTCGTGGTCTCCGACTCGAGGACGCGGCTGGACGCGAGCGTGACGGCACCGTGGCGCCGCGCCCTCTCGACGTGGACCTGATCGCCGCCGGAGAACGGGAGGTCGCCGGCGCCGAGCTGACTCTCCCGCATCCGCGTGCTCACCTGCGGGGCTTCGTGCTCGTGCCCTGGTCGGAGGCTGACCCGGCGGGCCACCTGCCTGGCCACGGCGCTGTGCCGGCGCTGGCAGCGGCCGTGGGCCGCGAGGGACTCACTGCTCGGCCCGATCTGGTGGTCGCCCCATGAGCCTTCCGGAGCCGCTGGAGCCCACCCGGAGCCGTACCCTCGTCTGGGCGGGCCTCGTGGGAGCCGCCCTCACCTACGCCACCTTGGCTACCGTCGACGCCTTCGACATCATCGCCCCGGAGGTGCCGATCACCGTCCCGGTGCTGTTGCTGGCCGCGGCAGTCGGCGGTGCCGGCCTAGCCCGGGTGACCTGGCTCCGTAACCGCGCGCCGGGACACCGTACGGATGTCAAGCAGGCAGTCGCCACCCTCGCCCTGGCTCGGGCGATGATGCTGGCTGGCTCGGCGTTCACCGGCGGCTATCTGGCGTTCGCCCTCTCTTTCCTCCCGCGCTGGGACGCGCCCAGCCCCCGGATGCGGGTGGTCGTCGGACTCGTGTCGATGGCGACGTCGGTCGCTCTGATCGCCGCTGGACGGTTCCTGGAGAGCGCCTGTCGCGTCCCCAAGCAGGACGACGAGAAAGGCCCGTCCGACACGGATGCCTGATGCCGGGAAGGGCGGCGACGACGGCTTACCATGACCCCGTGGCTATCCCGAACCGACGTGCTGACCGGACCCGACTGTACAAGGCTGCCCTGGCCGCGGTCGTCGCTGGTTCCGTCGTCGGCGGTGTGCTCGGGGTGTTCGCGTCCTGGCCGGGCCGGGCCGGCATCATCGTTGCCATCGCGGCCGCGTGGGCAGTGCTGATGCTGTCGCGACGCGAACTGGCTGAGGCTCGTCTGCACAGCCATGAGCAGCTCATGCACGCCACCCAGCGGGCCTACGAGTCCCTGGTTGCGGAGCGAGCCACGAACGACCGGGTCGTCACGCTCCTCCGCGAGCGGAACTCCACCGTGACCGCCTCCCTGGTGGAGATGCGCGGGGAGTTGCTCGTGCGTCAGGCCGAGCTGGCTGAGCGGCGGAGCGAGGTCTCGCAGCTCCGCGGCGACAACCACTCGCTGCGGATCGATGTCCAGGCGCTCGTCGACCGGGTCGACAGCCTGTCGGGTCAGATCGACGCCATGGAGGCCGTGGTCGAGGGTGAGGGTGCCGAGGTGCTGTCCCTGCCCCGTCGCCCGATGAAGCACCAGCGCATGCTGTGGTCCGACGACGACGTCTGGGGCGACGACGAGATGCCGAGCGTGGTTGACCTGGTCCGTGCAGACCTGGCCACTCCTGCAGCAGACGCACTGCGCCAGGCCTGACCTGACCTGACCTACTTGGCTACGTCGCCGACGACGTAGCCGAACGATGCCACCGCCAACGGAAGGTGGTCGATCGGCGTTCCGGGCAGCACCGCTTCCAGAGCCGAGAGGTTGGCGAAGCTGGCCGTACGGAGCTTCAGCCGCCACGGCACCTTGTCACCGCGTGACACCAGGAACCACCCGGCGTGGCCGAGCGGTCCCTCTGTCGCCACGTACGACTCACCCTCCGGCACCCGGACGATCTTGGGCAGCTTCACGACGACCTCTCCGGACAGGTCGTCGAGAGTGGCCGCCAGTCGTTCGACCAGCCGTACGGTCGGACCTACCTCGGCAGCCCACTGCCGCAGCCGTGACGCGGCGTCGCCGCCGACCTGTACGGGGAGCTCGGGCCCGAGGTCACCGTAGACGAGGTACGGCTGCAGTCGACGCAGGTCCAGGTCCACACCCGTTCCTCTGGCGGCAGGTCCGGTGATCCCGAAGTCAGCGATGGCCGCACGGCTGAGCGGGGCGACCACAGGCAGGTCGGAAGCGGCCATCAGTGAGTCGACCTCAGCGGCGACATCCTCCGCAGCGTGAGCGACCGCCACTGCCCGCTCCGTCCAGCCTGGCGGCACGTCAAGGGCCAGGCCGCCGAGACGCACGACCATGGGGTGGACCCGGTTGCCCGAGTGAGCGGAGACCAGACCGCGGAGGTCACGGCGCAGCAGCCTGAGCCGGCCGGATATCGCCACGTCGGGTACGAGGGCGTCTGGTACGGCAGAGAGAAACGCCAGGTGGCTGGACAGCCGTGCCAGCTCGGCAAGCATCGTACGGAGCCACGTGGCTCGAGGCGGCGTCTCCAGTCCGAGGGCCGCTTCGATGACGAGTGCCGCCCCGAGTTCTCCGACGAACGACGCCTGCCAGTCGTGCCGGTTCGCCAATGACAGGATCTGGCGGTAGTCCCGCACCTCGAACAGCTTCTCCACACAGCGGTGGATGGCGCCCGGGCGTACCTGCGCCGCGGTGATGATCCCGTCGCCCTCGGTGACCACGATGTCGACGATGCCAGCACGGCTGGGATGCTCCGGACCCAGATCGATGCGATGCGCCGACGGCGTGAGGGCTGCCCCCAGCGTGAAGGTGGTGTGGCTCACACGTGGCGGCGGAAAGTGGATGACTGCCGCACGATCAGCTCCGGTGTGAACTGAACATGCTCGATCTCATCAGACTTGGTCAGCAGGAGATCCACCGCGGTCCAGCCCAGCTGGTGCATGGGCTGTCTGACAGAGGTCAACGGGGTCATCAGCTCGGCGGCGAAGTGGATGTCATCGTATCCGACAACGGCCATCTCCTCGGGAATCGCCATCTGGCGCAGGCGAAGCTCACGCATCGCCCCGAGGGCCACGATGTCGTTGACGCAGAACACGGCTGTGATCCCGTCGCCTCATCGAGGAGCCCGGTCAGCGCGATCTGCCCCTGGTCGGCGGTCATGGGATCGACGATGCGGGTGACCAACACCGCATCCGGATCGAAGCCCGCCTCGGTCACGGCGTCGGCTGCGCCCTGCGCGCGATCGCGACACTGCTGGATCTCCAAGGGGCCGTTCACGAACCCGATCCGTCGGTGCCCCTGCTCCAGCAGATGGCTAACAGCGGCCTTGGCGCCGGCCACGTTGTCGACCCCCACAGACGAGATCTTCGTGCTCCGGGCATCCATCAAGACCGACGGGATGCCCAGCCGAGCCAGCTGCTTGAGCCGGTCCTTGGTGGTCGAGAACGGGGTGACGAGCACCCCACGTACACCCTGCTCAGCGAACAGCCGCAAGTAGCGACCCTCTCGCTCGGCGTCCTCGTCGGACGAACACAGCATCAAGGTCTGGTCATCCTGGGCGAGCCGGTCCTCGATGCCGCGAGCCAGCTCGGTGTAGAACGGGTTCGACAGATCCATCAGGATCGCGCCGACGGTCTGGGAACGGCCGGCTCTGAGCTGTCGAGCCGAGGCGTTCCGGACGAAGCCCAGCTCGACCATGGCTGCCTCCACCCGCTCGCGGGTGCTGGCTGCCACGGCGTCAGGGCGGTTCAGGACGTTGGACACCGTCCCGACCGATACTCCAGCGTGGCGTGCCACATCCTTGACTCCAGCGCGTGGACCCATGTCGGCCTCCCTTCGGGTGGCACTTTACCCACAATCTGTGCTGCATCACTCCGGCGGAGGCGCGCGCCGTTGAATCGTTCTGACCCCTTCGTGATGTAGAAGGGTGTCGAGGCCGCGTAAATGGACATCATAAAGGATCGAGCCGGACTTTGTCTCCAGTGCTGACAACGGCTATTGTGCTATAAACCCACGGGATCAGGGAATGAAGGAGAAGCGCGATGGCAAAGCGAACAGAAGTCGTCCTCGTCGACGATGTTGACGGCGGCACGGCTGACCTCACAGTGCAGTTTGCACTGGACGGGTCTTCGTACGAGATTGACCTGTCGTCACAGAATGCTGACCGGTTGCGCAATGTTCTGGCACCGTGGATCGGGCATGCGCGAAAGGTCGGCCGGCGTCCGGTTGGCCGCGTTGGTGGCGGTCGTGCACGTGGCACAGCCACGGATATTCGCCGGTGGGCGCGTGAGCAGGGCCACACGATCTCCGACCGGGGTCGTGTTCCGGCCGAAATCCGCGCCGCCTACGAGGCTGCTCACTAGTTCACACCGGTCCCGCCCGTGGCATTCCGCTGTGGGCGAACCAGATCGTGATCCTCTTCCGGGCGGGAACACACTGTCAGTCCACATGCGTTACGTAGACTGATGGGGCGTGCCCCGCTTCGGCCGGGCGACGAGCCCACCGGGCCTGAGGAGGTAGTCGAGTTGTCCATGTTTGAGCGGTTCACCGACCGTGCGCGTCGTGTTGTTGTCCTGGCGCAGGACGAGGCCCGCATGCTGAACCACAACTACATCGGAACCGAGCACATTTTGCTCGGTCTGATCCATGAGGGCGAAGGCGTCGCAGCCAAGGCCCTCGAGTCCCTCGGCATCTCCCTCGAAGCGGTGCGCGAGCAGGTCGAGGAGATCATCGGCCACGGCCAGCAGGCACCGACGGGTCACATCCCGTTCACGCCGCGCGCCAAGAAGGTGCTGGAGCTCTCCCTGCGAGAGGCGCTCCAGATCAACCACACCTACATCGGCACCGAGCACATCCTGCTCGGCCTGATCCGTGAGGGTGAGGGTGTCGCAGCCCAGGTGCTGATCAAGCTGGGCGCTGACCTGAACCGGGTCCGTACGCAGGTGCTGCAGCTGCTGTCTGGCTTCCAGGCTGGCAAGGAGTCCGCCACCGCAGGCGCGCCCGATGTCGGGCCCTCCCCGGCTTCGTCGAAGGTGCTCGACCAGTTCGGCCGCAACCTGACCCAGGCTGCTCGCGAGAACAAGCTCGACCCCGTGATCGGGCGCGAGAAAGAGATCACCCGGGTGATGACGGTGCTGTCGCGCCGTACGAAGAACAACCCGGTCCTGATTGGCGAGCCTGGCGTCGGCAAGACGGCTGTGGTCGAGGGCCTGTCGCAGGCGATCGTCCGTGGCGACGTGCCCGAAACCCTGCGCGACAAGCAGATCTACACTCTCGACCTGGGCGCCTTGGTGGCCGGTTCGCGTTACCGCGGTGACTTCGAGGAGCGCCTCAAGAAGGTGCTCGCCGAGATCAAGACGCGCGGCGACGTGATGCTGTTCATCGACGAGATCCACACCCTCGTTGGTGCTGGGGCGGCCGAGGGAGCCATCGACGCGGCCTCGATCCTCAAGCCGATGCTGGCACGAGGTGAGCTGCAGACCATCGGTGCGACGACCCTCGACGAGTACCGCAAGCACATCGAGAAGGACGCCGCGCTCGAGCGCCGCTTCCAGCCGATCCAGGTGGCGGAGCCGTCGATCGCCCTGACGATCGACATCCTTCGTGGCCTGCGTGACCGCTACGAGGCGCACCACCGCATCACGATCACCGACGAGGCGCTGGTGGCTGCGGCGCAGCTCGCCGATCGCTACATCTCCGACCGGTTCCTGCCCGACAAGGCGATCGACCTGATCGATGAGGGTGGCGCTCGTCTGCGGATCAAGCGGATGACTGCGCCGCCGGACCTGCGTGAGTACGACGAGAAGATCGCTGCGGTTCGCCTCGAGAAGGAGGCCGCGATCGATGCCCAGGACTTCGAGCGTGCTGCCGGGCTCCGCGACCAGGAGAAGAAGCTCCTGACCGGACGTCAGGAGAAGGAGCAGGCCTGGAAGCTGGGCGACACCGACGTGTCGAGCGAGCTGGATGAGGAGCAGATCGCCGAGGTGCTGTCGTCGGCGACTGGAATCCCGGTGTTCAAGCTCACCGAGGAGGAGTCGTCGCGGCTGCTGCGCATGGAGCAGGAGATCGGCAAGCGGATCATCGGCCAGGTCGATGCCGTGCATGCCCTCTCGCGGTCGATCCGCCGTACGCGGGCTGGCCTGAAGGACCCGAAGCGGCCGTCCGGCTCGTTCATCTTCGCCGGCCCGTCCGGTGTCGGTAAGACCGAGCTGTCCAAGGCCTTGGCCAACTTCCTGTTCGGCGAGGACGACGCGCTCATCCAGATCGACATGGGCGAGTTCCACGACCGCTTCACCGCCTCCCGAC
>DAOOHL010000066.1:2635-11918 GCA_035416185.1 Propionibacteriaceae bacterium | reverse complement strand
GTTGAGGGCCTCCGGGTCGCGTTCGGTCGCTCGAGGACCGAGGTGTTGCACGGCATCTCGTTCAGCATGGGTCCGCGCGAGCGGGTCGGCGTGATCGGGGAGTCCGGCTCGGGCAAGTCGGTGACGGCGTTGGCGATCATGGGGCTGCTGGCCGAGAACGCGACGGTGTCGGGTTCCGTACGGCTGCATGGTCGCGAACTCGTCGGACTCCGAGATCGCGAACTGGCGGCACTGCGAGGCGACCAGATGTCAATGGTGTTCCAGGAACCGATGACCGCGCTCGACCCGACCATGACCGTCGGTCGACAGGTGGCCGAGGTGCTGTTGCTGCACCAGGACCTCCCGCGGGCGGCCGCTCGTCAGCGGGTTCTCGAGATGCTCGGGGAGGTCGGTCTGGCGGATCCGGTGCGGGTCGCCGACTCGTACCCGCATGCCCTGTCCGGCGGACAGCGACAGCGCTGCGTGCTGGCCATGGCACTGATCAACAGACCGGACCTGGTGATCTGCGACGAGCCGACCACTGCCCTCGACGTGACCGTGCAGGCACGGGTGCTGACTCTGCTGGACCGCGAGCTCGACGCCGCCGAGGCAGCCTGCCTGTTCATCAGCCACGACCTCGCGATCGTGTCCCAGGTCTGTTCCCGGGTGCTGGTGATGCTGGATGGTGAGATCGTCGAGGACGGCTCGGTGGCAGACATCTTCAACGCCCCCCAGCACGCCTACACGCGAGGACTGGTCGCGACCGCGCGGCTCGACCAGGTGGAACCTGGGCAGCGACTGCCAACAGTGGAGGACTTCTACGACCGGGGCTCCCCTTCGACGGGCTCCCCTTCGACAGGCTCCTCTTCGACAGGCTCCCCTTCTACAGGCTCAGGGACCGGGGCGGGCGGCCTGGGGGGTCGTCCGACCGGCTCCTCTTCGAGGGGCTCCCCTTCGACAGGCGCCGGGACCGGGAGCGGAACGGGGACCGGACTGGGTTCCGGCCCGACGGTGATGTCGTGATGTACGAGATATCGCACGTCACGCGTCGCTACGGGCGGGAGGGCACCTCAGGGTCCGTGCTCGCTGTCGACGATGTGTCTCTGCTGGTCACCGCAGGACAACGGGTGGGCATCGTGGGGGAGTCCGGGTCGGGCAAGTCGACGCTGATCCGCATGATGGCAGCCCTCGACCAGCCCACGGCAGGGGAGATCTGGTTCAAGGGCGAGCTCGTCTCGGGCCGTCCGGAACGGCAGCTCGGTGGGCTGCGGGCGGCCGTCCAGCTGGTCTTCCAGGACCCCCGGTCGTCGCTCAACCCCCGGATGAAGGTGGGTGACATCATCACCGAGCCGCTGCGATCGTCACTGCTGAAGAACCGCCCCGAGGTGCCCAGTGACCACCGGGCGCGCCTGCAGGAGGTGATGGCGGCGGTCGATCTGCCGTACGCGATGGCCTCCCGCTACCCGCACGAGTTCTCCGGCGGCCAGCGGCAGCGCATCGCCATCGCCCGGGCGCTGGCGCCGCAGCCCCAGGTACTGATTGCCGACGAGCCGGTGTCGGCGCTGGACGTGTCGGTCCGAGCCCAGGTGCTGAACCTGCTCAACGACCTAGTCGCGGCGTACGGGCTGACGCTGGTCATGGTCAGCCATGATCTGCAGGTGATCAGACACGTCTGCGACCACGTGGTCGTGATGCGACGTGGCCGGATCGAGGAGGCGGGGCCGACGGAGCAGGTGTACGGCGACCCGCAGGCGGCATACACCAAGGAGCTGCTCGCAGCCGTCCCGACGATCCGCTTCTGACCTCGCTGTTCTGCTGGCGGAAGGCGTCAGGAGGAGGCTGCGAACCGGTGGCAGGATGTGCGGGTGAAGGCTTTGCTGCTGGAGAACATCCACTCTGACGGGATCGAGCTGCTCGAGTCCCGAGGCGTCGAGGTGGACTCTCGTCCCGATGCGCTGGGGGAGCGGGATCTGATCGCCGCGCTCGAGGGCGTCGACCTGCTGGGGATCCGGTCAGCGACGCATGTCACTGAAGAGGTCATCGCGGCGCGGCCCGATCTGCTCGCGGTGGGTGCGTACTGCATCGGTACGAACCAGGTCGACCTCAACGCAGCCAGCGACGCGGGCCTGGCGGTCTTCAATGCACCCTTCTCCAACACTCGCTCCGTGGTCGAGCTGGCCTTGGGTGAGATCATCGCTCTGGCCCGCCGCCTGACCGAGAAGAACGAGCGCGTCCACGCGGGCATCTGGGACAAGTCGGCCACGGGCGCCCACGAGGTACGGGGCCGTACGCTCGGCATCGTCGGCTACGGGAACATCGGCTCCCAGTTGTCGGTGCTGGCCGAGGCGCTGGGCATGAAGGTGATCTTCTTCGACGTGGTCGACAAGCTCGCCCTCGGCAACGCACGCCGCTGCGAGACTCTCGACGAGCTGTTAGCTGAAGCCGAGGTGGTCTCCCTCCACGTGGACGGCCGGCCCGGCAACGCGGGCTTCTTCACCGCCGAGGAGTTCGGCAAGATGCGGCCACGCTCGCTGTTCCTCAACCTGTGCCGCGGCATCGTCGTCGACGACGAGGCGCTGCGCGATGCGATCGTCAGCGGCCACATCGCGGGTGCCGCTGTCGACGTCTTCGCGCGCGAGCCCAAGGGGAAGGGGGAGCGGTTCGAGTCGTCGCTCCAGGGGCTGCCGAACGTCATCCTCACCCCGCATGTCGGTGGGTCAACCCTGGAGGCGCAGCGAGACATCGGCCGGTTCGTCTCTGGCAAGCTGCTCGACTTCGCGTTCCTCGGTGCCACCACCCTCTCGGTCAACCTACCGCAGGTGCAGAGCCAGGCGGCGGGGGTGCAGCGACTGCTGCACCTGCATCACAATGTGCCGGGCGTGCTGGGTCGCCTGAACGCGGTCTTCGGCGACCACAACGTCAACATCGCCGGTCAGGTGCTCGGTACGCGCAGCACCCTCGGCTACGTGGTCACCGACGTCGATGACGCGGGTCACCCGGGTCTGCTGGCGGAGCTGGCGGCGCTGCCCGAGACGGTGCGCGTACGGGCGATCACCCGCTGAGCGGGCTGGCTGCGGGATCCGCGTCCACATCCGCTTCTCGATCCCGATTCTGGGCCCGAAGAGCCGCAATCTCAGCGCCGAGAAGCGGATTTTGACGCAGCACGGCTTCTGACCTCTGTCGTGGGTGGCCGATCAGGACTGTGTGGCCGCCCCCAGGCCGGCCAGGCTAGAACGAAACGACGTTCCATCGTGCAACGGGACGCTTGGCTCCAGCCCAGGTCACCGATCCGACAGCGCCACGACCGCCTCGACCAGCCGCTCGGCCGACCCCTGAGCGAAGGGTGCTGGCATGCCGTAGTAGCGATGGGAGTCGACGACCTCGTACCCCCCGTACGGGTACTCGTCAGCGGTCGGCAGGTAGCCAACGACGCCATCGGTGTAGCCCAGCACTACCGCCTGCTCGAGCTCGTCCCGGATCGCGTCGGCCACGCCGAGGAACGGTTCGCAGGGGAGCGTCACGACCGTCACCCCGCCCAGCCGAACGAGCCCAACCCGCGAGGTCCACGACGTCTCCCGGGCCGCGGGATCCGTAGCGAGCCAGTCGTCGGCCCAGTCGGCCCAGATGTCGTACACCGCTCGTTCGGCTGCTGGAACCGTGCCAGCGCGCGCCCGCCACCCGTCCCGGTCCGCCATCACATCGGTCCGGTCGAGCGGAGCTAAATCCAAGGTCACGGGGGTGGTCGCGGCCGAGCAGACGTCGTCGGCCTCCGCCACCTGCGCGGCGTCTCCCAGGACTCGGAGGGCTGCGTCACCCAGATGCGTCCCGATCCGCTCGACGGCCGCGAACGTACGGGCATCGCTCGAGACCGACGTGTAGGACGCCTCGGCAGGATGACCGTCGTTGACGTCGCCTGCGCAACCGGTCGCGAACACGCAGACCGCGCCGGGGTGAGCGGCCTCGACCGTGCCCCGCAGCACGCCTGGGTAGTCAGCAGAGATCAGTTGGTTCGACGCGTCCAGCACGACGGGATGACACGGGTACGACGCCAGGACGGCCACCAGCCCGCCGGGTCCTTCGAAGCCCAGCACCTGCAGGGGAGGGTCGATCTCCCGGTACAGGTGCCGGCGGTTGCGGGCGATGCCCAGTCCGGTCTCCTCCCCGTACACCACCCGGCAGGGCACGGCCCCGTCACGTGCGGTCGCGAGGCCGAGCACCGCAGCTGCCACAACGTCGGCGAGCACGGCCTCGTCGGCGCCACCGACCCGACCCGGAGTCAGGCAGGGGCCGGCATGGGTGTGGGTGGCCGAGACGAAGACCTCGTCCAGATCGCTGGCGGCTCGGATCTCGGCGCAGGTCTGCTCGGTCAGGGCGACGCAGTCCACGACGACGAACCCGATCGCGTCGGCCACGAGAGACCGTACGGTCAGCGGGTCATGCACGCCCGTCGACGGGCCAGGTCGGGCGGCATAGCCGGCCATCGGCGTCCCCTCGGGGACCCGCACCTCCACGACTGATGCGCCCACCTTCATGCGATCCGTACCCCCGCTCGGACGACCTCACGCACAGAGCCGTCGTTGTCCAGCACCAGCAGGTCTGCCTGGCCGCCGACCCTCACCTCGGCCATCCGCTGCCCGCCGCAGGCCGCGACGACGGCTGCGGGGGTACCGGACGCCAGCTCGACCACCTCGGCCAGCGAGAACGGCGTGTGGCCCACCACCCAGCGCACCACGTCGGCCAGGCTGACCGCGGAACCAGCCAGGATGTCCGATCCGGCCATGGCCAGCCGACCGTTGGCCGACAGCTCCACGTCACCACCGATCGCCCGGGTGTACAGACCGGGCTCCATCCCAGCCAGGTCGGCCGAGTCGGACACCAGGAAGCATCGACCGCGACCCTTCGCGCGCACCATCGCGGTCAGCGTCTCAGCTGGCAGATGGTGGCCGTCCCCGATCAGCCCGGCGGTGAGCCGGTCGTCGGCGAGCTGGGTCCAGATCGGGTTCGGGTGCCGGGGGAGGGAAGAGAAGATGCCGTTGCCGAGGTGGGTCGACAAGGTGGCACCAGCGTCGGCGGCAGCCCGGATCTGGCCGGAGTCGGCGTGGGTGTGGCCGACGGCGACCGCGATGCCGAGGCTGAGGATCCGGGCGATCTCCCGGGGTGCCTGGTCGTCGTGCGGGGACACGGTGACGTAGCCGATCTGGGCCACCTCGGCCCAACGAGCGACCTCGTCGGCGTCAATCGTGCGGACGTGCTGCTTGGGATGCGCGCCTCGGGGTCCGTCCAGATCCGACAGGAACGGTCCCTCCACATGGGCGAAGGGCACCGCCGCGGCGACCGCGGGATGGGTCGTCCGAGCCTGTTGCACCGCCCGGAGTCGCGTGATGATCTCGTCCTGCGACCCCGTGATCACCGTCGGCACCCAGCCGAGCACGCCAGCCTTGGCCAGCTCGTCGGTGATGGCTGCGATCGCCTCAGGGCTTGGATCGGCAGCGTTGACGTCGTGGCCCGCAAAGCCGTTCACCTGCACGTCGAGGAACCCCGGCGACAGCCAGCCCGCCTCCGCGGTGGTGTCGCGGGTTCGCGTCATCGCGGTGATGAGCCCTCCGCTGCAGGTCACGCGGATCAGGTCACCGGTCGCGAGGTCGCGACCAACCACGGTGCTGCTCATGCCGGTGACGACTCCGCATCGATGAACAGATGAACGTTCGGATGGGTCTTCAGCGCTGTCCCAGGGTGGTTCGGGTCTGGGTCGAGCGCGATCGTGTCGGCGACCGCCTGCCGCTTCGGCTCGCCTGGTACCGAGCAGACCACCACCTTCGTGTTCAGCAGCCGCGGGATGGTGACGGTGACTGCCTGAGCGGGCACGTCGTCGTACGTCGGGAAGTGGCCCTCGTCGACCTGCTGCTGCCGGGAGACCGAGTCGAGCTCCACCACCCGCGCCGCCAAGGGGTCCCCGAAGTCGGCGGGCGGGTCATTGAAGGCGAGGTGTCCGTTCACGCCCAGACCACACAGGGTCACGTCGAACGGCTCGTCGCCCATCGCCTGAGCGTAGGCCGCTGCCGCGGCAACTGCGTCACCGGTCGTGTCAATCCGGCGAAGATCGGGCTGGGCAGGGAGAAGGTCGGTGAAGTTCGCCACCAGCCAGTTGCCGAACCCCTGCGGAGCGTCCGTGGGCAGACCGATGTAGTCGTCCATGTGGAAGGCGACGACCTTCGAAAAGTCGATGCCCTCGCTGGCGGCAAGGGCTGCCAGGGCGGCCAGAGTCTCGGACTGGCTCGGCGCCGCCGCGAGCATGATCCGAGCGGTTCCTCGCGCGTCGATGGCGGCCCGGATCGCCTCAGCGGCGATGGCGGCGGCCGCGACGCCGAGGTCACGGCGGCTGGCGTGGCGGTGGACGTTCAGCGGGTACAGGGTCACGACATCATCCTTCAGCAGTCGGGCAGGCTGGGAGCCGGTTCAGCAGGATCAGCGCACGAGCAATGTGGAACGGGTCCTTCACGGGCAGGGCCACCACCTTGTCGAGCGGGTCGCCGCGGCGGTCCCGGATCTGCAGCCATTCGCCCTGGTCCCGGTCAGGGAAGGTCGCCATGGTCCAGTCGGCGACACGGTCGCTCCAGGCGGCAAGGTCAGCATCGGCGCAGACCTGGGCCATCAGCTCGACCCCGTACATGGCCTCGGCGTGCACCCACCAGAGCTTGGTGTCCCAGGTGTCGGTGACCAGCCGTTCGTACTGTCCTGCGTCCCCGACGACGAGATCTGCCCGAGGTGGTCCGCCGTCGATGTCGACGTAGCGCAGGATCCCGCCGAGCTCCTCGTCCCAGCCGACGGCCAGCGCACGTCGGGTCAACTCGGCGTAGGTGTCGGGGTCGAGGCGGCGGGCCGCCTGGTCCGCCTCTGCTCGATGCAGCATCCAGAGCAACTCCAGCAGGTGACCGGGAGTCCGATGCCTGGCCAGCAGACTCTCGGGGTCGGCTGGCGGTTCCACGGGTCGGAACTCCCACCACAGGTCAGGTCCGATGAACTGGTCGTGCAGGGTGTCGAGCGCGCGGTCGCGAACCGCGCGTACCTGCTCGTCCTCGGGGCAGCTCCGGAGCAGCTCTGCCGACGCGTGCAGCAGGTTCATCGGCTCAGCGATCGACAGGTAGCCGGCTGGCACGGGGTACGGGTCCGTGCGTGCGGTCCGGTCGGTCACCGCGGCTTCGGCGGTCTCGAGGACCCGGACGGACTCCTCACGCCAGCGACGCTGCTCGTCGCCGGTCCCGTACGGCATCGCCCCTGCCCAGCCGAGCACGCAGAACAGGTCCGCGAAGATGCTGGTGGCCACGTCGCCCGTTCCATCGGAGAGGTGGTGGCCTGCGCGGTCCGTACGGTAGGCCGTCCTTCCGTCGCCAGTCAGGGTGCGTTCGAGGAAGCGTGCTGTGGCCACCGCCCGGTCGCGCCACACGTCGCCGTCGATGGGCAGCCGACCAGCCTCGGCGTCGCGCGCCAGCTCCGCCGCGAGCCACGCCCACCTGCCTTGCGACCACGTGTACTTCTCGTCGCTGACGAGGGTGCCGCGGTTGTCGAAGCAGGTGAAGACTCCGCCCGACTCGTCGTCGATCGCCCGGGACTCCCACCAGGGCAGGATCTGCTGCACCAGATGGGTGCCCCACTCGCGCTGCGCCATCGGGTCAGGCTGCCGCCGGCTTGGGATCGGCGGGCAGATCGTCATCCATGTCGAGGTCCAGGTTCCACGTGCCGCCGTTGTACGCCAGCATTGCCACGACCAGGTAGCCGAGGAAGAACCACACCGTCAGGGACCCGTTGAACGGCTGGGAGTTGCCGGGCGGCAGCTGGCTCCACATCGTGAACGGCGTCGCGATGCCGTCGAGCTTCATCATCACGGCGACCGCCAGCGCGACCGCGGCGACCAGCTGGATCAGGAACTGGCCGAAGTCGGTCAGCACAGTCCAGAACGTTCACGTGCGCCTCCTAGCACCGGTGCTCCTCTGCCGTCCACCCAAGCAGGCAAACGATTGCGGAGGCAAGGGTGCCGCGCTGATTCTCAGGAAGGGGTGGTCTTCCGGGTGAGCGGGAGGACCCTTCGACAAGCTCAGGACGTGGGTCCCCGGCGCCCGACGATGATGATCGACTCCTCGGACTCGTCGGGCTCCTCGTCGTCATCGGCGAACTCTGCGAGCATCGCCAGCACGTCGTCGTGGAGCGGGCCGTTGGTTGCGAGCGCACCCGGACCGACCGGACCCTCGTCGCCGTCGATCGACGTGAACATACCCCCGGCTTCACGAACGATCACGTCGAGGGCTGCCATGTCGTGCAGCGCGAGTTCTGGCTCGGTGGCGATGTCGACCGCGCCCTCGGCGACGAGCATGTAGGACCAGAAGTCCCCGTACGCCCGCGTGCGCCAGACCGACCGCATCAACTCGCCGAACTGGAGTCCGCGGTCGACGCCGACCCAGCCGTGCAGGCTGGAGTACGACAGCGAGGCGTCGGCGAGGGACGTCACCGCTGAGGTGTGGATCTGGGTCGCGTTCAGCAGCGACTTGCCGGTGTAGGCGCCGAGCCCGGTCGCGGCCCACCAGCGGCGGTTCAACGCCGGCGCGCTGACCACGCCGACCTCGACCTGGTCGCCGTTCATCAGCGCGATCAGCGTCGCCCAGACGGGGACGCCGCGCATGAAGTTGGCCGTACCGTCGATCGGGTCGATCACCCAGCGCCGCGGCCCCCAGCCGGTGTCAGCCAGCTCCTCGCCATGGATCGCGTCGCGTGGCCGGGTACGGCCCAGCACCTTGCGGATCGCCTCCTCGACGGCCGTGTCAGCGTCGGTGACCTCGGTCATGTCTGGCTTCGACGAGACCTTGAGGTCCGCAGCCTTGAAGCGGTTCATGGTGATCGAGTCGGCGTTGTCGGCCAGCACGTGTGCCAACCGCAGGTCGTCAGTGAGGTCCTTGCTGGGTGCCATGGTGGCGAGGCTATCGGGTGTCACCGGTTCGACGGTGACGCCGCAGGCGCGCCACACCGGTGACGAGCACGGTCTCGGCGGTTAGGGTGACTCCCATGAGCCCAGCAGAGGAGCTGCCAGCCGACGACACCACCCGCGGCCAGCGTTCCTTCGTGCTGTGGCTGCTGGTGGTGCTGGGTGCTGCGTTCGCCGCATACTTCGCCTTCTCCACCAAGGTGGGCGAGTGCACCGAAGCCGCCGATGGCGGTTACTGCACCTCGTACACCCCCGCCTACGCGATGGCGATCGGGATCGCCTGCCTGGCAGTGGGGGCGTACGGGGTACTCAAGCTGGTCCGACGCTGAC
>DAOOHL010000066.1:0-2535 GCA_035416185.1 Propionibacteriaceae bacterium | reverse complement strand
CCGGTGAAGAGCCCCCTTCGGCACGCTTATCGACCAGGTTCTCGGGTGACTCATGGCCCGGCGGGGGAGGCGTCAGCCGTACAACGCCTCCTGCGCGATCCGCTGTGCGGTGAGCGCGTCGTGGTTGGCCTGAGCCTTGGTCAGACCGTCCCAGTCGAGTCGGTCGAGGCCAGCCTCGCAGCGCTTGAGGAAGCCGATGGCCTGGTTGGCGGCCTGGATCGAGTCCTCCCGGAACGGGAACTGGTCGAGTTGCCAGACGCCCTCCCAGCTGTTCTTGCGCAGCGTGTAGAAGAACTCGAACAGCTCGATCGGGTGCACCGTGCCGGCGACCATGTCGTCGTCCCAGCCGCGCAGGTTGTCGTTGACGTCCATGCCGAAGAGCCGGCCGTGGTCGATGGCGAGCTGGGCGGAGTCGGCCGCGTTCTCGCCGCCGAACAGGGCGTGGCCGAAGTCCAGCAGGATGCCGACGTTGTCGACGCCCATCGCCTCGATGCCGAGCAGGGTTCTAGCGACGCCCGAGTAGGACATGTGCACGCGGGGCTCGCGCGGCTTGTACTCGATCACGAACTTCAGGTCGGGGTTCTCCGAGGCGAGCTGAGCGATCCCCTCGACCGAGTGCCGCCACAGGGTCTTGTAGTCGACCTGGAAGGGGTAGTCCCAGCCGTCCTGGCCAGGCCAGAGCTTCACGTAGTCGGCGCCGAAGAACCGCACCACGTCGCACGCACGCGTGACCAGGTCATGGGCCTCGCGACGGATCCCAGCGTCGGGGTTGGTGAAGGCGCCCTTGCGGAACGTACGGGTGTAGATCTCCGGCGTGATCCCGATCACCGACAGCCCTGCCTTGTCGAGGGCAGCCTTGATCTGCTCGTTGCTGAAGTCGCCTCCGAAGAAGGGCCAGTTCAGGTCGACCACCGAGAGGTCCTCCACCTGCCCCGCGAGCTCGATCGCGTCGATGATGCTGCGCGACTCGCCGTAGCCGTCGGTGGCATACCGGTCGACATAGGTCGCGAAGTGCCAGATACCTGCTCCGTACCGCTGCTTGCTCATGCTGAGAACTCCTTCGTCGTCGTGCTGGTCGTGGTCGTGGTGGATGAAGAGGGGGTACGGGCGATCGCCACGGCCTGATGCCAACGGCGTCGGCGGGCGTCGACGGTGGAGGGGACGGCTTGTGGAATGAACTCCTTGGCGCCGTTGTCGAACCCCAGCACCTGCTCGTCGGTGAACAGCCCGATCGTCTTTCCGGCGAGGTAGGCGGCCCCCAGCGATGACAGCGACGGTACGCCCGGTCGGCGCACAATGCGCTGGGTCAGGTCAGCCAGCAGCTGGACCAGGGCGTCGTTGTCCGCGGGGCCGCCGTCCACCAGCACCGTGTCGAGTTTCGTCCCTGTGCCTCGTTCCGCGGCGGCCAGCACGTCCTCGATCTGCAGTGCCATGGACTCGACGCCAGCCCTGGCGACGTCGGCGCGGCTGGTGCCAAGGGTGAAGCCGGTCATCACTGCCTGGGCCTGGTCATCCCACCAGGGTGCACCCAGCCCAGCGAACGCGGGGACGAGATCCACACCCCGGCTCGGGTCAGGCTCGGCGGGAGCAGCGACAGCGAGGTCGATCAGGTCGGCAGGGGTGGTGCCGAGCACGTCAGCCAGCCAGACCAGCGTCGCCCCGCTGGACAGGATGTTCCCCTCGAACGCGAGAACGGGGGTGGGCCCTTCGACAGGCTCAGGGACCGAGGCGGGGGGCCCTTCGGGAGGCTCAGGGACCGAGGTGGGGGACCCTTCGATGGGCTCCGGGACCGAGGCGGGGGCCCTCCGGGTGAGGTCGAGTCCCCAGGCGACAGTGGCTACCAGCCCAGCTGGTGCGTCGGCGGTTGTCGGCAGCAGGCCCATGATCGAGGAGCCGGTGCCGAGGGTGACCTTGACGCTGCCCGGAGTCCGGGCGCCGTGCCCGTACAGGGCGGCATGCGAGTCGCCGAGGATGCCGGTGATCCGTACGCCGTCGAGTCCCCACGAGCGCACCGGCGAGGTGGGCTCGTTCGACGCGGCGACTCGGGGCAGACAGGCGCGCGGCACCCCGTACAGCTCGCAGAGCTCGTCGCTCCAGTCTCCGGTGGACAGGTCGAGCAGCCCGGTACGGGAAGCGTTCCCGACCTCGATCCGCACGTCGCCGGTGTGGTGGAAGACGAGCCACGAGTCGACCGTGCCGCAGACGAGCTCGCCGGCCGCAGCCCGGGTGCGGTCCGGGTCGACCTGGTCGAGCAGCCAGGCGTACTTGAGGGCGGAGAACATCGGGTCGATGGGCAGGCCGGTGATCTCCCGTACGCGATCGGCATGGGAGCGCAGGGCGACCGCGGCGTCGCTCGTCCGGCGGTCTTGCCAGCCCAGCATGGGGCCCAGCGGGCGGCCGGTGGCCAGGTCCCACACGACCGCCGACTCGCGCTGGTTGCTGATCGCGAGCGCTGCGACCCGGTCCTCGAGGCCCGCGATCGTGGTCGCCACCGCAGACTCAGTGCTCGCGGCGATCTCGTCAGCGTCCTGCTGC
>DAOOHL010000065.1:0-11979 GCA_035416185.1 Propionibacteriaceae bacterium | reverse complement strand
GTGCTGGCGGGGCTCGGTGGGGCGCTGCTCGGAGCAGTCGCGTGGCAGGTGCTGACCACGGAGACGACCTGCGCTGACGATGCGACCGAGCTGTGTGGGCTTGCCCTGGGAATCGTGTTCTGGACTGTCTCGTTCTGGCTGGTGCTGGCCTGGCTGGCGTACGTCTTCCGGCTCGGCTGGGTGTTCTGGCTGCTGATCGTGGTGGGGCAGGTCGTGGCCGCGCAGGCCGCCGTCGAGTGGGTGTCGTTGTGGCCTGTGGCGGCTCTGTTGCTGCTCGTGCCGTTGGCGGCGTGGCTGAGCACGCCAGGGGAGCTGCTGCTGCGTCGGGGGCAGGTTCAGGGTGAGAGTACGGGGATCCCGCGCCAGCGGCGGTGGCTGCTGGTCGGGGTGTGTCTGGGGCTCATGGTGCAGGTGGTGTGGTGGTTGGTGAAGCTGCTCGGCTGAGAGGTCTTGACGGAGAGGGGAGACTCACCTAGATTAGAACACACGTTCGATCTAGGAGGAGTCATGGCGCAACCGGTGGTGCGGTCGATGGAGGAGCGCACCTGGCAGGAGCAGTGCCGCATCTACGTGCCGCCGGGCTGGCCCGAGCAGGTCCGACCGCCAGGGTCGCCGGACTGGGAGTCAACGGCGACGGCGTTCTTGCTGGACTGCTGCCCGGCCGACTACCGCTCCCATCTCGTGCTGCGGCGTCATCCGGTCGTGCTGGCGAGGTTTGCGGCCGAGTATGTCGAGGGTCAGCTGGAGTCGAGCAAGGCAGGCTTGGCGGGAGTCCGCACGAGCCTGGTCGACTACGTACCGTCGCAGGTGGTGCAGGCAGCAGCCGATGCGTGGCAGACCGAGACCGCACGGCTGGTCCGGGTGCGTCGGGCAGTGGCGCTGGTGGAGGAGGCACTGCGAGGCCGAGTGTTCATCCGCAAGCTCTGACGCAGATCCCTTGCGGGGCTGACGAAGGCCCCGTCGAGGAACGAACTGAGTCTGACCGTGGTCTGACCAAGAAGGCGACTGTCGTTGCACCGCTCACCCCCGACTGGCGGCATAGAATCGCCCCCATGTCCTCGTTGGAGCGACTCACGTCGCCTGCCGCATTGCGCGCGCTCACCAGGCGTCAGCTCGACGAGCTGGCCGCCGAGATTCGGGCGTTCCTGGTCTCCAACGTCAGCCGTACGGGCGGACATCTCGGACCCAACCTTGGCGTCGTGGAGCTGACACTCGCTCTGCACCGCGTCTTTGACTCGCCTCGCGACCCGATCATCTTCGACACCGGCCATCAGAGCTACGTGCACAAGCTGGTCACCGGCCGTCGCGACCTGTTCCCGACCCTTCGCCAGGCTGGCGGCTTGTCGGGCTACCCGTCGCGCAGCGAGTCCGAGCACGACTGGGTCGAGAACTCCCACGCCTCCACGGCCCTGTCCTGGGCAGAAGGCATGGCCAAGGCGTTCCGACTGCGGGGCGATGACCGTACGGTCGTGGCCGTGGTCGGCGATGGCGCCCTCACCGGTGGCATGGCATGGGAGGCGCTCAACAACATCGCGGCGCAGGAGGACCTGCGGGTCGTGGTGGTCGTGAACGACAACGGCCGCTCCTACACCCCGACCGTGGGCGGCCTCGCGAACCAGCTCTCCACCCTCCGCACGGATCGACGCTATGAACAGCTGCTCGGCGTGATCAAGCGCACTGTCTCCGGTACACCCCTGGTCGGCAAGCCGGCGTACGACCTGCTCCACGGGCTGAAGACCGGCATCAAGGACGTCCTCGCGCCGCAGGGCATGTTCTCCGACCTGGGCATGAAGTACGTGGGTCCGATCGACGGCCACGACATCACTGCTGTGGAGCGCGGCCTGACGCTGGCCAAGCAGTTCAGCGGCCCCGTGATCGTGCACTGCCTCACCACCAAGGGGCGCGGCTTCAAGGCTGCCGAAGATCACGACGAGGACCACTTCCACTCCGTCGGCCGGATCAACGAGCTGACGGGGGAGCCACTGTCGGCGCAGGTGGCCACGACCTGGACCGACGTCTTCGCCGAAGAGATCGTCCAGCTGGCCGCCAACGACGAGAAGATCGTCGCGATCACGGCGGCGATGCTGCATCCCACCGGGCTTGGCCGGTTCCAGGCGACCTACCCCTCCCGCACCTTCGATGTGGGGATCGCTGAGCAGCACGCGCTAGCCTCCGCTGCGGGGCTCGCCACGGCAGGTCTACACCCCGTGGTTGCGCTCTACTCCACCTTCCTCAACCGCGCCTTCGACCAGCTGCTGATGGACGTGGCGATGCACCAGCTCGGCGTCACGGTCGTGCTCGACCGAGCTGGGGTGACCGGCCCCGACGGCCCCAGCCATCACGGTGTCTGGGACATGGCGCTGATGTCGCTGGTGCCGGGCCTGCATCTGGCAGCCCCGCGCGACGGCACTCGGCTGCGCCAAGCCCTGGCCACCGCCGTGGCGGTCGACAACGCGCCCACCGTGGTGCGCTACTCCAAGGAGCTCGTCCCCGACGACATCCCAGCGGTCCGCACGGTCGACGGCATCGACGTGCTCACGACCGTGCCGCAGGCGTCGGTCCTGATCGTCGCCGTCGGCCAGTTCGTCCAGATGGGTCTCGAGGTGGCCACCCGGCTGGGCCGTGAAGGGATCGGCGTGACGGTGGTGGACCCGGTCTGGGCTCTCCCGGTCAACCCCGCCTTCGTCGAGCTCTCCGCCGCCCACCAGTTGGTCGTCACCCTGGAGGACGGCCTCGCCAGCACGGGCGTCGGTGCCAAGCTGGCCGCCTGGCTCACCGACCAAGGCGTACGGGTTCCGTTCCGCCACTTCGGCACGAGCGACCGGTTCCTGCCCCATGGGTCTCGCTCCCAGGTGCTGGAAGGCGATGGCGTCACGGCCCAACACGTGGCTCGTACGGTCACCGAGGCGCTGCTCTCCGGCGATGCGGCAGCAGGAGTCACTGCCGCCCCCCACCGTGCTCCCGCCGATCCTGCCAGGAGCCCGGCCACGGCCGACCAGCCGGAGTAGCCAGCGGTCGAGCGGCGCGTCGAACGGCCGCGACGGCGACGTCAACCTAGCCTGTTGGGGTGACCGCACGGAGCCAGGACGAGACGACGCCACCCGAGTTCCGGGCTGCTCTCGCGGAGCTTCGTGCCGCTGTCTGGCGTCGTGAGCTGTCGGTCGAGGAGATCCCCTCACCCCAGCGCATCGCCCCCCACTCCATCGCCTTGGACGCTGAGCTGCTGCGCGACGACGATGTGATCGGCACGGGTCGGCTCGTCCTGCTGTACGACCCCGCCGGCAACGATGCCTGGGATGGTCGTTTCCGGTGCGTCACGTTCGCGAAGGCTGAGGTCGAACCCGAGATGGTCCGCGACCCGCTGCTCGCCGACGTCGGCTGGAGCTGGTTGGTCGAGGCGCTCGACAATCACGGTGCCAGTTACCGGGAGCCCTCGGGCACGGTCAGCGCCGTCATCAGTACCCCCTTCGGCGGTCTGGCCGACGAGCCAGGTCGGGCGGAGCTGGAGATCCGCGCCTCCTGGACTCCGAACCTCGATGCCGGGCGCGGCCTTGGTGCCCACCTGAGCGCCTGGGAAGACCTGCTCAGCATGACGGCAGGGCTTCCCGTCGCACCGCCCGGAGTGGTGACCCTCTCACCGCGTCGGCGCCGATGACGTCCCTGCCCTTGGACGCACCTGAGGCAGACGAACCTCTCGTCGCGGAGCCGGCGCTTCCTGTTCTGACCGTTCCTCGCGACGGGGTCCCTGCCGTCGTCGATACCACTGCTGCGCTGGCTGACGCGGTCCGCAGACTGGCTGCAGGGACCGGCCCGATCGCGATCGACACCGAGCGTGCGCAAGGGTTCCGCTACACGAACCGCGCCTACCTGATCCAGATCCGGCGTGCTGGAACGGGAACGGTGCTGATCGACCCCGTCCCGTTGACCGAGCCGGACGGACCCGGGCTCGCCACTCTTCGTGAGGCGATGGATGACGAGTGGATCCTCCATGCGGCGAGCCAGGATCTGCCGTGCCTGGCTGAGATCGGGCTGCTCCCCACCACGCTCTTCGACACGGAGCTCGCGGCCCGGCTGCTGGGTTACCCACGCGTCGCCCTGGGCACGCTCACCGAGCAGCTGCTGGGCATCCGGTTGCTGAAGGAGCACAGCGCGGCCGACTGGTCGCGTCGTCCCTTCCCTGATGAGTGGCTGACGTACGCCGCCCTCGACGTGGAGCTGCTCGACCAGCTCAGAGATCTGCTGGCCGCGGAGCTTGAAGAACAGGGCAAGTCTGACTGGGCACGCCAGGAGTTCGAGGCACTCGTGGCTTGGGCGGCCACACCGCACTCGCCGCGTCCTGACCGGTGGCGCCGCACGTCCGGGATCCACCAGATCAGGAGCCCGCTGGGGCTGGCGATCGTTCGCGAGCTCTGGCTGACCCGCGACGAGATCGCTGCTCGCCTCGACAAGGCACCCGGCCGAATCCTGGGCGACGAGGGCATTGCCCAGCTCGCTGCCCAGGTCACCACCCAGCCGATCAAGATTGACCGGACCACTCTGCGGGGGATTGACCGGTTCAACCGTCGCGAGGCGCGGCGCTTCGAGTCCAGCTGGATCAGCGCCGTCCAGAGGGTTGCTGCGATGCCGCGCTCGGCACTGCCACCAGTGGCCGTAGCCGTGGATGGTCCGCCGACCCTGCGCTCCTGGGCGAAGCGACACCCCGAGGCCGCCGCCCGCTGGGAGGCGATCCGGCCAGCAGTCAACGAGATCGCAGAGCAGCATCGAGTGCCGCCGGAGAACCTAGTCTCACCCGATGCCCTCCGCCGGGTCGCGTGGCAGCCGGCCGGCGTCGACGCCGACGCCATCGAGGCCCAGTTGGCTGGTCTGGGCGTACGCCGTTGGCAGCGCGAACTGGTGGTCGAGGCCATCGTCGCGGGAGTGCAGACACCCGCCGCCGCAGAGCCAGCCTGAGACCCGTACGTCCCCCATCTTCGGTGACCTGACCTGTGCGCGTTGAAATTGCACAGATCTCCCGGCTCCTCAGCGACGAGGCCACCACGGGTCTTTGTGGCCCGGGCGGCGCTGATGTGCTGGCCGGTGACGGATAGAGTCGGATCTTCTTGCACGGCTGGCTCTGCCCGCCGGACTGGACCAACTGCCAGGGGGAGGGCGTCGTCCCCAACCCGAAGCGGGCGAGCCATGTACGGGGCGATGCTCACGTGGGGCGATGACGGCGCGACGCCTGCCGTACCGACGTTCCGCACGCCGAAGCGCCCGAGGTAGAGCGACGCGGGCCGGCCAAGGTGTCGCGGGACCTCAGTCCTTCAGGCGCAGGCTGACCGAGTTGATGCAGTACCGGTCGTCGGTCGGTGTGTCGTACCCCTCACCGTGGAACACGTGCCCCAGGTGCGACCCGCACGATGCGCACCGGACCTCGACCCGCTTCATCCCCAGTGACCGGTCCTCGATCAGCTCGACAGCGTCACCCGCCAGCGGGGACCAGAACGAGGGCCATCCGCAGTGGGAGTGGAACTTGGTGGTCGATGTGAAGAGCTCGGCGTCGCAGGCGCGGCAGTGGTACGTACCGGCCGTCTCTGTATCGGTGTACTCGCCGGTGTGGGGCCGCTCCGTACCGCCTTCGCGCAGCACGTGGTACTCGAGCGCGTCCAGCTGCTTGCGCCACTCGGCGTCAGACTTCGTGACCTTGAGCTGAGGTGCGGTGCTCTCCGTACGATCAGGCATGTCGTTCCCTCTCCTTCTGGTGGCTCCACCGTAGTCCGGCCTACCGAGGGCCGTCCCAGACGAGCCAGCCTCGCTCATCGCGTCTGGCTCCCGGGCTCGGCACATGGTCGATCAGCCGGCCGTCGTGCATCAGGTGCCGGGCGACCACTCCGTACTCGACGACGAGCACGTCGCTGATCAGACGCCGATGGCAGCGCCACCAGACTGCCTCGGAGCACATCAGAGCGCAGGTGTCAGGGGCCGCAAGCAGCTGGGGGAGTGCTGCTCGAAGCGAGTCGGTACGGGTCCACGCAGCGAACGCGCGAAACGCCTTGACGCGCCACCAAGTGTCCGGCGACTCGAGGTTCTCGGCGACAGTGAGTGACCGCCGACCGCCCAACCGCTCATCCCAGCGATACCCGATACCGATCTCGTCGAGCAGCCCCGGGATCTCCCCTTTCGCGGCCGCGTGGTTCGTACGGCTGCCAGGAAACCGACGCACGTCGACCACCTCGGTGCTGCAGCCCCTTCGACCAGTTCCGTCAGCTCCGTGGCGTTCAAACGTCCATGCCCGAAGGTCAGCATCTGGCCACACTACTTCGGGCAGACTGTGCCCATGTCGAAGAAGAATCCCCGACGCGCCATGAGCGAGACCCTGTCCGACCTCCTCCGCGTGAAGCCAGGCTCAGCGGTAGACCTGTCGTCGTACGACACGACCGCCACACCCGGCTTCCCAGGCAAGGGCAAGGCTGACGGCCCCGCCCTCACCCAGGCGCAGGGTCCGTTGATCTCCGAGCTGCAGGAGCGCCTGTACGCCGAGGGCAAGGGGGATCCCGAGAACGCCAGGAGCGTGCTGGTCGTGCTCCAGGGCATGGACACCTCCGGGAAGGGTGGCACGGTTCGGCACGTCTTCGGCATGGTCGATCCTCAGGGCATCGCGCTGAAGGCGTTCAAGGCGCCGAACGAGGAGGAGCGCAAGCACCCGTACCTGTGGCGGATCACCAACGCGCTACCGGGTAAGGGCATGATCGGCATCTTCGACCGCAGCCAGTACGAGGACGTGCTGATCGTCCGCGTCGAGAGCCTGGTGCCCGAGGATGTCTGGTCACAGCGGTACGACGAGATCAACGCGTGGGAGGCAGACGTCGCAGCCTCAGGTACGACCATCCTGAAGTGCTTCCTGCACATCAGTGCCGACGAGCAGAAGGAGCGGCTCGCTGCACGCCTCTCGGACCCCGCGAAGTACTGGAAGTACAACCCGGGGGATGTCGACGCACGCGCGAAGTGGCCGGCCTATCAGGAGGCATACGCGGCGGTGTTGGAGCGCTGCTCGACTGATGTCGCACCGTGGCACGTGATCCCGGCTGATCGGAAGTGGTACCGCAACTGGGCGGTGGCCACACTCCTGCATGAGCACCTGGCCGCGCTTGATCCGCAGTGGCCTGCGGCCACCTACGACGTGGCAGCCGAACAGGCGAGGGTCGCGGCGAGCTGACGACTCGGTAGGCGTCAGGCCGTCGCGACCGCCAGGTCGTCATCGAAGCCGAAGTCCAGCAGTTCCATCGCGGCGAAGGCGTACCGGGCCAGCACCAGGTCGAGCGCCTCGGCGTCGGCCCCGATGGGCGCCGACACGGCCACTGCACCAGCCTGCACGGCCAACTGGGCCTGCCGGTTGTAGGCGTCGTCGCCGGTCAAGAAGAACGACCCGACGGCCACGTGGCGCTTGCCTTGGCTGCGCAGGGTCGCGATCGCCTGAGCCGTGGTGGGTCCAGTGCCGTCGCTGGCAGCCGCGACGCAGGGAAGCTTGTGGTGGGTCGACCACTGCCGCACGCGGCGGCTGACGACCGCGCTGCCGCGCACGTCACCGTGCGACTCGGCCGAGAGCACGAGGCCGTCGAGCTCGAGCACGTGTGCCTCGGCGAGGGCGGTGCGGAGGCGCGTGTCGATCACCTTCAGCAGGGTTGCCGAGGGACCGATGGGACGCGCGGCGGCGAACCGGACACCGGGATGAGTCGCCTTCACGCGGGCCACGACCTCATCGACGGCAGCCTCTGACTGGGTCGTGGGCGTCAGGCTGAGGGGGACGAAGACGATTTCGGGGGTGCCACGGGACACCAGCTGGGAGACGACCTGGGGGCCTGTGGGAGGGCAGTGGTCGATGAAGGCGGTGTTGACGGACAGCTCGGGACGCTGCCCCTGGAGGGCAACACGCAGGGAGTGGGCGACGTGGGTGACCCGTGGGTCAGTGCTGCCGTCAGCCAGCAGGACGAGCGCAGGAGCAGCCATTCGAGGCCCCTTTCGGACGATCCATCGTGGCGGCCTCGTTGCCGTTCGGTGGTGTCTCGCGTTCCGAGACTTCCACCTGCAGTCCTTGGCCACGGATGGTAAGGGGTCTGCTGCGACAACTCTCGGACGTCAGAGAGGGCGAAGGCAAACCCGAAGTCCGTATAATGAGATGACGTCCCATCTTCCGAGATACCCGATACTGGCTATCACGACAGGCGCGCGGGAACGGTCTGTTCGGGGGCATCTCGTGTCGCCTTCAAACCCTCGGCGCTCCGCTGGTGTCGACTGCTGCTGAGGCCAGTCCCGAAAAGTGCTGGGTACGACACCCAGCTGTGATGGCAAGCATTGGGTCTGGGGTGAATCCCCACGTGACTGTGGTGGGCGTTACTGGGTTTGAACCAGTGACCTCTTCCGTGTCAGGGAAGCGCGCTACCGCTGCGCCAAACGCCCGAGGTGGAGACGGGATTTGAACCCGTGTACACGGATTTGCAGTCCGTTGCCTCGCCTCTCGGCCACTCCACCGTGTTACTGCTCCGAGCGGACGACGGGATTCGAACCCGCGACCCTCACCTTGGCAAGGTGATGCTCTACCAGCTGAGCCACGTCCGCATCTCCCTTGGGAGGTGCCTGAAAGACATTACAGGGTTCTGGCCGGGTCGTACAAACCGGGACGCCCGTCACCGTCAGAGTGCTGGGTTGACCGCGCCTTCGAGCCGTCTCCGGATTCCGGCCGCCCTGGCCGTGTGACTCGACGAGACGTGGGCAAGGGAGGGGTCTCCATGCCTGACCAGCGAGATGGTTGCGCGACCTCGTGCTGCTTCGCGACGGCCAGACCTGCGCAACCCCGTGGTGCGACGCGCCTGAGCGGGAAGTCGAGCACACTGTCCGCCACAGCGATGGGGGAGCGACGTCATTCACCAACGGAGCCGGACTCTGCCAGCGATGCAACCTGACCAGAGAGACTCCGAGGTGGACCGTCACGCCTGACCCAACCGGGTCACCCGGCACAAGGAGCACCCGAACACCGAGCGGCCATAGCCATCGGTATGAGCCCCCACCCGTGGCGGGATGGAACGAGAGCGCGTCGAGAACTCGATGTGCGCAACCACGCCAACGTCGGCTATCGTGGACCACCGCGAGGGCGTATGGCGCAGCGGTAGCGCGCTTCGTTCACACCGAAGAGGTCACTGGTTCGAACCCAGTTACGCCCACTCGTGAGATAGCCGCTCTGACTAGGGACGATGCCCCTTGTCGGAGCGCTTTTCGACATCTGTGCAGCGTTCGTGCAGGCCGGGGCAGCGCCTCATCACCAGGAGAGCGCCCCCAGTGAAAGCAAACCCGCCACCGCAAGCATGGCCAGGTCCGGCACCCGTTTACCCACGTGCAGCCACGTCATCACTGCGATCGCTGCGATGCTTGCCCAGAGCACCACGGTGGGGCCGACCCGCGTGTCAACAGCAACTGCCGCGGAGACCTCCAGCATCGTGGCTGCGACGGCGATCAGCAGGCCGCAGATGACCGGGAGGATGTAGGTGCCGATGCTCCGTACAACGGCGTGATCCTTGAGCTCCTCATAAAGCCCTAGCACCGGCATCGCGACGGCACAGCAGGCACCAACCGTGATGGCCATCGCTGCAGCGCCCAGAGTCAAGGCCCGAGCCACGCTCACCTCAGCGCCGGCGAGGTAGCCGACACCAGCGCCGACCTTGACCAGGATCGGCCCGGGAAGCGCGTTCGCGATGGGTACGAGCTGGGTGTAGAAGACCTCGCGGCCGACGAGACCCTCCTGGACGAAGAAGCCGTCCGCGACACCGATGTAGGCCTCGCCACCGCCGAAGGAGGTGACCGCCGACAACGCCAACAGCGCGCCGAGCTCCAGCCCCTTACCTCCGGCCATCATTGCGAAGACGCCGATCCCCGCCGCCGCCAACGCGGCGAACAGAGCCGTGGACCGCCAGGTCGGCGCCAGGTTCCGTCGCTGCTGCTGGCGTCGTACGGAGGAGCCCTGGCCCTTGATGCGACTGCCCACCACCGCGACGACCACGATCACCAGCAACGCCACGACGATCAGCTGCACGGCACTCAGACGAGGTAGGTGGAGTGACAGCGGCACGCCCAGCAACGCAGCCAGGAGGGTGACGATCGCGGTGCCTCCGGTTGCAAGTGCGGAGACGACGGTGATGGCAACGTAGGCCCACACTCTGCTGCCAGCCTGCGCGTGCACCTTGAGGATGTAGCCGATCAGCAGCACGATGATGAAGGCCGCGATGCCCACGGAGGCGTAGGTGATCGCTCGCACAGCAGCCGGGCCCAGAGCTGCAGAGGCCGCCATCAGCCCAAGAGTCCCCACAACACCGGGCATGGCCATCAGCAGAGCGGCGACAACGGCGACGAGGGGCCCCCGTACCGTCAGGCCAGCCGCCGCCGCCAGCTTCACTGGCAGAGCGCCTGGCGTGATGTTGGCGACGATCGTGTGCCGGGTATAGGTCGAGTCGTCAAGCAGCCCGCGGTTCTGCACCAGCTCCTTGTCGATGACCGGGATCAGCGCGCTACCGCCACCGAACCCGATCACCCCGACGGTCGCGATGCCCTGCAACAGGGACGAGACCACGCTCGGCCGGCCGTCGCCTCGTGGATCCATCGTCACCCTTCGCCCGTTGTCCGTGGCTCAGCCTAGGAGCACGGGTCCGCCACCTCGGTGGCGGGCTGATGCCAGAACGCAGAGATTCGTCGCCGCCAACCGTGCTAGGCGAGCGCGAAGGAGTGGCGAAACGCGCAAGCCAGCCATCGATCGCATGGGGCAGAATGGCTCTCGCGCGACACCAGCGCTCTCGTTCGCCCAGGTACGGCGGCCGGGACGACAACCGAAAGGGAGCCCATGCCAAGCATCAGCCTCGTCAGCCCCGGCCAGTTCGAGACCAGGGAGCTCACGGGGACCACCACCGGGCTCGAGCTCTTCGGTGACGACCAGAGCGTTGTCGCGATGAAGGTGAACGGCGCCACCCTCGACCTGGCGCGCGAGGTTGCCGACGGTGACACCGTCGAGCCGGTCGTGATGACCTCCGACGAGGGCCTGGCGATCATCCGCCACAGTTGCGCCCATGTTGCGGCCCAGGCTGTCCAGTCGCTCAGGGCTGACGCCAAGCTCGGCATCGGTCCGCCCATCACCGACGGGTTCTACTACGACTTCGACGTGGCCGAGCCGTTCACCCCCGACGACCTCAAGTCGCTGGAGAAGTCGATGCAGCGCATCGTGAAGGAGCGACAGAAGTTCGTCCGCCGCGTCGTGAGTGACGAGGAGGCCCGCGAAGAGCTCGCGAACGAGCCGTACAAGCTCGAGCTGATCGGACTCAAGGGCTCAGCCAGCGCCGATGACGGCTCGTCGGTCGAGGTGGGCGCTGGCGAACTGACCATCTACGACAACGTGCGCCGCACGGGAGAGGTCGCCTGGAAGGACCTCTGCCGCGGCCCACACGTGCCCCACACCGGCTACCTGAAGGCCTACGCCCTCACCCGCTCCAGTGCCGCCTACTGGCGCGGCAACCAGGCCAACGCCCAGCTGCAGCGGCTGTACGGCACCGCCTGGGCCACCCGCGATGACCTCGACGCGTACGAGTACCGCATGGCCGAGGCGGCCAAGCGTGACCATCGCAAGCTGGGCGCCGAGCTCGACCTGTTCAGCTTCAACGAGATGGTGGGCCCGGGACTACCGCTGTTCCACCCCAAGGGCGGGGTCGTCAAGAAGGAGATGGAGGACTACGTCCGCCAGGCCCACATCGACAACGGCTTCCTCTACGTCGGCACGCCCCACATCGCCAAGGAGGACCTGTTCTACACCTCCGGCCACCTGCCGTACTACGCCGACGGCATGTTCCCGCCGATCGATGACGACGGCGCGATGTACCGGCTCAAGGCGATGAACTGCCCGATGCACAACCTGATCTTCCAGTCGCGCGGACGGTCCTACCGAGAGCTGCCGCTGCGGTTCTTCGA